>JAGVHG010000113.1 GCA_020056715.1 Phycisphaerae bacterium | reverse complement strand
GTTCCACGCTGCGCTCCGCGCCACCAGCACCGAGCAGGAAGATGAGCGATTGCTTCATGCCGGCCTCACGGGCCTTGGCCGCAGCCTCGACATGATCGGCTGAGCCGGCGCCCTTGGCGATGCGTTTCAGCGTTACGTCGTCGCCAGATTCCGGGCCGATGTAGAGCAGCTTCAGCCCCAGATCGAATAAGCGCCGCAACTCCTCCTGCGGTTTCGCCAGGAGGTTTAAGGCTGTCGCGTAGCAACTTACCCGGCGCAGTTTGGGGAAGGTGGCGCTGAGCGCCTGTAGGATCGGCTCCCACAGCTCGATGTCCATCGTCAAGGCATCGCCGTCCATGACGAAAACCTTGCGGACCCGATCTCCGAAGGAACCACCGGCCGTGGCGATATCCTCGAGCGTCTCGGCCAAGGGGCGCACTTGGAACGGCTTGTCGCGATACATCGCGCAGTAGGTGCAGTGGTTCCACGAGCAACCGATCGTGGCCTGGAGGAGAAAAGAATTGGCCTCACTGGGCGGGCGATAGACGGTGCCTGCGTAGCGCATGCCGCGATTATACGTAGCTCAATCCGGTCGGACAGCGTGTCTTTCTTACACACGTCTACCGTACTCCGAGTAGTACTTCCCGCGGCGCAGGAGCAACGCATCGCAGACTCGGCACCGTTGCGAGCGGATTGCGATCGCTTGGGAGGCGTATTCCTTGCCTCGCGCGATCCCGGCAAGGAGTGTGCCGTTCTACCGGATCGCCCGAGCATACTGAACCGGCAGTTGCAGCATGTCCGCCTTTCCCAGCGCGCGGGCGGCCTGGACAGGCCAGTAGGGGTTCCGCAACATCTCCCGCGCGAGCAGCACCAAGTCGGCCCGACCGTTGCGGATGATCTCATCGGCCTGCATCGGATCGGTGATCAAACCCACCGCGGCGGTCGGGATCCCAGCTTGTCGCCGTACCGCTTCCGCAAGAGGAACCTGGAAGCTCGCCCCCACCGGCACGCGTGCCTTGGGCGTCCCGCCCCCGGAGCTGCAATCGATCAAGTCGACGCCTTCCGCCTTCAGTTTCTTGGCCAGCTCGATCGACTCCTCCAGAGTCCAACCGCCCTCGTACCAATCGGTGCACGACAGCCGCACCGCGAGTGGTTTGCTGTCCGGCCACTTGGGCCGAACCAGCCGGACGGTCTCCAGTGTAAACCGAATGCGGTTCTCGAAGCTTCCGCCGTACTCGTCGCGCCGGGCGTTGGACAGCGGCGAGTGGAAGCTGTGCATCAGGTAGCCATGAGCGCCGTGAATCTCAAGCATCTGAAAGCCGGCTTGAACGGAACGCACGGTGGCCGTAACAAACGCATTCTGGATCTCGCGGATCTGCGTAAGGGTCAGCTCGTGGGGAGGCGGATCGCCATCATTGAACGGGATCGGGCTGGGACCGACGATCTCCCACCCACCCTGGGCTTTGGACAGGAGTTGGCTGCCCTCCCAGGGCCGAGCGGTGCAGGCTTTGCGCCCGGCGTGCGCGAGCTGGATGGCCGGCACAGCGCCGTGCGCGATCAGAAACTGGTTAATCCGCACCTGCGGTTCAATCTGTTCGTCCGACCACAGTCCCGCGTCACTGGGGGAAATCCTGCCGCGCGGCTCGACCGCGGTTGCCTCGCAGATGATCAGCCCGGCTCCACCCACGGCCCGTGAGCCGAGGTGCACGAGATGCCAATCGGTAGCTTTCCCATCCTCCGAACTGTACTGGCACATCGGTGAGACACCGATGCGATTCCGCATGGTCACGCTACGCAGCGTGAACGGATCCAACAAGTTTGGCATCGTTTACCCTTTCTCTGCACTCGCCCACCTTGTCGTCGGGTGGCGAGTGACGGTTGCCATCTGCGCGCTCCCGGCGATCCGGATACCCAAAGTACTCCAGTCCTCAAGCTCGGGCCAGCCGGTCCATCAGGCCGGCTCGGCGGCAATACTTGGCATACTCTTCGTGGAAAGCGAACGTATCGAGACTGCGGTAGTGATCATGGATCGCGTCGCCGGCATAGCCCATCGCCACCTTGGACACTTCACGTCGAATCTTACGGACGTGAGCGCGAGTCCGATGGTAGTGCCGGAGCCAATGCCACCTGATCAATGACCACGGGTGTGCCGTGTGCGGACGCGTTTCGACGAGAACTTCAGCCTCCAACGCATAACGCTTAAGTCGCTGGAGCGTCTTGTTTCCCGCCACCTGATTGCCCGCTAAGTTGCGAAAGACCCAATCCGACGGCACTCCGAGGTGCATCGTTCCGATGACGTTCGCCAATCGGCCGGTGATACCACCGATTGCGGACCTCTTCGCGTAGTGTCTGAGCGGACTCGGCCACGTTCCAGATGATGGCGCTCTTGAAGGTCCGGCCGGACTTGCCACACTCCCAGGTAATGGACTTTGCGAGGGCATTCGTGGCAGATACCTCCTCCATTACGTAGTCAGGTGCACAGACGGCAAGCGTCAGCACAGCCGGTCGGGAATGGCGTTTCTCTTTTCAGGGAAGAAGACTTATTAGCACTACAGCGCTGCATCCTCCCGGAAACCGCGTTTCTAGCGTCCCAAGGCGGGTTCCCACCCGTGCGGACAGGCTTAGAACTGCGATCCAGCGCTGTAGTGTTAGATACCCTCTTCCGCAGCAACCACCTACTGACCGCCTCTCCCCCGGACGCCACCCGCAACTGATCGCTGCTGATCCCACGCCGAATTGCCCGCCCCTGTCGGCGCCGTGCTCCTCAATCGTGATTACGTATGCCTGCCGGAAGCACACATTGATTGTCACATCTACCCTCTTCAGGTCCGTGAACGGTTACGGGAACACACAGGGGTGGATCTACTCGGTGGCGCCATGTCGGCGAAGCGTGCGTGCCAGCTCGGCGTGGTTCTTCCGCGTCGCGTATTGCACCGGGGTGTGATCGGCGGCATCTCGTGCGTTTACGTTGGCGCCTCGGGCAAGCAGCAATTCAGCAACGGCGGGAAGCTGACGCTCAATCTCCGGCTCATCGCCGTCTACGAGGGCAAGCGCATGCAGCGGCGTCTGTCCGTTGTCGTTGGTCGTGTTCGCATCCGCGCCGGAGTCAAGCAGTTGCTCCGACGCCGCGATTCGAAATCGCCCGGCGGTGAGGTGAAGAGGCGTGTTGCCCTCCTGATCCTTGGCAGCGAGAGCGGCGCCTGAGTCCAGCAACCATTTGATGGCTTGGAGCTGAGCGTAGTTTGCGGCGTCATGGAGAGGAGTTCGCCCGCGTTCGTCGACAGCATCGACGGCGGCGCGGAGCGGCGCGAACATTTCCATCCGCCCCTTCATGGCTGCGAGGTGCAGTGCTGTCTTGCCGTGCGCGTCCTTGGCTTTGATATCCGTTCCGCTTGCGATGAGCAAGCGCGTAAGCTCTGCGCGGACGTCGCTGGAGTTTTTCTCGCCGCCCGTGTACGCGACAACGTGAAGGGCGGTGAAGCCATCGCGGTCCTTGGTGTTGGGATCGGCGCCCCGCGACAAAAGCACTTTCGTGACCTTGAGGTTCATCAGCCGGGCGGCTACGTGCAACGGCGTAGCCCCCGAAGCGTCGCGGGCGCGAACCGCCGCGGGTTGCCGTTGGAGCAGATCGTCCAGCCGGGCCGCGTCTCCGGCGAGCAGTGCGGCCTGCACAGCCGGAAACGTCGCCAAGTCCTTGACAGTCGGCGCGGAATTCGTCGGTTCGGGCGCTGTCGCGATCGCTTGTCCGGCGCCGCCGATGATAACCATGACTCCAGCGAGTGTTGCGACGGACACTGAGTGAGTTCTATAAAATTTACCTTTAGACATGGTAGCCCTCGCTTTCCAGGGTTGAGGCCGACGGTCGGACACGCCGCTGCAGAATAATTCCGGCCGCCAGTAACAGAATAGCCAGCAGGATTACCCCCCAAGTCGAAACGGCGGGTACTGGAACATTAAGTACGATAAACGTCCCGTCGCTTTCGTCCCAAGCACCGAAGATTGATGGTCCGTACGCGGCGCGTATACGGACCTTATATTGCCCGCCGGGCGTGGTCGGCGTCCACCAGGCCGTCGAAGCCCCTGGAGCCGTTTGTGTGACGGCGGTCCAGGTCGTGATATCCGAGATCAGTTCCACATCATCGACCCAAGCAGTGTCGCTGCCGCCGGTCAAGCTAGTGTCCTTTGCATACTCCCACTTAAGAGAGTAAGTGTGGCCGCTCGGAAGGGTCTTGCTGTACTGCGTCCAAGTCCCTGACGTTCCCGACGCCTGCACCTCACGTACGCCGTCGATATAGAAATTAAGGAAGTCGTAGTTGGCTTCGGAACTCACCCGGTACCAGAAGCTCACCTGTCCCCCCTCCACTGTTCGCGTCATCGACGAGGACTGGCTGTTTCCGATGGAACCAGCTTTCGCGGCGTAGGAGCCGGTGTGCATTGCCCCGGTGGTTGCCCCCCAGGGAGCGTTTCCGCCCATAGTGTACTCCGGGCCGATGACGCCACTCTCAAAGCCGTCGGTGGTAGTCGAAGTGGCGCCGTAGCTCGAAGTGTACTGTACCTGAAAGGCGACGTTGGGATTACCCGTCCATTCTATTGTCAACGAGGCTCCGGCGCCGACGGACTCGCCGCCGTTGGGCAAGACCACCATTGTTGGTTCGCCCAAGGCGAGATCCTGTCGCATCGCGCTTCCCGCGGCGACCGTGACGCTCTCGGCCGTGACGGTGTCGTGGCCCGGGGCCTGAAAGTTCATTTCATAAGAACCGGGAAGCACCAAGCGGTGATAATCGCCCACGTCGGAATCAGTGTACGCCGGGTACGAACGACCGGCGACAGCAACGGTCGCGGCGAGCGGTTGCCCTGAGCCGGCATCGGTCACGATCCCGCGTACGCCGACCAGCGACGCTTCGATGTAGGCGAGCATGGATTCGCGGTTGTCGTTCCAGAAGGTGGGCATTTGGCTGTAGGGGGGAGTTTTTGTCGTGCCGAGTTCAATGGTGACGTGGTCGGCCCCGTGCCAACGATAGCTCCAGTCTTGCATTCCCCCGCTGATGGCGTACCAGTCCGCTCCGTTTGTGATTCCGTGGAAGAAGCTGCCGCTGTTCCACAAGGGCAGGTTGTGACGCGAGTATTCTTCGCTGGACCAAATGAAGAAGTCGTCATCAGGCGACGCCGTGTAAACGCTGGATCCGGACGGATTATTGTCGAACGGATAATTGACCACCAACGCGCCGCCATGAAAGTTTGCCGCAAGCGCGATCGACCGGCCCCACCACCATGTCATAATGTTTCCGGTTTCACGTTGGCGGCCAGCAGTCGTGTTGTTCGGGCTGTTAAAGGGGTCGGGGAAATCACGATTGAGGTCCGCGTTGTTTGCGTTGCCGCGCCGTTGAAGCACGTACCCATCGGGGTTCATGCAAGGTTGAACCCATAAATCGACCGAGTCCACTATGTTGGTCACGCGAGGATCAGAACCATAATTGCTCAAGAGATAGTCGATGAGGTTCAGGCACATGACTACGCCGGTGACCTCGTCGCCATGCATGGTGGAGATGAGGGCCACCTCGGGTTCATCTTCTTCAACCAGGACGTTGTCGCTGATCCGCAGAAACCACATGGTGCGGTTCTGGATGCTCGTTCCCGCATTGTAGCGTTTGGCCAGCGAGGGGTGGTTCTGCTCGGCGGTCAGCAGAGTAGTCTCGATCTGAGGGTACGTCGGGTACTGACCCCAAGCCGTGACGGTTGCCGTCAGCACAACCGCAACATGGAAAAACGGAGAAACGCGATGTTTGGGAAGCCCGATCGGATTCGATGGAGGCGGCAGGCAAGGCCGACAACGGGACGACGCGAGTGCATGCCGCACGACCCAACGTAGGGGAACCAAGACACTCATGCGACACTACATCCGACAAGGCCGTCCTGACGCTACCGCAATTAGACGCCCTGCTGTTTGCTTGCAAAGGCGAGATCCGCGGACGGCACTTTCCAATGTACAGATTCGCCGGCACGGATACAAGAAAAAGATTTGCGATCTTGGCAGTGTGTGAAATTCCGCTGTTTTTCACAGCGAAGGGATAAGAAGAACGAGACTACCATGGTCAATCGGTGGTTCCTCGCCCCATCCTCTCCCTCAGGTAAAACGAAAAGCCCGACGTTACAGGTGAGCACGGTGCGACATTTTTATGATGCGATTGAGACTTTTCACCCTTGCTTCGGGGAGTAAAGACGCCATCTAGTGTTAATTTGGGGTATATAGACGACCTTCCGGACCGGAATCTTGGTAGCTTAAGTACCGTCCTTAATGGTTGACGGGGGCCTCGCCTGGTCAAAGAGGACTCCGGCCAGGCGAAGCCACGGAAGACGCCGGGTGGTGGGTTCGTTTTTTATTTTGCAAAATTTACTTTTTTTTCTTGCATATGTTAGCTCCGGTGCGCAAACTGGGGCGATCGGTGGCGCTCTAAGCTAGGTAAGCTGGACGTTGGCCGATCGGCGGCGATACGGGGATGTGTTGGCGGTCGGCTAACACGTCTAAGTGACGCGCCTGTGACAGTTGCCGGTAGTTGATAGTCGCGCAGGATGGGGAAGCGGCGTCTGACTCTTCTGCTCCCCTAATGCGATATAGGCGAACGCAAAGAATCGTTGAAGGCGGTGCCTCATAGTCACGCGCTCGGATGGCGCGGTTTCGAAGGCGGGTGCCGCGCAACACATAGTGGACTCAGTCGAAAAATCGATTGTTTGACCTATAGGAACGTGTGGGAGTTGGCGCAGTTCAATTGGGAAAGGTAAGAAAGATGAGCACGACGCAAAAACTACGAATTGGCACAGTGACGTTACTCCTTGGGGTTATCTGTTGGGTCTTGCCCGGCTTGGCGCACGCCGACCCAACGCTGAAACGAAGGCCCCAGATACCGCAGGCGACGGGTAACGCGGTGCAGGTCACCGTCGTTGATGCCGCCGGAAAGGCGCTTGCCGACGCAAGCGTCGAGGTATCGATGGCCGGCGGGAGTCCGCTGGCGGGGTACAAAATCGAAAAGGCATCTTGGCTATTCAAGGACGCGCCGGACAAGTTCACGGTCACGGTGCGTAACGGCCCCGAGGTGGGGACCATCGTGTTGTCCCGCCCGGCCGGTGCTGGAGACCTTGTTTCGGTGGTCATTTCCGTCGACGGAAGCAGTCTGACGGCGAAATTCATGGACGATACGCCTGCTGCACCCTTGCTCGAGACGAAGCCTGATCTGAGCAACGCGCGTCGTTCGCCGCTGTCGCACTTTGGTGATATTGATCTTTCGCAACAACCGGGAAAGCTGCCCAACCCGGCGACGAGCACCCGATCCACGAAGAATGTTTCTCAGTTGGCCGTGCCGGCCAATGATAATTGCGCTGACGCCGTGGCGGTCGGTTCGCTTCCGGTGAGCGTGATGGGCAGCAACGTGGATGCGACGGACGACATCCCGACCGGCTTTGCCTGCGGGGTTTCGTCAGGTCCCCACAAGAATATCTGGTATACGGTGGTGGGCACCGGCGAGACGATCACGGTCAGCACCTGCAACACGGGAACGGATAACGGTAGCGGCAACTTCGACACCAGGCTTTCCGTATTCTGCAACGACTGCAGCGACAGGATTTGCGTTGTCGGGAATGACGACAGCTGCTCGAGCGGCGGTGCCTATAGGTCCACGGTGAGCTTCTGCTCGGAGCTTGGCAGGACCTACCTTGTTACCGTTGGTGGATACTCGCCGGCGACAGTCCCGGGTACGATTCAGCTTGACGTAAGCAGCTCCGGAACGGCTTGCTCGAATCCGTCGTCGTGCCAGCGTCCGGCGAATGATACCTGCGCCGGCGCTACTCCGGTCGGCACCCTGCCCGCGTCGGTGGTCGGCAACAACGGTGGTGCCCTCAACAATACACCGTCCCCGCCGTGCGGTTTCACCTCGACCATGCACAAGGATCTGTGGTACAGCGTCGTCGGGAATGGCTCAACATTGACGGTCTCGACGTGCAACGCCGGATCAATTGTTTCGGACACCAAGGTTTCGGTGTTCTGCGCGGACTGCGCCAACCCGGCGTGCGTCGGCGGGGACGACGATTCTTGTGGCGCAGATTTCGGAACCTTCAAATCCATTTTCAGCTTCTGCTCCGAGGTCGGCCGAACTTATTACATCGCCGTGGGCAACTACTCGGCTTCGACGACACCGGGCAACATTCAACTTGACGTATCATCAGGAGCGGCTTGCGCGACTCCGCCGAGTTGCGGCCCGCCGCTCGGAGCGTGTTGCGAAAGCGGCGTCTGCACGGGAACGGTGGAGCAGGCCAGTTGCATGGGAACATGGTTCACGGGCCAGACCTGCCCGGCCTACGCGTGTCCGGCTGGGTGTCCGGGCGAGACATGCGCGACGCCCGCCGCGATCGCGTCAGTTCCGTTTAGCGGAACAGGAAACACGTGCGATTGCACCAACGATTATGACTCGGCTTGTCCGTACACCGGTGGGACCGCGTCTGACACGGTGTACTCCTACACGCCGTCCGCGGATCAGTGCGTGGATATCACGCTGTGTAACGGCTCGGCCTACGACACGAAGTTGTATGTCTACCAGAACGACTGTGCTGCTTCGGCGATCGCGTGCAACGACGATAGTTGCCCCAATTACGTTTCCAAGCTGACCGGCGTCAACCTCGTCGCTGGCAATACTTATTACATCGTGGTTGACGGTTACGGCACCGCGTGCGGAAACTACGTTCTTGACATCACGCAATGCGCCGGTGCGTGCAATGTGACCTGCGCGCCAGGGGCCACGCCTGAGGGCGAGGCCGACTGTGCCTCGGTCAACGGCGGGTGCAACTCCACGCCGCCGGTCTTCTCGTCCATCGCGTGCGGGGAGGATGTCTGTGGGACGGCCTCCTGGGACGGTACGAACCGCGACACGGATTGGTATCAGATTGTGGTGGCCAACCCGACGGAATTCACCTGGACTGTCGAGGCTGAATTCGACGTGGTCATTGGCCTGGTGTTGACTTCGCCTCCGGGCAATCCGGACTGCGCGACGGCAACGGCGCTGGATCCGTTCGCGGTCGCCGGGTCATGCACTCCGACGAGTGTAACGGTATGCCTGCAACCCGGCACGTACTGGTGGTTCGTGGCGCCGGACTTCAACGGACCGACGTTCGCCTGCGGCGCCGAGTACAAGGCCCGGCTGGATTGCGTCGGGTGCGCCCCGCCGACCTGCACGGGCGACACTTGCGCATCGGCCCAGGTGGTCGCGTCGGTCCCGTTCAATGGGACCGGTGACACCTGCATCTGCAACAACGACTACGACGAGACTTGTCCGTACAGCGGGTCGACATCGCCGGACTTGGTCTACAGCTATACTCCGGCGGCCGACGAGTGCGTGAACATCACGCTGTGCAACGGCTCCGCGTACGACACCAAGCTGTACGTGTACGAGAATACCTGCCCGTCGCTGATCGCCTGCAACGATGATAGTTGCCCCGGTTACGTTTCCGAGCTGACCAACGTCAACCTTATCGGCGGGAACACGTATTACATCGTGATCGACGGATATGGCGGTGCGTGCGGCAACTACGTGATCGACATCGCCCCGTGCCCCCCGCCGTGTGATGTGACCTGCGCCCCGGGCGACACCCCGGAAAACGAGGCCAATTGCGGTATTCCGGACGATCCGATCAACGGCGGCTGCAATACTGACCCCGTCAACCCGCCGACCTCCCCGGTTGCCTGCGGGCAGGAATACTGCGGAACGGGTGCATTCGACGGCAGCCTGCGCGATACCGACTGGTACGAAATCACCATTGCAAGTTCGACGCGCTTCACCTGGACGGTTAACGGCGAGTTCGACAGCCTGATGGGTCTGATCGAAACCTCTCCCGCCGGTTCAGCGGACTGCGCCGACGGTACCGGATATATCAACCCGGCCGGGTTCCCGATCGATTGCATTCCGGGTTCCGTGATTACCGAATGCCTGCCGGCCGGCACGTACCGCTTCTTTGTCGCACCGATCTTTGGTGACCTGGTGACGTGCGGGAAGGAGTATACGGCCCGGCTGGATTGTGAGGCCTGCACCATTCCGCTCGGCGCCTGCTGCCGCAGGACCGGCGCTTGCGACGACGGCGTCGCTGAAGCGCAGTGCGTTTTGCCGGATACCTGGCAGGGCGTAGGCGTGTTGTGCTCCGGCGTCAGTTGTCCGCAGCCGCCGGCGAACGACAAGTGCCCGGGCACGAAGGTGAATTGCGGAGACACGATGATCGGACAGACGACGGTATTGGCCGGCAACGACTACAACGACGCCGGTACGTGTACGGGGTACAACCAGCCCGGCGCGGACGTCGCCTATGAGTTTGCGTTGCTGTATGACGGCGATGTGACCGTAACCGTGCAGAACGTGGCGGGCTTCGACCCGGCCTTCTACGTCCTTACCAGTTGCGCGAATCCGACGGCGTGCATCGCCGGGGCGGACGCCGGGTTTACGGGCGACCCCGAGACGGCCACGTTTACCGCGACCGCTGGAACCTATTACATTATCGTTGACACCTATTCCGCGACCGGCGTGGGAACGTTTGACTTGGTCGTAACGTGCGTGCAGTCACTTGAAGGGGCCTGCTGCACGGGTGGCGGCTGTGTAGTCGATTCGCAACTGGGATGCCTGGCGATGGGTGGCACCTATGCAGGCGACGGCACCAACTGTGCCGGCAGCGGGGCCGGTGGCGGCGGCGACTGCAATAGCAACGGCCTGATCGACAAGTGCGATCTGGTCAATGGAGCGCCGGACTGCCAGCCGAACGGCATTCCCGACGCGTGCGACGTCCCGCCGATCGGGACGGAAGCGGACTGCCAGGGCGACGGAATTCCGGACGTTTGTCAGTTTGGCGGCCTGAAGACGATCGTCATTAACGAGGGCTTCGAGGGCACCGTTCCACCGGCGACCTGGACGGCGGTGGTGAACAATGCGTTCACTTGGACGGCCGACACGAACGCGCCGTATGAAGGGGCTCAGAACGCGAACTGCCTCTACGACGATCAACTCGGCACTCAGGATGAATGGCTCATCACGCCTTCGCTTTCGATGAGCGGCACTGTCACCCTCAACGGGTACAGCATGGGCAGTGTTTACTGGGCCATCACCCCGTACGACAACTATGATCTCGAGGCTTGGGTGGTGATCGGCCCCAACGTCAACGACGGGGACGATATCCTGATCGGGCAGATCGATACGGATACATGGGTTACCACCTGGGCATGGACGCCGTTTACGTACAACTTCACGGCGCCAGGCTCGGCCTTCCGGATCGGTTTCCGTTATCACGGAATGGACGGCGCCCAGGCGGGTCTCGATATCGTGACCGTGGACGGGCAGACCGGTCCTCCACCGAACGATTGCAACTCGAACGGCGTTCCCGACGAATGCGACGCGCCCACGTGCGGCAACAACTGCCTGGAAGGCGGGGTCGGATCCCCGGCTGAGCAGTGCGACGGCACGCAAGACACAGCTTGTCCGGGCCAGTGCTATCCGCCCGGGCACCAGTGTGAGTGCCAGTGCCCGCCCTGCGCCGTTTGCGGCAACGGAATCGTTGAACCGGGCGAGGAGTGCGACGGCGGCGACTGCTGCACGGCGACGTGCACGTTTGAGCCGGACACGACGGTCTGCCGAGCCTCGACCGGATCGTGCGACCCGGCGGAGGCATGCACCGGGACTAGCGTCACTTGCCCGGATGATGTCGTCATCACGGCTTGCCTGAACGGCGATGGTTGTTGCCCGGCTGGGTGCAACGGATATGACGACAACGATTGCCCGCTACCAACCGGCGCCTGCTGCGATACGCTGAACGGCGTCTGCTCTGAAGGCATCCTGGAGGCCGACTGCGTCGGCGATCAGCGGGTTTGGACCATGGACGCGATGTGTGCAGAGGTCGTATGTGATCCCGCACTCGGCGCCTGCTGCGATCAGGACGTGTTTGGAACGTGTACCATGACGACCGTGATGGAATGCGACTGCAATAAGTGCGTCTGGCATAAGCTGCTGACGTGCGCCCAGATCGAGTGTTCGCACGCGGCGATTCCGACGGTTTCGCAATGGGGCCTTGTGGTCCTCACGCTGCTCCTGCTGACCGGGGCGAAGGTGTACTTCGGTCGTCGGCCGACGTCGGCGATAAACGGATAGGCAGTTGCGTCGGCCGACCCAGGCTTTGTATCCGGTCGGTTTGTCCTGTTTCGATAATGTCTTACCCTTTTCCTAAGCTGCCGGCGGTGCTGAGAAGACCGCCGGCGGCTTAGGAGAGGGTTCGTATTTCAGTAGTTCTATGGCCCCCATCATAAGGATTGAGTGAACGTGAATCTTCGCAGATCTCATTGGTGTTCGGCTCTGTGTTTTGTGGTCGTGTCGGCGACGCAGGCCCTGTCCCAGGATTCGGGGATTTCGCCACTTGTTGGACGATCCGAGGCGCTAGCTGCCTCGAATGCCCAAACTGCGTCGTCTGCGACGAACTCGCCTGAGCAATCACTCAATCGTCTGCCATTGGACTCCGTTGCTCGTTTCGACGCGCCGGTCCTTGACCGCGATGCGGTTGCTGCGGACGATATCCGACGAAGTGTCGATGGCTTGCCGCCGAGGTACGCTATTCCCAGCGCCGTACACATCACGCCGGATACCCACGGGACCTGGGAGCAACCCGAGCCCACGACACTTTTATGGCGCCTCCGCGTCAACTCGCCGGGGGCCGATTCGATCAACTTCGGTTTCACGACTTTCAGGATGCCGCCTGGCGGGCGGTTGTCGGTGTATGCAGCCGATGGCAGCGACGTGATCCGACCGTTCACCGAGCTTGACAACGCACTCCACGGGGAGCTTTGGACGCCGCCGGTCCGTTCAGAGGACGTCGTTGTCGAGGTCTCGATTCCCGCGGCGTCGCGCCCGCAACTGCAGTTGGTGCTAGGCTCGGTCAACCTCGGTTATCGCGATTTTGGTAAGCCGCCCGCAGAGATCGTTACGTTGCTCTCCGGCTCGTGCAACGTGGACGTGGTGTGCCCCGAAGGCGATCCGTGGCGCAACGAGATTCCTTCAGTCGGCGTGATATCCACGGGCGGAAGCACGTTTTGCACGGGCTTCATGGTGAATAACGCGGCACAGGACCGAAGACCATTTTTCATGACCGCCAACCACTGTGGTATCAACTCCGGCAACGCGGCGTCGCTGGTGGTCTATTGGAACTTCGAGAATTCGACCTGTCGGCCGGTTGGAAGCCCCTCCAGCGGCGGCCCGGGCGACGGCCAGCTTAATCAGTTTCAGACCGGGGCATTCTTCCGTGCGTCATATTCGTCTTCCGACTTCACCATCGTCGAACTTGATGAGAATCCCAATCCGGCGTGGAACGTCTCGTTTTCCGGCTGGAGTCGCAGCAGCGGCGAATCGCCCAGCGGCGTGTGCATCCACCATCCCAATACCGACGAAAAACGCATCACCTTCTATAGCGTCCCGACAACGACAACCTCGTACAATAGTCCTTCAGTTCCAGGTGACGGAACGCACGTCCATGCAACTTGGAGCCTGGGCGTCACCGAGCCTGGTTCGTCAGGCTCACCGCTGTTTGACGTCAACCATCGAGTGATCGGTCAGCTTCACGGCGGCCCATCGGCCTGCGGGGCGGGGGACCTTTCCGATTATTACGGCCGTTTCTCCGTCTCCTGGACCGGGGGCGGCAGCAACTCAACGCGCCTAAGCAACTGGCTTGATCCCGGCGGAACCGGGGCGATGTTCGTGGACACCATTACCGGCGGCGGTCTCAACGTGACTCCCGCCGACAATGTACTGCACATCGGCGACGTGGGCGGGCCGTTCAACAACCCATCCACTCTCTACACGCTGACGAATCCCTCCAGCCAGCCGCTCGACTACAGCGTCTCGCTTACCGCTTCATTCGGTATGCTGCTCAACGGCGCGGCTTCGCCGGTGACCGGAACGCTCGCGGCCAACGGCGGGACGGTTCAAGTCGAAGTTTCCCTCGGCCCGGCGGTCGACGCTCTGGCGGCGGGCATCTACGTCGAGAACGTCGTGTTTCAGGATATTACCAATACTCTGACCTTTAACCGGCAGCACACGGTGGAAATCGGACAGACTCTCTTTTCGGTCACGCCGGCAACCAACCTCGAATCCGGCGGTCCGATCGGAGGACCCTTCCCGGGTTCCGTAATTTACACGGTGACCAGCCAGCGGCCCACCCCCGTGACGGTTAGAGTGTCAGCGAATGGCACTTGGGTCTCTCTCAACGGTACGTCCAGCCCGCTGACCATCAACCTCAACGGAACCGGCGACTCCGCCGCGGTTACCGTCGGCATCTCCTCCGCCGCAGACTTATTGCCCGCCGGTGTGTACAGTGCAAACGTGCTGTTCACCAACCTCTCCGGCGGATCCGGAGACACCAGTCGCACGGTTGCTCTCGACGTCGGCCGGCTCGTCTACCCGTCGACGGATACGCCCCTTCCCATTGCGGACAATGCGACGATCTCCAGTTACATCATCGTCACCGACAATCTCTGCATCGGCGACGTCAATGTGGATGTGAACATTACGCACACGTACATTGGCGATCTGATCGTTGAATTGGTCTCGCCGAGCGGAACGACCGTCAGGCTGCACGATCGCACCGGAAGCTCGACGGACAATATCGTCGCCACCTTCGATGACGAAGGCACGCCGCCGGACGGTCCGGGCGAGCTTTCCGATTTCGACATTGAATCCTCGGCCGGCACCTGGACCCTGATCGTCTCCGACAATGCCGGAGGGGATACCGGAACACTCAATAATTGGGCGCTTCGCATCGCGCCGATCGCGGGGAACTGTCCCACGCCTCAAGTGTTCTACAGCTTCCCCTTGGATACGGATCCAGGCTGGACGCCGCAGGGGCAGTGGCAGTTCGGACATCCCACGGGCG
The DNA here is from genome assembly GCA_020056715.1 of Phycisphaerae bacterium. Lineage (GTDB taxonomy): Bacteria > Planctomycetota > Phycisphaerae > UBA1845 > UBA1845 > SBAX01. The sequence goes on along the minus strand of JAGVHG010000113.1, from coordinate 2,229 downwards.
GCGGATCGGGAAATCACGATCCAATAAATGGATTCACCGGCTCCAATGTCTATGGTTACAATCTCGCGGGCGATTATCCGGATAACATGGCCACGTCGCAGTACCTGACCACGACGGCCATCGACTGTTCCCTGTTCGCGCGCACACGAATGCGGTTTTATCGTTGGCTGGGTGTCGAATTATCGTTGTACGACCACGCCTATATCCAGGTATCGAGTAACGGGACGACGTGGAGTAATGTGTGGCAGAACCCCGGCAGCACCCTCAGCGACTCAAGCTGGGTTATGCAGTCGATTGATATTTCCGCGGTTGCCGACGGTCAGCCGACGGTCTACATCCGGTGGGGAATGGGACCGACTGACGGATCGAGGACCTATCCGGGGTGGAACATTGACGACGTCGAAATCTGGGGAGTGGTAACGTTTATTGACTGCAATAACAACGGTATCACAGACGCAACTGACATTGCCCAGGGTTTCAGTCAGGACTGCAATGCGAACGGCATTCCCGACGAGTGCGACATCGCGGACGGGACGAGCCAGGACTGCAACACCAACGGCATCCCCGATGAATGCGACTTGGCCGATTGCCCGCCAGGTGATCCTTCCTGCCAGGACTGCAACCACAACAACGTCCCCGACGAGTGCGACATCGTGAGCGGCGCCTCGACAGACACGAATGGAAACGGGGTACCCGACGCGTGCGAGCTGCCGGTCATCCTCTGGAATGCCGATCCTCTCAGCCCCGACCGGACCCCTCGGTCTCTGAGGTTCACTGCGACCGGGACGCCCGGGCAGTCGGCCATCAAGGTCACGATGATCGACCTGCAGAATCCGATTCCGGCCAACTTGCCGGCGAACCCGCCGCCGGACTTCTCCGGCTTTGAGGTCGGCACGTGCGGCGATCCGGGCGGCTGCGCCCGCTGGGTGGGCAAACCGGGAACGTTCCTGGAGGCCCAGGATTTGCCTTTGGGCATGGCCAACCGTGCGGCCCGGCTGCAGTGTACGCCGTTCTACTATGACTGGATCACGGAAGGCCTCATCGCCGTGGTCGGCGCGGAAATCGCACCCAGCTCGCAGTACAGCGTGGAGGCTTACTCGGCAGCGTGCATGGGCATCGAGGCCACATGCACCATTGTGTCCGCTCCGGTGGCGATGTACACGCGCCGTTCCGGCGATGTGGGGCCGAACTTCAACCCGCCGGCGACCTCGACTCAGCCCGATGCTCTCGACGTCGCGGCGGTGGTCAACAAGGTAAAGAACCTGCCGGGCGCTCTGGTGAAGGCGATCTCGCAGCTTCAGCCGAACTTGCCGGAGTTGAACGCCGACGTCAACGCCTTGGACATCGTGGCGGTGGTGGACGCGGTGAAGCAGATTGCGTATGCGTTCAGCGGACCGTGCCCGTGTCCGTCGACGGTGACTTGCGGCGGCGCCTGTGGTGCATTGTGCGTCAGTCCTAACATTTGCGTAAAGACGTGCGTCGGCGGCGACAACGTCGGCGACCCGTGCATCAACGACACGCACTGCCCCGGTTCGCCCCCTGGCACCTGCGGAAACGACTTCTGCCGCGACCGTTGCGGAAGATGTACGCCGTGACGCTGAAGGCGGGGCTGCGTCTTCAAGCAATGCCCGGAGCGACGGAGTCACCATTTCAGGCTGTGGTGTCAGAACCGTCGGTCGAGAAGCAGTGCTTCCGTTTGCGGATCCTGGGCACGGCTTGGTGCGTCCATTTGGAGGACTTGCCGGTCTTGGTCGGGACGCCTTGATCGGTCAAAGCCGCGGCGATGCGTTCCAAGGTCCAGCGATGTCGGCAATATCGCGCATTCGTTGAGGGGTCCGAAGCTCCATCGTAGGGCAGATCGTCGCGTAAAACGCGCGGAACGTTCGGAAGAATACGATTGGCGGTTTCGGCCAGCCACCCAGACGATCTACGATCTGTTTTCGAGACGCACCCCTATCGTAGTTTACACGCGGGCTACGCGGATTGTGGTATCGCCCTCCTGTCGGGCATGAGTAGTGAAGGAACCTCCGGGTAGCCAACCTAATGGCATTAGTCTCTTATGAGCGAAATCATGTGCGATTCGGCAACGATTTTGTCATGGAGGAGTGAATCCAGCGAGGGCCGGGAGGACGACGGCGGCGTGGAGTCGCAGAGCGCAGGCGGTGACGGTTTGGCCGAGCGTGGTGAGGTAGTACTTGTAGGTTCGACCGATCTTTTTGACGATTCCAT
>JAGVHG010000141.1 GCA_020056715.1 Phycisphaerae bacterium | reverse complement strand
GCCCTGCCCGTGGGCATAGTGCAGGGCGTCGGCCGCGTCGGCCATCCATCGCGCGACCTGCTGGTAATAGGCCCGCCCCCGCCCGGTCGAGCCTGACCCGATGTTCGTCGACGAATCATCCGCCGACGATCGGGAGGCCAGCTCTACCCTGTCGATCGGCGATATCTCCCGACTCCCGTCCCGCAGCATCTCCGCAAGGCGGGTGGGCGACGCCGACGCGGCGTGCTGGTCGGCGAGCCGTCGAATGAGTGTGTTGAGCGGCTGCCCGACGATCAGGTCCATCGCGTAGTAGTAGGCGTCGCGCGATTCGCCGAAGTCATGGATGGGAACGATGTTGGTGTGATGCAACCGCGCCGCCGCCATCGCCTCGCGGCGGAAGCGCGACACCGCGTTGGGATTGCCCGCCCCCATGATCGCGGGCAACACCTTCAGGGCGACGGTGCGGTTGAGTTTCGTCTGCACCGCCCGATAGACGATCCCCATGCCGCCCTGCCCGAGCAGGCCCAGAATGCGATAGCCCTCGATCTTGGGATAGTGGCGAGCGGCGTCATCGACATCAGCTTGCGCCGCCGCCGGCGGACCTACCGATCCCACGAACATGGGCGAATGCGATGACGGAGCCTCGATGGTTTGCGCCACCTGATTGCGAAACCGCTCATACGAACTGCTACAGGAGTCGCACGATGTCAGGTGCTCACGAACCGCGGCCGTGCGCGACGCATCGAGCATACCTGCGTCGTAGGCCGCAAAATCCAAATTCGAGAGACACAATGACATGGAATCGTGTCCGCTAAAAATCCCTCTCCCCGCAAGGGGAGAGGCTGGGTGAGGGGTGAAACCCGCGATGTTACCCTCACCCCGACCCTCTCTCTGTAAGGGAAAGGGAGTTTTACGCATAATCTACGATGGCCCACGCAATGGCGTCCCGTCCATAATACATGGCCACGGGCTTCCCAGCGAGACCCCCTGGCGAGACCCGTGGATGCGGGCTCCGTGACAGTTCCGGCGGGGTTTTCTGAGGTATGATGGGAGGTCGTGGAATCGGCCAAGCGCGGCGGACCCGGATGGATGCAGGTTGCTTCATGGAGAAAGCGGATCATGCCGGCAAGGACGACACATCAAGAGGCTCGGTCGCGGATTCTCGGGGCGTTCCGGGCGTAGTTGGATCGAGAGGACGAGAGCGTTCCGCTCAAAGGGGCGATCCGCCTCCGGCGGACGGATTTCGAGGACCAGGCGGAGGTGTAAACGCCGTTTGAAAAACGTAGCGTTTGGGAGGCGCCGGCGGTCGGTTGAAAAACGTAGCGCCCTTGGCCTCCTTGGCTACATTCCGGGCCAGATGGTGATTCGCGTGGGTCGCCACAAGGCAGGAGTGCAGCGAGGGCTTCGAGGGTGTTTACGGACATGGAGAAGTGGGCCGAGAAGCGCGAACCTTCGTATAGCTCCAGTTAGAGCTTGTCGCGATTCCGCAGATCGGGGGATTGCATCATCGGTATCGCCGCGCTGCGTAGTTTCAGCATATCGCGGTCCAATCTTTAGTCGGATCGCGTGAATTGTGCGCCCACTCTTACGAAACGACGGTTTTCGCCCGGAAAAACGGCGCCGGGTTCGCACGCGAGGCCGCCAGCGCGATGACCGGATCCTGTCGATCAACGACAAAAGGCAGCCTCCCCGTTGCCGGATGACATTATCGTGATGCACAGGCGTTTCTACGGTTTGGATTCCTCCGCCGGTTTCACGTCTTTCCGAGGCTCTTGGGTCCCTGCTCCGGCCGGCACGGCGGTCACGCTGAACTGCCGCGTGGGTTCGTAGTATTTCCGGAAGGCTGCCTGGACTTGGCCGGCGGTGTAGCCATCGTAGGCTTCTTTCTCGTTTTTCTCTACCGCCAGATCTCGCCCATGGAGGTCATGGTGCTGCAGGATGCGCCACCAGTAGCTCGGCTCCTTCATGTCCGTGTCGAGGTTATTGGCGACTTGTTTCTTGGCGTTGGCCAGTTCCTCTTCAGTGGGACCGTCCTTGGCGAAAACCGCGAACATTTTGTGTATTTCCTCGGTGACCATTTTGGCCTTGGCCGGATCGCACGGGGCGCCGGCGCTGAACTGGCCGGAATCCTCATAGATCCAGGACGGCTGGTAGCTGGCCCGGATCGAATATACAAGTCCCTGGTCTTCGCGGATGCTCTTGACCACACGGGTAGACATGATCTGCGCGGCGAGGGCGAGAGCGCGGCGATCCTTGGCGTTTCGTCCTTCGGCGGCGAGGAAGCCGGCGGTGGCCATCCCTTGCGGGGTAACGGTCTGGACATCGATGTGCCGTACCCACGGTCCAGTGGTTCGGGCCAACAGCCGCAGCTTGTCCAAGTGTTTAGCCGACCGGCCGCGTTCGGGCAGCGATCCGATGTACTTCTCGATTAGCGGCATGACGTCTTGCAGCTTGACGTCGCCGACTACGGCTACTTCGATGGGTGCTTCGCGGCAGAGCCGCTTGTACCACGCCTGGGCGTCGGCTACCGACTGCCGGTTGACGTCATCGGCGGTCTGGAACTTCCGCCGAGGGTCGCCCCCGGACAGCAAATCCGCCAAGGCCTCCGCAGCTTTGAAGGGCGGCATGGTCTGCATTCTTTCGAGTTGCTGGAGGGTCTGGAGCTTCCAGTTCTTGAAGGCCGACTCCTCGATCTTACCGTCGGTGAGCAAGGCATGGGCCAGTTGGAGTCCGGTTTCGAGGTCCTTGGGTGATCCCTGCACGCTGATGGTCAGGGAGTCTTCGCTCTGCGAAGGGCCTCCTCCTCGACCGCCCCTGCGACCGCCCCCCGCCTGGCCGCCCCCGGCGCCCACATCGATGTTCTTACCGGTCATGATGTTGCGGATATCGGTAGAGTTGAGCCGGCTGGTGGCCGGCTCGTTGACGGCCAACGATGCCACACCCGTGATGCCTACATTGGACGCGGTCTCTTCGATACCGCCGCCGGCCAAGGCGATGCTGACCATCACCGTGTCTTTCTTGTAGTCCATGAACCGATGGTGGACGCGAACGCCGTTGGCCAACCAGGCGCTGGTGATCGCCAAGTCCTGTTCCTTGGTACTTTCCACGACCTTGCCGGGCGTCGGGAGGGAGGTCAGAAGATCGGTCGGTCGCTCCGCGTCCTGAATCGGCGTGACCTCACGGGTCCAAGCCGTTTGCGATGCGGCAAGCACGTCTCCGCGAGCGGGAACGGTGATACCTTCCTTCTGGGGCATCTGGACGACGTAGGCCAACGTATCCGGCTTGAAATGCTCTTTGAATGTTTCATTCACTTCGCCCAAGCTAATAGTGGGCAGAAGTTCCGTGTAAAGACCCAGCTTCTGACTGGCGGAGAGGATCGGCACGTGATTGTTGACGGCCGAGACCATCTCACTGATTAAGCCGCGGGCATCGCGTGTCGGTTCGGTGCGGACCGCGCGCTCGGCGTTGGCCAGAAGCTCCTTCTTGGCCAAGTCCAGCTCGCGCTCGGTGAACCCATACTTGCGGACGCGGTTTACTTCAGCCACCACTTCCTCGATCATCTTGGACCAATCCGCAGGCTCGCCGGTAGCGCTGGCCGAGACGACGACGGCGTCATGGTAAAAGTCTGAAACGCCGGCGCGGGCATTCCGGTAGCTGGCCTTGCCCTCGTCCACACGTTCCCGATATCGTCGCCCGACGATCCACGTTCCGATTTCTTCGACGAACTCGACCCGCCTCTGTTCGACAGTGGTTGTAGGCGGTCGTCCGGGGCTGATATTCGTGAGCTGCACTTCGCAGCGGGACATTTCGGTGTCGGTGACGACCATCGCCCGTTGCTTGGTGAAGGGTTTGAACTCCGGTCCCATGGGCTTGCGGTCGGGCGTCTGCGGTTTGTATGTGCCAAACCACTTCTGGACGAGGGGTATGATGGGGTCCGACTTGGCATCACCGACCAAGAACACGGTGACTTTCTCCGGGCGATACCAAGTGCGATAGAAGTCAACGAATTCGCTGCGTGGGGCATTGGCGACGATCTCCTCCTTGCCTATGGGTAAACGCTCGGCGAAGCGCGAACCTTCGTATAGCTCCGGCCAAAGCTTGTCGCGCATACGCTGTTCGGCGCTTTTCCCGGTTCGGGTTTCGGCGAGGATGACGCCGCGCTCTTTGTTGATCTCCTCGTCTAACAGGAGGCTTCGAAAAGCGTAGTCACTAAGCACCATTAGTGCCTTGTCCAGGTGTTCGGTTTGCGCATCGGGGAGATAGAGCATGTAGGCCGTCTGGTCGAAGCTGGTGAACGCGTTGAGATCGCCGCCGAATTCCATTCCGATGCTTTCGAAGAAGGGGATTAATTTGCCCGGCGGGAAGTTTTCAGTTCCGTTGAAGACCATGTGCTCCATGAAGTGGGCCAACCCTCGCTGTTGGTCGGTTTCGTTCAACGATCCGGTGTCCACACGAATCATAAGGGCCATCTTGCCAGGCGGGTTATCGTGCTGCCGGAACATCCAGGTCACGCCGTTCTCCAGCTTGCCGGTTAGAACGCGTGAATCCGTTGGTAGCGGTCGGGCGTCGAGCACAGTGGCCCATGCCGCCAAGACCGCTACGCCGCAGCTGATCATCGAATTAGACTTTCTTGCCATCGTCATCTGTTCATCCTCATCTCATCAGTTAACGAAAGGTCGGGGGCTTCAATCCCCGCCGCAGGTTTTAACCGGGTATCACTCACTATAAGGGTAGACATCCACTCTTTACTCATGACGCAGCGCCTCGATGGGATCAAGATTGGCGGCGTGTCGCGCCGGGTAAAGCCCGAACACAATGCCCACGGACATGCTCACGCCCAGTGCCAGCACGAGGCTGTATCCCGTGACCACGGTGGGCATACCGGCCAGGCGCGTGATCAACCAGGGAATGAGAACTCCGATAGTCACGCCGATGAGGCCGCCGGTGGTCGAAAGTACGACCGTCTCAATCAGGAACTGACCGATGATCTGGCGACGCTTGGCCCCAATGGCCCGGCGAATGCCGATCTCTCGCGTGCGTTCCGTGACCGACGCGAGCATAATGTTCATGATGCCGATGCCGCCGACGAGCAGGCTGATACCTGCGATCGAGCCTAGTACGATGTTGAATGTGCGCTTGGTTGCTTCCGCCTGACGAAGTAGCGCCAGCGGGACGCTGACGCGATAATCGCCCTTGGGATGGAAACTTTTCAGCATTCGCTCCAGCCCGGCTGAAACAGGTTCCACATTCTCTATGGTGTTGACCTGCACGATGAGTTGGTGCAGTTCAACCGATTCGCGGAGCATCGAGCCGGCGCTAACCTGGGTCACATAATCACCGGAACGCTCGCGAGCGACATCGATGGGGATATAGGCATCTATTTCCTGGTCCGGGGTCTGAATGGACCCGCTCATTCCGGATTCGCTCTGTACGATTCCGACGACCTCGTAGTACGTACCTCCGATACGCAAGCTCTGGCCGATGGTACGCTCGGTGGCGAGCAGCCGGCGTGCCCCATACTCCGTCAGCACAACCGCACCCGCCCTTCGCTGCCCGTCGCGGTCCGTGAGTACACGTCCGGCGATCAGCTTACGCTGCACCAGGTCGAACCATTCGGGCGTGGTGCCCATAAGGCGCAGCTCCAAAGTCCGTTCACCGAGACGCCCCGCCTTCCGGACGATTTTTACGGGGACGGTTCGTACAATCGCGTCGAACGTTTCGCGGGCCCGTCGCTCGTCATCATAAAGCAGGCCGTACATGACCACGCTGAATGGCGTGCGTGTTCCGCCGGACTCCTCCGCGGCGGGCTTGGTCGAAGTGATGATGATGTTCGTGCTGCCGAGTTTTCGAATCTGCTCGAGCGCTTCCTTGCTGGCGCCTTCGCCCACGGCGAGCATCGCAACTACGCTGCCCACGCCGAAAAGCACGCCCAGCATCGTCAGGAAGGAACGCAACTTGTGCAATAGCAGCGTCTTGATGCCCAAGCGTACGTTCTTCAGAAGCTTGGTCTGTCTCATGCAGCCGCCTCTTCGATACGATCCACCAGGCCGTCACGCATGTACAGACGATGACGTGCGTACTCCGCCAAGTCCGGCTCGTGGGTAACCATGATGACTGTTCTGCCCTGTGCGTTCAGCTCGCTTAGGAGGTTCATGATCTGCCCGCTGGTGGCGGAGTCGAGGTTTCCGGTCGGCTCGTCGGCAAGCAAGATGGCCGGATCGGTCGCCAGGGCGCGGGCAATGGCCACGCGTTGCTGCTCTCCTCCGGAAAGTTCCGCAGGCCGGTGCCCAAGCCGATCCGCAAGCCCCACGCGCTCGATCATGGCCTCCGCACGCACCGAACTTTCTTTGGCCTCCCAGTCCAGGTAGTACAAAGGAAGCTCGACATTCTCACGCACGGTGAGTTGCGGAATAAGATTGAAGCTCTGGAACACAAATCCCAGGTGGCGTAGGCGAAATTCGCTGAGTGCGTTGTCATCGAGCACGGCCACATCCTGCCCCTCGAGCATGTAGCGGCCGGAGGTGGGCCGGTCGAGACAACCCAGCACGTTCAACATCGTGCTCTTACCGGAGCCGCTGGGTCCCATGATTGCCCAAAACTCGCCGGCCTCAAACGCGATGCTGACACCGGCCAACGCGCGCACTTGCGTCGTGCCCATGGGATAGACTTTGGTAACGTCCTCAAAACGTGCGACGGCGGTCGCCGTCGCCTTGGGCGTTCGACTAATGTGTTCGACGGTCGCCCGCGTCACTCGTGTCCTCCTCCTCGATCATTGCCATCGCCCGATTCTCGTTGGTTGCGCCGGCGCTGGAACTCCTCGCGCTGCTCGGGCGTCATACTCTCCATCCGTTTGCGCATCATGGCCTCCCTCTCCTCGGCGGACATGTTCTGGAAGCGTTTGCGGGCCTCCTCGCGCTGTTCAGGAGTCATGTCACGGAACGACGGGCCGCCGCGTTCACCCTCGGGGGGGGGGCTCTGTGCAGTGGTTTGTGCGTCCCCGTCGGGCGGTTTCGGCTGAGGCACCAAGCTCTTCGTCGGAGCTCCGCCGGTCGGGGCCACGACTGGCTTCTCAGTCTTAACTACTACAACTTGGGGTTCCTCCCTCTCACGTTTTTCCTCGAACGGAGGTGTCAGCGATACCTCCTGCCCAGGCTCAAGCCCGGCGAGCACGTGTACCATGGAGTTATTATCCAGCCCTATCTTGATCGTTTGCGATCTGAAGCCGGAGCGTTCCCGCAGGTATACCGTCGGCTCGCCGCCGACCCGCGTTACGGCCTGCACAGGCACGTACATGGCGTCAGTGTGCTGCTCGACGATGATCTCCGCTCGGCAGTTCATGCCCGTGCGCAACTCCGAGTGAGTGTTGTCCAGGTGAATCTCGGTGGGATAGACCTTCAAATCGGGATTGAGCCACGCACTCTGCGCATCAGGCAGCGGCGCGATCTTGGCCACATGCCCTGTAAAAACCTTCCCCGGCAGGGCGCCGACCGACACCCGAACGGGCATATCGACTTGTACCTTTTCAAGGCTGGATTCGTGTATCGGGACTTGCGCCATCATTGATTCGGACGACGGCACATAGATCAGCTCCTGGCGTTCGCGGATCGCCTGACCCTCCTGCAGCGGCTGCGTGTCGCGACGGCCGCCGCCGCCCTGGACCGAAGTCGCGTACACGACCAGTCCGTCGCGCGGCGCGAGAATCTTCGTCTTGGCGATCTGCCGTTCACATTTGTCGAACTTGGAGCGTTGCTGGCGAAGTTCCGTCTCCTTGGCCTTCAGATCGGCTTCGGCCTGGACAATGTCCGCATTGGCCTGCAGCTTGACCCGCTCCAACGCCATCTTGGCCTGGTCCACGTTGCTTTCCAACTGGGCCAGCTTGCGTTTCGAGGTGTAGTCCTGAAGGAGCTGAAGAGATGCAACGGCGAGTTCGTAATTGAGCTGTGCCCGGTTGTGGGTGAGACGATCAGCCTCCAGCTCGGTTTGCGAGATGTACTTCTCATTGAAGAGGCGCTCGGACCACTTGAGCTTCTCCGCGGCACGCTCCAGCTCCTCGCGGGCTAGTGTAATGTTGGACTCCGCCTCCTTAACCTCCTTGGGATGGGTACCTTCAACGCATTGTTTGACATCCTCCTGGGCGAACTGATAGTCAAGTTCCGCCTTGGAGATGTTGCTCTCCGCCTGGTTTTTAGCCACGGCCACGTTTTCACGCGCACGGATAAAGGCGGCCTCGGAGTTGTCGACCGATATCTGTTGCTGGAGCAGCTCGTCTTGAAGTTTGCTGGCGTCTAACTCGACGAGCAGATCTCCTTTCTGGACGCGCGTTCCCTCCGGGGCCAAGTAAATGAGCGTAGTCTGGCCTTCGACCTCACTTTTCAGGCTCACCTGTTCCAGCGACTTAATGGTCCCGGATTCCACGACGCTGATGGTCAGCGGCCCCTTTCGCACGTGAAACGTCGGCTGTGCCTCTCGCGCACTCCCTAAGCCGGCTGATCGCGTCAACGCAAATCCGGCCGCACCGAGCACGCCCACTACAATGACCACAATTGCCGCTACCGACAGCTTTTTCTGCTCCGCTGATGTATTGCTTCTATTTCCACTCATTTCAATCCGTCCGATTCTCGGGAACGTACTCCCGCCATAGTCCACGCTCGTCGACGTCTAGAAGGCCGAGATCACGCTGAACGGCAAGCTCGCCGACACGATAGCTGACAAGCGCCGCAGTCAAAGCGTTCTGTGCGGTTACCAGCGAATCTTGCGCCTCGAGCACGTCGCGAATCTCCGCCCGCCCGGCTTCGAGAAATAGATTCGTGCTGTTCACGCGCCGCTGGGCCACTGTAACGGCCAGCGCCTGAATCTGGATCGTCTCCCGGGCCTCCAGAAGCTCGCTGAGACGGTTTCGAACCGCGAGCTTGATCTCGTCCTCAAGCTGCTGCAAACCGCGGACCGCTTGCTCGAATCCGATGAAGCTCATGCGGTACGCGTTACGCTCCGCCGTGCGTTCCAACGGAAGATCCAACGTAAGCAGCGCCGAGTACGACCCTTCCTCCGGACGCAGGTTTGCGTCGGCCTGCGCTACGCTTGAAAGGTTGCGACGCTGTCCGGTGGACCCGCTACCCAGCAATGTGAGGTCGGCACGCAATCGATCGGCGGCGACGGCCACGCCGCGCTGCGCGTCATAAACGCGACCAATCGCGACACGCAGATCGAGCCGATGCTCGAGTGCCAGAGGGATGGCATCGGCTTCCTTCAACTCGTACAGTCCGGAGACGCCCTGACCAGGCGGAAGGAGTGTGATCGGCTCATCGGCCGGCGGTGCGGGGCCGTCGTGCCCGCGCTCCTCTTCCGAGGGGAGAATTCTCCGTGCTCTTGATGCAAGGCTATCAAGCTCCGCAGGGTCCAGTTCGATGTCGGCGTCAGCGGGCAGGCCGAGTGTGAGCTTGTAGGCGTCGAGCCGTCGCTGGTAGCCCTCCACGGCTGCAACCCAGCGGTTGCGGGCCGAAAGTTCACTCTGCCTTGACTGGTCGACCTGTATTTCGGAGAGTCGTCCTGCGTCAGCAAGACGCCGGGCACGGCGCGTTGAGGTGATCAAACTTTGGTAGTTTTTTTCCTGATTTTGGACTTGGTCCTTCTGCCGCAAGACGCCGAGATAGTCGGTTGCCAACTGGACGGCGAACTCGTGCTTAAACTGTTCGAACTGGTAAAGCGCATATACGACGTTGCGTTCCGCCTGGGTTAGCGGTTCAGTCACGACGAACTCCCCCGCGCCCCGGAGCAGCGGGACACTGATCGATGCATCCGCATAGACTCCGCGCGAGAACAGCTTGTCCTGAGTCAGCAGAGACACAAGGTCGAGTCCGACCAGCCCGGTAAAGGTCAACCCGTTCTTGAATTGCTGGGAAAGCCCGGTTGTACCGCCGTACTCCAGGTCTGATATGGTCTGAAGGTCAGTGTTCCCTCTCTTGTCGACGACGACCTCCTGCTCGAGCTGCGCCTGGTACAAACCCTTCAAGGCGCCCGACCAGATGCGTCGAAACGCGTTACGCTCCAGATCAAGCTGCAAAGCCGATTGAAAGACCTGCTCCTTGCGCGTCTGGTAGTCGCGGCTCTCGTGCGCGGAGATTTGAAGGGCATCGACAAGCGCTATTTGCAAGGATTGACCGGTAGTATATGACGCCGCAAACGTGTCTTCGACGTCCCCGGGTCTCGTAAGATAGTCGTCGTCAGGCCACTGCTTGATAGGCTCCACTTCGCACGTGCCTAGCGATGCCTTTCCCGCAAACGGCAGGTTTTTACTGGGATCGAGAAGCAGGCGGCGGCGAAGCGTCTCTGCCGGCGGTTCGATGGTGAATGGCTCTGTGCGGCCCAGCGACTCGGCTTGTTTCTTCGTGATGATGTCATACGCGACGTTGTCGGCCTGCTGACGGTACGCGCGCGGTAAACTGCATCCGACTTCCGACAGTACCAGAGCCGACACCAGAGTTGACACGAGGACGGCAGTTCGCCGCATCGGCTTGCTCATCTTTGCAATGTGCCTTTCGTGCTTTGCGCTCGCGGCGTCTTGAGGGAGGGCCGCCCTCAGTTTGGGGAGAGCCGTAGTCCTCAAGGTTTCGCTAGGGACACCGACAGCGCATTCACGAGGGAGGCCGTTATCGAGTTCAGACCTGCCTCGGTGATGTCGGTGATTAATTGGCCGCTGTCAATGGCGCACCCGCCTGTCGTGATCAGAAGCGCTGTGAGTGCCGCCAGGTGACGCAACCGCCTTATGGGTCGTCGGACATTGAAGAGCTTCATGGTGTCCTCTCTGGTCGAAACCAATTCGTGCTCGCCCGGCCGGCGGGGATCGCAACCGAGCGTGCCGTTTCTGCCGCTATGAACCTCAACCTGCCGCCTATGGAGGTCGCATGCATACACAGGTATTGTAAAGAGACAAGCATTACCCGGCAAGGAGTCGTTGTTAGTCACTCCCGAAGACCGGCGATCGCCTTCTTGGCAAGTTCAAGGCCGGGATCCCGACGGAGGCTCTCCTCGTACGCCTCGCGTGCATCCTGTTTCCGCCCCAGTTGTTCGAGCGCGTTGCCTTTGCGCCAACAAGCGTGAGCCACCGTCTGCATGGTGTCGTATTCAGGTTCGTCTGCAATGAACTCGTCGAGCAGCTCGACCGCCCTCTCCGGCTCGAACTGGTTCTGGATGCGCATCCGTGCCTGGCTGTAAAGCGAGCTGTAGTAGGTCTTGTCCTTCCCGCCACGACGCGCCGCTTCGTACTCCGCATCCGCGGCGTCAAAGCGCTTCCCTTCCGCGTAGATGTCCGCGAGAGCGACGTGGAAGCTGTATTCCTTAGGATACTCTTCGATTCCGGCGAGCAGGAGGGTGATGGCGCGCTCGGTCTCCTTTTTCCTTTGGTAGCACATGGCGAGTAGTTGTTTCCCCATGACGGGGTCGCGCGCCTCGATCTCACCACATAGCTCGATCGCCCGGTCGAAGTCGCCCACGGGCTTGGGAGCCAGGTTGGTGAACACCAACATCATTCGCGCTTCGGTGTCCTGGGGGTTCAATTCGATGACCCGGTTTAGCTCGGCTTTGAAAAGCCCCAGTCGCTTCACCGCGCCGAGCATGCCGCTGATGCTCTGCATGTCGGCGGCGAGTTGTGCCCCCTGTGCTTTCGCGTAGGCGAGGTGCGCTTCGGCACTGCCCGGCAGGAGTTCAACAGCCTTTAGGCCATAGTCCGCCGCCGTTGCCACGTCCTTTAGTTCGCGCGATACGTCGCAAAGGAGAATACAGGCCTCGCCATCGCGGTCGGATTCCTCGATGACCCGTAAGAGCCGCTCCTTGGCCGCTACGAAATCCTTGCGTTTGATCAGCGCCTGAGCCTCCTCGAAGAGCGAGCCGCCGAGAACTTCTTCGTCTCCCTGGGGGACGGCGCCCGCGGTAAGTTCCTTTCCGGAAGCGTCGATGAGTTGCGTAGTAGGATTGCGCTTGAACCAAAGAAAGAGCAGAAGCGAAAAAACAGCGAGACCGATGATCGAACCGAATAGAATCCTCAAGGCACGCTTGGGTCGCTTTTTCACGTGTCCAATGTAAGAGAGCCTCGGTTGCGGTACAAGACGCTTGACCAACGCAAACATTTGCTCCGCGTGCAAGACACGGCATGCTCAGGAGATCGCCGGCGCGAACTGTGCGAACTCCGCAAGCACGGACCGGTCCCCGCTCCGCAGCAGCGTCATGTCTCGCTCAAGGGTGGGAAGGTGGGTGTGAATGAACCGGCGAGCGACGAGGCGTTTCCGGTCGTTGGCCGCGGCTTGCCGGAGCAGAAGATGGCCGACCAGCACGGCGGCCGCGCCGTCCACGAGCTTTCGACCATACAGGTCCATGTAGTCGCCACCCTGCGCCTTCACGAATGCGATGCCCGCCGCGACGCTGACGCGGCCCGCGGCCAGAGCCGTCTTGAGCGCGTGGAGATCCTTGTCCAAGTACTCGCGCGTTTCAAGCTCATCGACGAACTTCTCGAAGGCTCCACCGCATACGCCGCGCACGGCGGCCACAATCTGAAGTTGGCTGGTTCCCTCGTAGATGTTGGTGATACGCGCGTCGCGGAGGTGACGTTCGATGGGATAATCCTTCATGTACCCGGAACCACCGAGCACCTGGAGGGCGTCGTTGGCCACGCGCATCGACATCTCCGAGGCATAATACTTGCACATGGGCGTCAGCAGGCCGTTGAGCCGCTTGTACGTCCGCGCGTCGTTCTTCCGCCTCTTAAGCTCATCAGCGTCCGTCGGCGGGTCAATCTCCAGAACGCGATGGTTGTTCTGTTCAAGATCGCAGAACCGGCTCGTTTCGTAGACCAGGGCCCGCGCCGCCTCAATCGCGATCCGCATCTCGACAATCATCTCCGCCACCGCCGGGAGGCGCTCAATCGCCACGCCGAATTGTCTGCGGCTGTGGGCGTACTTGCGGGCGACGCGGAAGGCGGCCTCCGCGATCCCCAGGGCCTGCGCCGCTACACCGATCCTGGCGCCATTCATGAGGCTGACCACATAGCGGATCAGACCGAGCTGGCGTTCCCCGATCAGCTTCGCCGGAACATCGTCGTAGACCAACTCGCAGGTAGGCGAGCCGTGCAGCCCGAGCTTGTTCTCCAGACGGCGGACCTTCAGCCTGGGGCCTCGTTCGGCGAGAAACAAGCTCAAGCCGCGCCCATCCTTCAGCTCAGGCTCGCTGCGGGCGAGGGTAAGCACGACATCGCCGCAACCGTTGGTGATGAACCGCTTCACGCCGTTGAGGCGCCAACAACCGTCCGTGTCCTGCCAGGCGCGGAGGCTGACGGACTGAAGATCGCTTCCTGCGTCCGGCTCGGTGAGGGCCATGGCGCCGGTCAGTTCGCCGCGCGCGAAGCGCGGCAGATACTCATCCTTGATGGTCGGGTCGGCGAAAGCGTTGATCGTCTCGGCGATGCCCTGCAATCCGAAAATGTTCATCAACGACGCGTCGGCGCGGCTGATGATCTCGATCGCCATCGCGTAAACCAGATTGGGGCAATTCAGCCCGCCGAAGCGCCGCGGCAAGGTAAAACCCATCAGGTCGGCCTGGGCAAGGGCCTTCAAGCTGTTTCGCATGTCCGCGTTGAGCGTCACCGTGCCGTCGTCGTTGAGTCGGTTCCCTTCATGGTCCACGGCCTCGGCCGCTGGAGCGACGGTGTTCGCGGCTAGGTCGCCGACGATCGCGAGAATCCGGCGGTAGTTATCGACGGCATCATCGGCGTCGGTCGGCGCCTCGCCGGCGCCGGTCCCT
Organism: Phycisphaerae bacterium; assembly: GCA_020056715.1. Classification (GTDB taxonomy): domain Bacteria; phylum Planctomycetota; class Phycisphaerae; order UBA1845; family UBA1845; genus SBAX01. The sequence goes on along the minus strand of JAGVHG010000141.1, from coordinate 54,773 downwards.
TCGTGACCGACGAAACCGTCCTCCTGGGCTGTCGCGATCTCGCGAAGGTCCAGGTGTTCGAACAGGAATTGGATGTCTTCGTTGTCCTTGAAGAAGTTCGCCATAGCCTGTTACGCCTGCTCTTTGATAGCCCGGATCATCAGCGGAACCACCTTGCGGAGGTCGCCCACAATGCCATAGTGTGCGACGGAAAAGATCGGCGCTTCCTTGTCCCAGTTGATGGCGATGATCTTGGCCGACTCCTCCATGCCTGCCCTATGCTGAATGGCGCCGCTGATCCCGCAAGCGATGTAAAGCGCAGGCCGGACTGTCGTCCCAGTCTGACCGACTTGATGTTCCTTACCGATGAAGCCTCCGTCGATCGCGGCCCGCGACGCGCCGACGGCGCCGCCCATGGCGCCCGCCAGATCGTGGATCAATTGGAAGTTCTGCCTGCTGGCCACGCCCGCTCCGCCGGCCACGATGACTCGCGCCGCTTTGAGGTTTACCTTTCGGGGTTCTCGCTGCCGCTCCACGAGCCGCACCGAGAGGTCGAAGTCAGAGAAGTCGACCCGCTCATCCAAGATATCGCCGCCGCGCTGCGGGTCGGGGTCGTGCAGCCGCATGACGCCTTCACGAACGGTGGCCATCTGAGGCCAACGATCGAAGTTCACGATCGTAGCGATGATGTTGCCGCCGAAGGCCGGACGAATCTGAAGAAGCAGGTTGCGGTGGGTCGTCTTCGTTCGCGGGTCGGTGTAGTCGCTGATTTCGAGGTCGGTGCAGTCGGCCGTCAGCCCCGCCCGCAGGGCCGAAGCAACGCGGGGAGCCAAGTCCCGGCCGAGGGCCGTCGCTCCGAATAACACGATCTGCGGTTGGTGCCGATTCACCAGCTCGATCATGACGCGGGCGTAGGGCAGGGTGCGGTAATGTTCCAGTTCCGTGTGATGGACGTGGTACACGCGGTCGGCGCCGTGGGCGATGAGCCGATAGGAAAGCTCGCGCACGTTCCAGCCGGGTAGTACGGCGCCCACCTGCACGCCCAGACGATCGGCCAACTCCCGTGCCTTTCCACAGAGTTCCAGGGAAACCTCACTGAGATGCTCGTCCTCCTGTTCCGCAAAGACCAAGACTTCACCTTCTCGATTGACTGGCATCATCGGCGCATCCATATTTCTTGCTTCCCGCAGGCGCTCCGCTGCAGCTACGACAGCGTGTGCTCGACGATCAACTCATGAACCATCGTGCGGATGCCTTCTTCCGTCGCTTGGACCTCTTTGAATCCCTCTTTGGTCAGAACGATGGACTGCACGCGGTAGACCTTCGTCGGGGAGCCGCTGATGCCGCACCACTGCAGCTCGGCCCGTATGTCGTCCAGATCCCATTGCTCGATCAACAGCCCGCGCATCTTCAGAGATTCCAGGCCCGCAGCATACTCACACTCGCGGTCGCCCGGCGAGGCGCCAGGCTGCGAGGCCTCCACTTCTCGTTTCACCTCGCCCGCGGTTCGCGCCCGTTTGAAACGCATGACACGTCGGGCGGCCGACGGTCTCGGCCGATTGGCGGTGTCGAGTATCGTCAACAACATGGGCAAGCGTACATCGAGAACCTCCCAGCCGTTACCGACGCTGCGCCTCACGCGGGCCGCGCCGTCGTGCAACTCCAGCAGCCGCTCGGTGTACGTGACCTGCGCGATGCCCAGTTTCTCAGCGAGTTGTGGACCCACCTGCGCCGTATCGCCATCGATCGCCTGCCTCCCGCAGAAAATTAAGTCGAAACTCCCGATCTTGGTGACGGCGCGGCTGAGGATGTAGCTTGTCGCGAGGGTGTCGCTGGCGGCGGCGCGGCGGTCGTTGATCAAAATGGCCCGATCCGCTCCACGGCACAGGCATTCCCGAAGCACTTCCGCCGCCGCTAGCGGTCCCATCGACACCGCGGTGACGGCGCCGCCGAAGCGCTCGCGAATGTCGAGGGCGGCCTCCAGGGCATGGAGATCGTCGGGGTTGAAAACCGTGGGCAGCGCGGCGCGATTAACGGTTCCATCGGCCTTCATCGCCTCCCCTGTGATGTTCGCCGTGTCAGGAACCTGTTTGACACAGACGACGCTGTGGTAGCCCAACGTACTCTCCCTTCAATCTAACCGGTCCGAAAGAAGCTCCCGGAAGAGTAGCGGTCTGAGCGGCGGTCGTCAACCACTTGTTGGGCTTCTCCGCGTCGCTTAGAATCCGGCGCTGTTATTGGCCTTCCGGATGAACATGCGACGAAAGGATGCCACGATGACGACATTGTACGGCACATTGCTGGATCCGCGTACCGCAGCCGAGTGCAGCGTCATCCCGAAAGCGATCGTTCGCTTTGCGAAGGACGGGAAGATCACCGAAGTTACCCAGGGGCCGACGCGCGATGAGGACGTCGTAGGCGATGACCACTGTTGGATTCTCCCCGGTTTTATCGATGCGCATCTTCATCTGCCACAATGGGATCGGCGCGGCCTCGACGGACCATCGTTGTCCGCGTGGCTCGATCGCACCGTGTACCCCGCTGAAGCTCGTTTTCGGGACGCCCGGCTTGCGGAGCGTCTGGCCGAGGAGTTCGTTACGGGCCTTATCGACTGCGGTACGACGACGGCGGCCGTGTTCGGCAGTCCGTTCCGCGAGGCCACAGACATAGCGTTCGAGGTGTTCCGGCGGCGAGGATTTCGCGTCATCTGCGGGATGATGCTCAACGACGTCAACTGTCCGGAGGGGTTGCAGGTTCCGGCCGACATCGCTCTGAACGACTCCCGGGCGCTGGCAGCGAAGTGGGATGGCGCCAACAACGGTTTGCTGCGCTACGCCTTCAGCCCGCGAATGGCGACCTGTTGCAGCGAGCAAATGCTCCGCGGATCCGCGGAACTGGCCGCGATGATGAACTGCTACATCATGACGCATGTCGCGGAATCGCCGGCCGAAGAGGTCGAGATCCGCGAACGGTTCCCGGATCGTCTCGACGACGTGGAGCTCTTCGCCGACATGGGGTTACTGACGTCGCGCACGCTTCTTGGTCACGGGGTCTGCCTTACGGACTCGTTACGCCGACAAGTGGCCGAAGCCGGTAGCGCCGTCGTGCATTGCCCGACCGCGAATCTCTTCCTGGAGAGCGGACTAATGGACTACGTCGCCCACCGCCGCGCCGGCGTACCCATCGCACTGGGAAGCAGCATCGCGGCGGGGCACGATCCGTTCATGCCGCATGTGGCGGTGTCGTGCCTGCAGACCGCAAAGACGCTGAAAGTCCACGCCATGCCGCGTGGACAGCACACCGTGCCGGCGCCGGAAGAGGCGTGGTGGCTGTTGACCCGCGGCGCTGCGGCCGCGTTGCGTCTTTCGGATCGCATCGGATCCATAACGCCGGGCCTGGATGCCGACTGCTTGGTTTGCCGGCCCGAGCCGTGGATCGCCGAGTTGCCGCCGCAGCAACAAGTGTCCGCACTGCTATACACGCTGCGCCCGGACCAGATCGAGCACGTCTTCGTTGCCGGCCGGCGTTTGGGTCCCACCGTCGCGACCCGATGAGTCCCGGCGCGCCGGGATTCCGCCCGGCGTAAACGCCGGGGTTCCGTGGCTCACTCCTTCCCGACGCGATTTCCAATCAGGTCTTTCTACGGCCACGCGTTCGCGTAAGAAGGCCGGCAGCACCGAGGACCAGGAGGACAAGGCTTGTAGGCTCGGGGACCGAGGCCGCGTCGACAAACATCTGCCGCAGCGTGTTGTAATTCGCCGGGACTCCCAAGTCGTGCGTGGTCAGGTTGAAAGTTCCCACTCTGGCATTTTCGGCGTCCAGGATGACCACGTCACGGTAGGTGACGTTCCAACTGCGCCAGACATCCGACAAGCCGTCGCCGTTGACGTCGTGGTCCTGCAACCACGGGATGTCCCGTCCTGAGGTAATAAACGCATTCCCGGACTCAAGGCCCGCCCCATTCACTCCCAATATATGGATATTCAATTGAGGATGGCCGGTGTCGAGGTCGTTCTGCATCTGGTCAAGGTATCCAAACTGGATACTGCAATAGCCTCACGTCGCGTGTCCAAAATACCAACCCGAAACCTGTTGTAGATAGTCCCGCGGTGAAACCGGTTGGTTGTGGGTCGAGGAAGCCGGGTTGACGTCCATCAGCGAGAAGTCGGGTACTACCTCCCCGTAAGATGCACCCGACACCCATGCCGATAGAACAAGAAACATGACAGACGAACTGACTAGCGACCTAAGTTTATTGCTTTTCTTGGCGACAAAACTCATTGTTCTTTCTCCTCCGATTCCTGGATTGCCTGGAAGCTCACCGGGAAGCGTCCATGATCCCGCGGCTTCAGAATTCCCATTCTGCCTTCGCCCGACAGAGGCGAACCAACTTATCGACCATGGTAGCAGAATAGACCCTCGAAAGTCCACGCTTTCCGTAAACATCCCGTTAATCCAAGTCTGGCTTTCGCCATCGAGACGCTCGATCCGGCGGTGAAGCACGTGTTCCGATAATCAGTATACGCACACATCCGGGAGATCGGAACGACATTTTCGAGGGCCACAGGGAGTACGTGCTACTCAGCGGGTAGCCGTGAACCCCTCAAGTCGAACGCGCGGCGTCAGGTAGTCGTCGCGTGTCGGCTCCTCGTGGCACAAATCGGTGGAAAGGTATTTCTTGTTGGAATCCGGAAGAACGGTCGCCACCGTAGCGTCGTCGCCAAGCTCCTGAACGAGTTTCATCGCACCGAGCACGTTGGCGCCGGAGGAGATGCCGACCGCGAGGCCGAGGAAACGACAAAGTGCCTGTGCCATCAGTATGGCATCGCCGTCCCAAACGTCTACCACGCGATCCAGCTTCTCAAGGTCCAAGATGGTGGGTATGAACTCGTCGGAAATGCCTTGTATGCGGTGTTGGCCGGCCTTGTGTCCGGTGCGAAGCGTGGGAGAATTGGCCGGCTCCAGCGGGTGTACGCGGACATTCCGTCCCCCGCGCCGCAGATGTCGTCCGACGCCCATGACCGTGCCGCCCGTACCAACACCCGCCACGAAGGCATCCGCCTTCCGGCCGAACGCACGAAGCTGGGATTCGATCTCCGGGCCGGTGGATAGCGCATGGGCAACGACGTTAGCAGGGTTGGCGAACTGCCGGGGCAGGAAGACGTTGCGGTGCGTTTCCGCGTAGTGTTCGGTCATCTCGATTGCGCCGAGAAAGCCGCCATCCTCGTGGGAGACCCCTACGACGGTCGCCCCGAAGCTGGCGATAAGCTGAACTCGTTCGCGGCTCATCCAATTCGGCATGTAGATACGGACGGGATGGGCAAGGGCGCTGCCGATGGCGGCGAAGGATATCCCTGTGTTGCCGCTGGACGCCTCGACGATGGTATCACCGGGGCGAAGGTCGCCGGAGCGAGAGGCGACTTGGAGGATGTGGGCTGCCATGCGGTCCTTGATGCTCCCCGTCATGTTCATCAACTCGTACTTGGCGAAAATACGGCGTGGCTGGTCGTCGAAGCGGTAGCATATTTCCAAAAGCGGCGTGTTGCCGATGAGGGACCCCAAGGCGTCGATCGGGGCAACGTCCGCCGCAGTCTGCTGTGTTGCGTTCATCATGAATCGCTCATGCGTATTGGCGTATCTCCGTCCAGCATAACATACCATGTACTGCATGTTAGGCGATATCGCACGCCTGGATGCGGCAGTTTACGACCTTTAGAAACGTCCTCGACGTCCAACTCGACAAAAAAAGTCGCACTTGCTATCGCGGCGAGCTTTGTGCGGTTAGCGGATGTTAGCAACGCGGCGCGGAAGTAGCCTGCCTGCCCGCCTGTCGGGGTTTGTGGCAGGTAGCCGCCTCGGCCACAATCAAGAGCAGGAGAGCATTATGGCTACGCTGCTGACCACTAAGGCGATCTCGAAGCACTTTGGGACGCGAGAGATCTTTACTAATCTGTCCATCAGCTTTGATGAAGGCGCACACGTGGGGTTTTTGGGCCCCAACGGGGCTGGCAAGACCACGTTCCTCAAGATCCTGGCCGGACTAGTGCATGCCGACAGCGGCGAAGTCAACCAACGGCGCTTAGCGCGAATTGGTTTTCTACCGCAGGAGGATCAGTTTCGGCCTAGGGACACGGTCGAGTCGGCCCTGGCCGCCGCGATCGCCGATCAGCCCTCAGAGCAACATGAGCAAGAGACGCAAGTCAACATCATACTCAGTAAGTTCGGTTTCGATAACGTGCATCGTCCCGTGGAAGAACTATCCGGCGGTTGGCGCAAGCGGCTGGCGCTGGCCCGCGAAGTCATCCAGCGGCCCGACCTGCTACTGCTGGACGAGCCGACGAACCACCTGGACCTCGAAGGCATTCAATGGCTTGAGGAAATGCTCCTGGGCGTTCCATTTGCCTTCTTGGTTGTCAGCCACGATCGGTATTTTCTGGAGCGCGTGACCGACCGCGTCGTGGAACTAAACCCCATCTATCCCGAAGGCTACTTCAGCGTGAGCGGCTGCTACAGCGTGTTTCTGGAGAAGCGGGCTGACTTCCTTGAGGCTAAGCAGGCCCAGCCGGTGACCCTGGCCAACATCGTCAGGCGCGAGGCAGCTTTCCTGAAGTCGAACTCCAAGGCACAACGGACCAAATCGAAAGTGCGAATCGAGGAGGCCTACCGGCTCAAGGATGAACTTCGTGACCTAAAGCATCGAAACGCTCAAACCATGACGGCCGGCATCGACTTCGAAAGCACCGGCCGAGGGTCAAAAAAACTCTTGGAGGCCAAGGGGCTTGCCAAGACCTTCGGCAACAGACTGCTATTCAAGGATGTTTCGCTATTGCTGTCGCCCGGCACTCGGCTGGGGCTTCTTGGTTCCAACGGCAGCGGCAAAACGACGTTGATTCGCGTTCTCACGGGTGATCTGCCGCCCGACGAGGGCACGGTTGTTCCGGCAGAGAATCTCCGCGTCGTCGTGTTCGACCAAATGCGCGAGGAACTACCACGGGATATGTCCTTGCGGCAGGCTTTGGCGGGTCGAGACGATCACGTGAGTTTTCGTGGGCGGAGTATTCATATCAGTTCCTGGGCCAAGCAGTTTCTCTTCCGCGTCGAGCAACTCGACATGCCGGTGGGCGAACTATCCGGCGGCGAGCAGGCTCGGATTCTGATCGCCCGGCTGATGCTCCGCCCGGCCGACCTGCTCATTCTGGACGAGCCGACCAACGATCTGGACATCGCCACGCTGGACGTGCTCGAGGAGAGTCTCTGCGAATTCCCCGGTGCGATCGTATTGGTGACCCACGATCGGTTCATGCTCGATCGCGTTTGTACGGAAATCCTGGGACTCGTCGGCGAGGGGCGCGTCGGACGGTATGGTGATTGCGCTCAGTGGCAAGCGGCGCAAGCCCGCCGCGCCCTGGGGAAAGACGATAATATTGCGAAACCCAAATCTAAGAAGACAAGAGCGAAGGCCGATCAAAAGGGCCTAACCGCCAGCGAGCAGAAGGAACTCAAGGAGATGGAGGCGACCATACAGGAAGCGGATGAACGCGTGGAAACGTGCGTCCGTGCGATGGAGGATCCGGAAGTCGCGGGGGACCACGTCGAAGCCCAAAAACGCTGGGAGGAACTGGAGGCCGCCAAAAATCGCGTCAAGGCGCTTTATGCCCGCTGGGAGGAACTGGAGGCCAAGGCCGCTCGCTAGACACGTACTGGCGGTTGTTCCCACCGCCCGATCGCGGTACTGATCGGCGGATTCATCAGAGCCGAAAGTCCCGGCGCGCCGAGACGGCTGGATTCTTACGACCCGGCAAAAGCGTTCTGCCAGACGGCCAAGTCCCGCAGGTCTACGTCGTCATCCATGTCGACGTCGAAAAACCGCCACCCGGTCAGTTGCGGATCGACAGACGGCCCGAGCAGATAGTCCACAAACACCGCGAAGTCCGCCCGATCCACGTCGCCGTCGCCATCAGCATCTCCCGTCGTTCGTCTGACCGCGAGACTGTGGTCGTCGCTTGCGGCGATGGAGATAATTCCCGAGTTGAACCTGGGAATGTTGGTTCGCCCCTGACCGTTGTTCCCCCATGCGATTATCGAGCCGTTGTCCTTGAGGCCCAGGCTGTGATACCATCCGCCCGCGGCGGCCGTAAACCCTGTGTTCGGCGCGGGAACGTGAGTTAGACCGTAGAGACTGTATCCCCATGTGACGATAGAGCCGTCAGCCTTGATGGCAAGGCTGTGCCACCCTCCCGCCGCTACGGCGACGAATCCCGTATCGGGTCCGCCAGGAGGCGGATTGGTTTGACCGTAGTAGTTGCCCCCCCAAGCGACGATGGAGCCGTCGGCCTTGAGGCCAAGGCTATGCTCCCATCCCGCCGCGATGCCGATGAAATCGGCATTCGGCGCGGGAACGTCCGATTGACCGTAGAGGTTGTCACCCCAAGCGACGATGGAGCCGTCGGTCTTGATCCCGAGACTGTGGTATCTGCCCGCCGCGACAGCGACGAATCCCACGTTGGGCGCCGGAACGTCGGTTTGACCGTCGTAGTTCCATCCCCACGCAACAATCGAGCCGTCACCCTTGAGGCCCAGGCTGTGATACCCGCCAGCCGCGATGGCGGAGAAGTTCGTGTTAGGCGCGGGAACGTCGGTTTGACCGAAGTCGTCGTCTCCCCATGCGACGATCGAGCCGTCGGCCTTCAGGCCAAGGTTGTGATAGCTGCCCGCCGCTACGGCGATGAATCCCAAGTTGGGTGCCGGAACGTTGGTTTGACCGTCGTCATTGTCTGCCCACGCGATGATAGAGCCGTCGGCCTTGAGGCCCAGATTGTGGGCCCAGCCCGCGGCGATGGCGACGAAATTACTGTTGGGCGTAGGGACGTTGGCTTGACCGGCGCTGTTCCATCCCCACGCGACAATAGAGTCGGCGGCATTGAGGCCCAGGCTGTGATGCCCCCCCGCCGCGATCGCGATGAATCCCGTGTTGGGCGCAGGAATGTTGGTTTGACCAGAATAGTTGCTTCCCCATGCGACAATCGAACCGTCGGCCTTCAGTCCTAGGCTGTGATTCTCTCCCGCCGCGATGGCGACGAATCCGCTGTTGGGCGCAGGAACGTTGGCTTGACCGTTAAGGTTGTCGCCCCATCCCACGATCGACCCGTCGGCCTTCAGCCCAAGGCTGTGATACGTTCCCCCCGCGACGGCGACGAATCCCGCGTTAGGCGCGGGAACGTCGATTTGACCGTAGACGTTGTTTCCCCACGCCACGATTGACCCGTCAGCCTTGAGCCCGAGGCTATGCACCCCTCCCGCCGCAACAGCGATGAATCCCGTATTCGGCCCGGTAACGTCGGCTTGACCGTAGGAGTTGGCTCCCCACGCAACGATTGAGCCGTCAGCCTTGAGCCCAAGGCTATGCGACGCTCCCCCCGCTACGGCGATGAATCCCGTGTTGGGCGCGGGGACGTTGCTTTGTCCGTAGAAATTAGCTCCCCACGCGACAAGCGAGCCGTCGGCCTTCAGGCCCAGGCTGTGCCATCGTCCTGCGGCGACGGCGACGAAACCGGCGGAGAGATCGACGCCGACGACCTGGCTTCCCCAGCCGACGATGGCACCTTGAGGCGGGTCGGCGATGGCGAAGACAGTCGCTGTTAATGTCGCGACAATCCAGGCGGAACAGAGGACACGAGCCTTACGTATAGTTCCACGACCACGACGCGTGTTTTCTCGAATGGCCGGATTCATAAATCCCTCCCGAAGATGGTCGCCGGAATCAATTGCGGCGATCGAAAAGAACCAAGACCCATTATACTGTAGATCGCCCTGCCGGGACAAGCCACAAAACAACCCGATTTCGGCGTTTCCGGTCCACTCCTTGATCCCGGCGCGCCGGGATTGCCCGCTCCATCACTGTCGCGGTTCTGATCCGTTTTGACGTTTCGGCGTTTCGGCGTTTCAATGCGTGTATGAAGGTTGCGATTCTGGGATTACCGAAATCCGGCAAGTCGACCGTATTCGCCGCGGCGACGGGGCTGAGCGTCGATCCGTATGCGCCGCCGGAAGCGCGTCAGGCCGTGGTGCGGGTGCCCGATCGGCGGCTAGACTACCTGACGAAGCTCTACAATCCCAAAAAGGTCACCGAAGCCACTATCGAAATTATCGACCTGCCCGGCCACTCGCTTCACGACCCCAAGGGCCGGGAGGACTGGCGAAAGCAGTTACCCACCGTTCGACAGGTGGAACTCCTGGTGGTTGTGATTCGTGACTTTGAGAACCCGACGGTCCCGGCCTATCGCGACCGCGTCGACGCCCAGGCGGACTTTGAAACCGTCTGGGGAGAAATGATGTTCTCCGACCTGGAGACCGTCACCACCCGCGTAGACAAGTTGGAGAAATCGCTGAAGAAACCGTCGCCGACACACGACGCGGAAAAGCACGAGATGGCGTTGTTGACGCGCTGCCGCGTCGCTCTGGAGGCGGAGAAACCGCTCTCCACGGTCATCACTGCGGAAAACGAACGCCATGCGGTTTCGAGCTTCGGCTTCCTCACCGAAAAGCCCTTGATTTGCGTTCGCAACGTCTCCGACAGTCAAGTCGCGTCTGCCGCGCCGCTCAAAGCCGCCCACGCCGCGGATAGCTTCGTCCTCAGCGCCTCCATCGAGGCCGAGATCGCCGCGCTCGACCCCGCGGACCGGGTGGCCTTCCTTGCGGATTTTGGGGTGCAGGCCGCGGCCCGCGACCGCCTCATTCAAACATGTTACACGGCGCTGGGTCTGATCTCCTTCCTAACGATGGGCGCCGATGAAGTCCGGGCCTGGACGATCACCAAGGGCAGCACGGCCGTGGAGGCCGCGGGAAAGATTCACACCGACCTCGCTCGAGGTTTCATTCGCGCGGAAACGGTCGCTTATGACGACCTCGTCGCCCATCAGGACATGAAAGGCGCTCGGGCCGCGGGGAAGGTCCGCAAAGAGGGCAAGACCTACGTCGTCGCCGATGGGGACATCCTCAACATCCTCGCCAATGCGTAATTCCATGAAAAGCCGTCTCCCTTGACATGGAACGCCTCTCCGCGTCCTATAAAGGTCGGATGTGGGCAATCAGCACCAACACCCTTGAGTGTTGGTGCGACCGTCGGTTCGTTAACGATTCCGGCAAGTAGCCCGTGCATTCCTTGCGCGTGTGTGGTATGGTACGCCCGTAGACATCGGCTTTTTGACGCGGCGCGGGGGCGAGGTCAACCGATAAGCACAGGGGTACCGCGATAAAGGTGACCGAGAGGAGTCGCTACACATGAATCGCTGTTTTGGACGTACGCTATCACTAATAATCGTCGGCTTCGCTATCGCGACGGGCGTCAGCGCCCGCGCCGAAATACAGAAGGTCGCCACGGTCTTGAACTTCGTCGGGTTTGATCTGATCGGCCAGCGCAACCCGCTCACCGGCGGCTTCGACTTCCTGGCGACCGACAACTTCAACGGAGCGCCCTTCGACTTCGGGGCGGGGGACTTGTCGCTAAACGGACCCCTGTCGTTACAGGTGTCCGCCGGCGGGCGCCTCCTCCCGCAGTTCGATGTCTCGCTGACCACGGCCGTCAATGGAAGCACCAACGCGACTCCGCTGAGCTACGTGTTCAGCAACAACATCGGCGGCGCTCAGTCGTCGCAGATCAGCGGCACCGTGCTCGCCGACGTGAATTTCTCGCTCAACGCACTCGGTTTCTACGACTTGGGCATTACCTACTCATCGCGACAGAATGTCACAAAGGACGGGCTTCCCGTCACCGGCGGCACAGCCAACGACTTCGACCTCGGCCCGGTCAACATTTCGGGAAACCTCTACGCCGATATTCTGGCGATGCTCACCGATCCGATCTTCAACCAGGCCGGCCAAACGAATCCATTCGATAGCTTCAGTGGCCGTGCGCAACTTTCCGAAATCCTCCAAACCTCAGCAAGGGACATGCAGACCTCACTGGCCGACGGCAGCGATCCGAGCTCCGCCGCCAAGGGATTCGCCACCGTCCCCGAACCGGCCGTACTCATGCTCATGCTCCTAGGCATCCCAGCCATTTTGGCGCGGCAGCGCCGTCGCAGGCATTTCCAGAACTAAGACACAACTGCGAAATTCTTTGGTAAGGACCGGCCCGTCGCTTGCGCTCCGGGTTCTGATGGTCAGGTGCGTTCGGAACGCAATGCGGTGTCAACAAGTCGGCGGACGGTAGCCACGACCTGATCCGGGGCGACCTTCTGGGATTCCCCGGTTCGACGAATTTGTAACTCTACGAGGTCTTCGACCAGACCCTTCTTACCCACAGTCAGCCGAATCGGAAACCCGATGAGTTCCGCGTCCTTGAATTTGAAACCCGGGCGGGCGTCGCGGTCGTCGAGGAGCACATCGATACCGGCGGCTCCTAATTCGTCATGTAGCTTCTGCGAAAGCGAGGTCACGGCTTCTTCGCGGATGTCGAGGGCGCAAATAACGACGTGGAAGGGTGCGATGCTCATCGGCCAGGAGATGCCCTTATCGTCGTGGAAGGCCTCGATGGCGGCGGCCATGATGCGGTTCAGCCCGATGCCGTAGCAGCCCATAACGAATGCTTTCGGCTTGCCGTCGGCATCAAGACATTTTGCGTCCATCGCTTCGGAATACTTGGTTCCGAGCTTGAAGACGTGCCCGATCTCGATGCACTTCTTGAACGCCAGCGCCGAACCGTTGGGCGCACGATCGCCCTCGACGGCCATGCGAATGTCGCCCGACTCTTGGATCTGAAAATCGCGCCCGGCGTTCACGCCGGTGATGTGATAGTCCGTTTTGTTCGCCCCGGTCACGGCGTCGTGCATGACGGTGACGGCCTGATCGGCGATAACCCGTGCGTTCAACCCCACGGGTCCGGCGAAGCCGACTTCCGCGCCGGTGAGCTTGCGAATCAAATCGGGGCCTGCGGGTGTCACCCTGCCGACACCCGCGAACCGGCCGAGCTTGGCCTCGTTGACCTCATGGTCGCCGCGGACAAGAGCCACCAACGGCGAGCCATTGGCCTCGTAGATGATGGTCTTGATCATCTTCCGTGGTTCGCACTTCAAGAACCCCGATACTTCGTCGATGGTCTTGAAGCCCGGCGTATGCACTTCGCGGAGCGGGGCGTTACCGCCGTCGTGTTGGTCGGAAAGCGGCGCAACCGCGGCGCGTTCGAGGTTAGCCGCGTATGAGCCGTCCTCGGATTGCACCAGGTAATCCTCGCCCGCCTCGGTGGGGACCATGAATTCGTGGGAGGCGTCGCCGCCGATGGGCCCGGACTCGGCCTCCACCACAATGTACGGCAGGCCGCAACGACCAAAGATCGCGCGGTAAGCGTCGTACATTTTCTGATAGCCTTCATCGAGGCCGCCCGCACCTTCCTTCGCAGTGTGGAACGAGTAAGCGTCCTTCATCAAGAATTCGCGGGTACGCAGTACGCCGCTCTTGGGCCTGGCCTCACCGCGGAACTTGGTCTGAATCTGGTAGAAGTTGACGGGGAGTTGCTTGTAGCTGTTGAGGTAGGCGCGGGCGATTTCGGTAATGACCTCTTCGTGCGTGGGGCCAAGCACAGTTCGAGACCGCCAGTCATCTCCGCTGCCGCCGCCCAGGCGGAGTAACACCTCGCCCATCGCGGCGACGCGGCCGGTCTGCTCCCACCACTCGATGGGGTGCATCGCGGGCATGTGCAGCTCGATGCCCCCGGCGCGGTTCATCTCCTCGCGCACGATGGCTTCAACCTTCCGCAAAGAGCGATAGCCGAGAGGCAGATACGTATAGGCGCCCGCGACGACCTGGCGGATCAACCCGGCGCGGATCATTAACTGATGCGAAGGCACCGTCGCCTCCGTGGGTGACTCCTTGGAGGTGGGGATGAAGAACTCCGTCCATTTCATGGGCGGATGAATACAGGGTACGGCGACGGATTGCAAGGGTGTACGCGCAGGCCGAGGCGCACGGTCCGGGCGACCTTGTGCCCGCCTGTTACGGCGGATAGCATTGCCATGCATGATGTCGAACCCCGAAACACGGTATTGGGCATGAAGATTCTCGGCACGATCGTACGGGCGGCATTGCTGGCCGGATTGGCCGGATGCGGAAGCGGCGCGACGACGACGTTTCCCAATCAGCTTGTCGGTACCGACGGACAACCCATCGTCCTGGACGACGTGGAAACGATCGTCAACGATACCGACCTTACCGAAGACGAAAAGCGCGTACAGCTTCGCGAACTCGGCATCGAGGACGAGCAACTCATCGACGCACTCCTTACGTTGTAACGCTACGTCACACCGGTTGAGTGCGCGTTTAGTCCGCCGACCGGCGGATTCAGCCGCGGCAGCGGTGACACATGTGTAGCCCACGGCGGAAGCCTCAAGTTTACGCACATCTCGTGAATCCTAAACCAGCATAGCCGGAACCAAAAAAGGAGTTTCAGGATTCATCGTAGCGCGGCTACAATTCCGCTGCACCCGCAAACGCGGGAACATTGCTTTGTCGAGCGATAACGGCAATTACACCTGACTCTGTCAGGCGGCCTTTGGCCAAATCCGGAGTAGCGAACGCCCGAAGATGGCGTTCGTCCGCAGCCCCCACCCGAATTGGGGAGGGGGTTTTATTATCCGTGTTCACAGAAATCGTTGCCGAATCGCGCATGATTTCGCTCATTAGAGACTATTGCCTTTCGCCCCATGCGGTTATACTTCGCAGCCGCAGGAGGCGAGCGGGTCGATGCGACGGATCGCGGTCATTAATCAGAAGGGCGGGGTGGGTAAGACCACCACGACGGCCAACCTTGGGGCCGCCCTGGCGAAAAACGGCCTTCGCGTACTCCTCATCGACCTGGACCCGCAGGGACACCTGACTCTCCATTTCGGCGCGGAGCTTCGCGATGGGCAACCGAGCGTTTATGACGTGCTCACTGCGGCGACGCCGGTTGGCGATGTCTTGGTCAAAGTCCGCGATCGGATGACCCTGGTTCCGGCGGACATCGACCTTGCCGGCGCAGAGGTGGAACTGATAAGCGTGACCGGACGCGAGGTCATCCTCCGGGAAGCGCTGGACCCCATCGAGCAGGACTACGACATCATGCTCATCGACAGCCCGCCGTCACTCGGTGTCTTGACCGTCAACGCTCTTGTTGCGTCGACGGAAGTATTGATTCCACTCCAAGCGCACTTTTTTGCACTACAAGGGCTGAGCAAGCTGCTCGACACGGTCACGCTGGTTCGGCAACGAATCAACCCCCAGCTCCACGTCGGCGGGGTCGTGTTGTGCATGTACGAATCCGCGACGCGGCTGGCGGGCGAGGTCGTGGACGATCTGGTCAAGTTCCTCGAAGCCTCACGCGGGACGACTTGCGCCTGGGCCGACGCACGAGTGTACCAAACGTCTATACGCCGCAACATCAAGCTCGCCGAGTCGTGCAGCTTCGGCCAGACGGTGTTCGAGTACGCTCCCCGCAGCCACGGAGCCATCGACTATGCACGCCTCGCGGCCGAAGTTTTGGGCGAAACAATCTCAACTGAGGGCGTGGGCACCCCGAACGCCGTCGCGGTGTCCGCTCCGTCAGCGTCCGCTCTCGCCGCAGCAGCCCCAACGCCCTTGCGCGTTGGGGTAGGCTAGTTCGCTATGACTAGTGACCGAAGGATGACGCACAACCTCGAACCACGACCGCGAGCCAAGCAACTCCTGTGGCTCTGGCTTGGCTATTGGCTCGGATTGTTCATCATTATGCACGTGCCGGTTTCCGGCCTGAGGCGACTGAGCTTCAATAATGTCGATAAAATCATCCACCTCGTGTTGTATTTTCTCCTGGTCTGGCTCGGTGGGCGGTATATGTTCGTCGCAGGTCGGGCGGTGCCGATAGCGAAACTGGTCGGCTACGCGGCGATCTACGGCCTGTATGCGGCCTTCGAAGAGTGGTCGCAGCAGTTCGTCGGACGGACGATGAGCCTGGACGACTGGCTGACCGATGCCGCTGGAATAACCCTGGCGACGCTCTTGCTAGCCCTCCAGCGGCGGTCCAACGCGTTTCCAGACCCGAGCAGGCGGGTCTGAAAGTATCAGGTCTGTAACGCTTGATTAACTTCACTTGGGGGCGAACGTGGTCGTCCTTATGGCGAGTTGGGGCTATGATAGAATAACAGGTGCCGTGCCCCTTAGGATAAAAGGTTTGCTGGGATACAGTTGCGCCCTTGTCGGTAATAGCCATGAGTAAGAAACGAATAGTAGTGGTGGTGGAAGACGAGGACGCGATCCGTCGAGGGATCGTGGACGCGTTGCGAATTTCGGGTTACGAGCCGATTGAGGCCGCCGACGGCGTAGCCGGACTAGGCGAGGCCCGTCGGGCCGGAGTCGATCTTGTCCTTCTCGACCTTCTCCTCCCCAAGATGGATGGGTTCGAAGTGTTGGGTGAGCTGCGCGTCACCCATGCTTCGCTCCCCGTCATTATCCTTACCGCGCGCGGTTCGGAGGACGACCGGGTCCGCGGACTCCGTGCCGGGGCCGACGATTACGTGGTCAAACCCTTTTCCGCCCGTGAGTTGCTGGCCCGGGTGGACGCAGTGTTGCGTCGCAGTCCGGAGCGGCCGACCCCGGTGCTCCGTATTAGCGGCGGGGACACGACGGTGGACTGCGCCCGTCGGGAAGTCTGCCACGGAGAGCGCGAGCGGGTGGCTCTTTCCGAAATGGAAGCGGACATTCTCCAACGCCTGGCCTCCCATGCGGGGCGGGTCGTTTCGCGCGAGGAACTTTTGGCCTGCGTGTGGGGGCTGCGCGACGGGGGGGTTGAGACACGGGCGATCGATATGCACATCACCCGCTTGCGGCAGAAGCTAACCGTGGGTTCGTCGGACCCGGATATGGAATGGATCGTGACCGTACGGGGCAAGGGTTACATGATGGGTCCAAACCTAACTTTGGTGACTGATGCGCCCTCGACGGAGCGGGGCATGGTATGACCAGCTCGCAAAAGAGCACCCTCGCCGCCATGGGTGTGTTCACCCTGATCGCTGGGGTAGTGCTAGGGGGCATGACTTGGGCAACGGCTGCGAGCTTCGAACTCGCCAAGAATAGGGTCAACGAAGAGCACCAGACGCGGGTTAACTCCGCCCTGCGGCAAATCGAAAGTCGCATCAAGGGAATCATCAATTTCGAGACCTCGCGGCGCTACACGGACTACGTCGACTACAACACCGTCGAGCCAGTGGCCGTGCTGACCAGCGACGGACGTGAGGTGGATGCCCAAGCTGTCATCTTGCGCTCACCAATTGCCTTGTATGGTCCGCCGTTCGATTGGATCGATCTCTATTTTCAGGTCGATCACCGTGGTATGCCCTCCTCACCGCAGTTCGCCGAGGAGCGACCGTTGTGGTCAGCTGAAAGCACCGGGGGGGTGGGGCTTTCGGAACGTCGCGCCCGCGACACTTTGGAGTGGTTCAGACGCGCGTTGCCGATGCTGTCTCTCCGCGAACGGGTCAGTGAGGTACTGAAACACGAACGGTCATCGCACGGTGCAGGCAATGAACCCGAGCCTACAGACGTGGTCCGTGTCTCCCAGCGGACCTCCGCCCCCAAGGGCGCGGAGCGGCGGGACGCCTCCATCGGTGGTTTGGGTCGCAGGGTGATTTCGACTGCTTCGGGAGTTCGCTACGTGCCGCCGGAGGAGTGTGTCGCCCCATACATCGCCGCCGGCAACTTCCGCAATATCCCCGTGGCGATCGACAGCGGTTTCGAGGAAAGCCTTGTGACTCCGGCGCCGGTTCGTATCCGGCTGAGTTCCTTCGCCCCGCCGTTTTGGATTGACGCGGACGGCGAGAAGAAAAAACTGGCTTTCGTCCGGGAGTGTCATGCCGATGCCGAGATCCTGTATCAAGGGTTAATCGGCGACTGGGAGCGCCTCAAACCCGAGCTGCTAAAACCGATCGAGGATTTGTTTCCCCATGCGGATTTAGAGCCCGTCGCCAACGATGTGGACCTCGGTCCCGATGAAAGCGACATCAAGCTGTCTGAGTTTCCCGCGGTGTTGCGGGTTCCGGACATTCCGGGGGGGACGGCCGCCGCGGCGTGGCGGTCCATTCGCGGGGTGTTGCTAATCTCCTGGGCCGCCGCCCTGACGGTATTGGCCGGCGCGGGTTGGGGCGTGCGAAGCCTGGTAGCGCTGACCGAGCGGCGTATGCAGTTCGCCTATGCGGTGACTCACGAGCTTCGCACTCCACTGACGACGTTCCGTCTCTACTCGGACATGCTCTCGGCCGGTCTCGTTCCCGACGCCTCGAAACAGGAATACCTCGACACGCTCAATCGTGAATCACAGCGTCTGTCGAGCCTGGTAGAGTCCGTGCTGGAGTACGCTCGTCTCGAGAACCACAAGGTCAAATTGCATATAGCAGCAACGGACGCCGCGTCACTGCTGCGCGTTGTAGGCGAAACGGTCCAGAAGCGGTGTGCCCCCAACGCCATCGAGGCCGAGACACGCAACGACGTACCCAATGCCCACCCGATTCATACCGACGTCAACCTCGTCAACCAGATCGCTGCCGTGCTGGTGGACAACGCGTGTCGTCACGCCCGCGGTTCTCGCAGCCCCAAGGTGGTTGTCCTTTTGGGCGGCGACAACGGTCGGCTGCAACTCGACGTCGTCGACTCCGGTCCGGGCATCGACTTGGTCGACTCGCGAACCATCTTCAAACCATTCCGTCGCGGGCGCGATGCGGATGCGAAAGCGCGTGGTGGAATCGGACTGGGTCTATCCCTCGCCCGCAATTGGGCGACGTTGCTGGGCGGTAAGCTCGATCTGGTGGCGCGGCACGATCCACAGTACGGCGGCGCGCATTTTCGTTTGAGCATTCCCACCGACGCTCCGGCGGCGTGAGGTCCACCTCCTCCCCCAGCCCAATCCTGGCGTGGGATTGACCGTGCTACCCTGCGCCACTACGATTTCGCTCTGGAATAGGAAACCGCCTGCGGAACAACTCCATGGCCCAACCATGACTGATGAACTAACCAGATGGGTACGCTCCTTTCCCGGTCGACGGGTGCTCCTCGTCGGCGATTTGATCCTCGATCGCTACATCTACGGCGATGCGGAGCGGATCAGCCCGGAAGCGCCCGTCCCGATCCTGCGCGCCGTGGAGACCCGCGAGGCCGTGGGCGGTTGTGCCAACGTGGCAGCGTGTCTGCGGGCGTTGGGTTGCGAGGTGGTTTGTTGCGGGATGATCGGGGCCGATCGACATGGCGAGACGCTACGCCGACTTCTCCAGGAATCCGGTGTGGACGACTCCGCGGTCGTCGTACAAGCGGATCGCCCCACGACGACAAAGACCCGTCTGGTCGGCCTCGCCCAACATCGTCACCGCCAACAGCTTCTTCGCCTCGACGAGGAGGACGCAAGTCCGTTACGCAACGACGCCGCAAAGGAACTGATCGACCGTGCATCCCGACGAATCGCTCCATGCGATGTGGTGTGCATCGAGGATTACGACAAGGGCGTGGTGAGCGAGCGTCTCGTGCAAGCGGTGGTCCGCGAGTCGAAGCGTCTTGGACGACCGGTGCTCGTCGATCCGGCGAGGTTGAACGACTACTCTCGGTATCGGGGCGCGGATATCGTCACTCCCAACCGTGACGAGTTATCGATCGTCACTCAACGGCCCTGCGATTCCGTTGAGGCCGTCTCCGCCGCCGCACAAGAGGCGTTGGAGACCTATGGTTTTCGCGGTGTCGTCGCGACCGTAGACCGCGACGGGGCCGTATTGGTCGAACGGGGCCGCAGTCCGCAGCACCTTCCGACCATCCCCCGCACCGTGTACGACAACACCGGGGCCGGCGATGCGGTTTTGGCGATGCTTTCGGCGGCCCTCGCCGCCGGGGCCGATCTCGTCTCGGCAACACGCCTAGCTAATGTGGCCGGCGGCTTGGAGGTTGAGAAGTTCGGTTGTGTCCCCATCACCGCTGACGAAGTGCTCGCTGAACTGAGGCTGGAGCATCGGTTCCGTAACGGCAAACTCATCGGGATTGAAGAGCTTGTCGCCGAAGTGCAGCTTCGTCGCGACCGCGGCGAAACCGTCGCTTTCACCAACGGCTGTTTTGACCTACTCCACGCGGGACATGTGGAGTTCCTCAAACGATGCCGGCAAGAGGCATCGGTGTTGATTGTCGCACTCAACAGCGATGCTTCGGTGCGTCGGCTGAACAAAGCCGAAAATCGCCCCATCAACCGGTTTGAGCATCGTGCAACCGTGCTGGGCGCATTGGAGTGCGTCGATTACGTCGTAGGTTTCGAGGAAGCGACGCCGGAATCGTTGATCCGAAGAGTGCGCCCAGACGTTCTCATTAAGGGCGAGGACTGGGCGGAGAAGGGCGTGGTGGGCCGGGAGTTCGTAGAGTCCGCCGGGGGCCGGGTCATTTTGCTGCCGCTCGTAGACGGCTTGAGCACGACGACCCTTATCGAACGCATCCGAGGGAGCAAGTGAAGCCACCCATCCACGAATATCAGACATGGAGCGGATAAGGCGCATGGGCACGAAGTGTAGTCGATGAAGCAACAGATTTCCGAACATATGCGTGTGGTTGAGGCTGCAATCGGGCAGATCGGCCTGCTCGAACGCATTGCCGACCGTTTGATTGCTTGCTTTGAAGCGGGCAGTCGGGTGTACCTGTTGGGCAACGGCGGCAGCGCTGCGGATGCCCAACACATCGCCGCTGAACTCGTAGGGCGGTTCAAACGTGACCGCAAGGCTTTGCCTGCGATTGCACTAACCACCGATTGTTCGATTCTCACCGCGGTATCGAACGACATCGGCTTCGAGCAGGTGTTCTCGCGTCAGATCGAAGCTCTGGTCACGAAACGCGACGTCGTGTTGGCGCTGAGCGTTTCCGGTCGATCGGCCAATGTGGTTCGCGCGCTTCAAGCGGCCAAGAATCTCGGCGCAACGGTCGTCGGGTTCACGAGTCGATCCGGCGGGGCGATGGCTGAGCTATGCGATCTTTGTTTCCGCGTGGACCACGACCAGAGCGACCGCGTCCAGGAAGTCCACCAACTCGCGTACCATCTGATCTGCGACAGGATCGAACAACATTACACGCAAAAATGACGAATGTTGAATCAACGACGGCGAATAGACACTTTTTGTAATTGGTAACTCGTAACTCGTAACTCGGTCAGTATCCCGCCGCTTGCCCATCCTTGCGAAAGTCAGAACCGGCGATGTACAGGTCTCGCTTGGCGTCATACCGAATCGCTTGATAACCCCCGAAGCCGTCGACTTCGAAACGGATTTGATGGCCCTTCTGCGCCAGGGAGTGCTGAGCCTCAGTTGAAACGCCCGATTCGAGCGCTACCCAACCTCCATCGGTCATTTTCTCATCCGTCGGCTCGGACGAACCTTGATGGTGGAACCGAGCCGCGTCGCCGGCCTCTTGCAGGTTCATCCCGAAGTCGATCAGGTTGCACAGCACCTGCACATGCCCCTGCGGCTGCATGTCGCCGCCCATGACCCCGAAGCTCAGCCAGGGCTTGCCGTCTTTGGTCACGAAGCCGGGGATGATGGTATGAAAGGGCCGTTTGTGGGGTGCATAGACGTTGGGGTGACCCTCTTGGAGCGAGAAAAGTTCCCCACGGTCCTGAAATACAAACCCCAGTCCATCCGGCGCCAGTCCCGACCCAAACCCGCGATAGTTGCTTTGGATGAGTGACACCATGTTGCGCTCCTCATCGGCGACGGTGAGGTAAATGGTGTCGCCCTCGCGGAGTTTGGGGTCGCCGGCGTCGATGTGACGCAATGCCGCCCGTGAGTTGAAGAGCTTGCGTCGCACGTCAGCGTACGGTTTTGAAATCAGCGTCGCCACGGGAACCTTCACGAAGTCGGGGTCCGCATAGAACCGCGCTCGATCTTCATAAGCGATTTTCTTGGCCTCGATCAATCGGTGAAGGTATTCGCCGGAATTATGCCCCATCGAGGTGAGGTCGTAAGGTTCGAGCAAATTGAGCATCTGCAATACGGCGATGCCTTGGCCGTTGGGCGGCATTTCCCAAACGTCGAATCCGCGATAGCTCGTCGAGACCGGTTCGACCCATGTCGAAGTGTGGTCGGCGAAGTCCTTGGCCGTCAGGTGACAATCGACGCGCGCACAATACGAGGCCATCACTTGCGTCAACTCCCCGCGATAGAAGGCATCACCACCTTTCTCGGCGAGGATTTCATAGGTCCGGGCAAGATTAGGGTTCTTAAAGAGGTCGCCCTTCTTCGGCGGCTCGCCGCCGGGCAGGAACGTCGCCGCGTAGTTGGGAAAGTCCTTCAACGCTCTTCCGCCCTTTCCCCAGTAATGGGCGATCAACTCCGACACGGGGAATCCTTCTCGCGCATAGCGGATCGCCGGGGCGAGGATGGCTGACATCGGGAGCTTGCCGAACTTCTTGTGCAGCTCGAACCATCCGTCGACGCAACCC
The DNA here is from genome assembly GCA_020056715.1 of Phycisphaerae bacterium. GTDB lineage: Bacteria > Planctomycetota > Phycisphaerae > UBA1845 > UBA1845 > SBAX01. The sequence continues at coordinate 32,341 of JAGVHG010000141.1, read as the reverse complement.
GGTACGCTCACCGGCAACGGGCCATGCGCAGGGATGGACTCCAGCCCAGCGTCCTTCAAGGCCTTCAGCGTCAGTCCGTAAGGGCTGCGTCCACTCGCATTAAGTCCGTGGAGCTTGCTTCCCTTGGCGTTCCACACCATGGCAAATAGGTCGCCGCCGATGCCACAGCCGGTCGGTTCCATTAGTCCCAGCACGGCGTTCGCAGCGATGGCGGCATCGACGGCGCTTCCGCCTTGTTTGAGGATGTCGAGCGCGACCTGGGTGGCCAGCGGTTGACTTGTAGCGGCCATGCCGTGTCGGGCGATGACTTCGGAGCGGCCTGCGAAGGCACGTCCGGTCATTCGGTCGCCGCCGCCGCGACCTTCCGCCAGTGTCGTCAGCGGCATCAACATGACAACCGCCGCCATACCCTTCACACCGAGTTGCATCGGCCTACTCCCGTATCGGATGCTCAAACCATACTGTTTGAAGACGTTCTACCAACCCTACACTCATCGTAGCGAAATCGCACCTCGAGTGGTATCGTGGGCGTTCTCGTTCGATTCTGGGTATACTGTCGTGCCCTGCTTGGCTGTGTTCTCGGCGATCGACTCACGGGTCGATCGCCTGACGGAGGGGAGCGAAGAGGCATCAATGTCTTGGGACGAGATTGTCGGTCTGGCGCTCACGGCCGCGTTGATCGGCGGCGTGGTTGGCGCGGCGCTCGGCGTGCTGGTCGCGCGTAGCGGCGTTACGCTTTCGGAGCGACAGGAGCGGATCACGCAGACCTACGCTCGTTGGCTGGCCGCTCGACTGACCTTCAGCCGGGCCTCGGCGTCGTTCGTAGCGGCGTTTCGGACGTTGGCCGCGGAGCGTCGTGACTCGCCGCAATTCCCTCTGCGAATGGAGGAGGCCCAGCGGGCACGTGTTTCTTGGTCTGAGGCCTCACGCGATCTCGACTTTGCCGAGGCCATGTTGCTGACGAGTATCCATGACCCGGCAATCGATCGGGGGCTTGGCGGGTTTGAGCATGTTTCGGCGGAGGCATTACGCGCCCTCGTCGCGGGCGAATCGAAAGGCGTGGAGAAATGGCTGCAAGAGCTTCACGCCGCGGACCGACGTGCGCTCGACTTCGTCCGCGCCGCGACGGCGAACACTCACGGGAATCAATCGATCTGGTGCAAACGACTGGCCCATCTCACCACGACGATCCGAAGTATTGTAGACCGGTGGAGTCGTGGGTAGCGAAAGCCCCTCTCCCCTTGAGGGGAGAGGCCGGGTGAGGGGTGAGTCTTGCGGATTTGCCCGAGCCGCCCCATTCATGGGGCAGGAGTAAACCCGCGGCATTCATGCCGCGCGGCGATCCGAACGCGCCGCCTGAAGGCAACAGCGCCCGGATCAATCAGAGCCGGAAGCGGCAGCGACCGGATGTATCAGAGCCGGAAGCGGCAGCGCCCGGATTTCGTGGGAATCGGAATGCGCGCTCGCTCGTACGAATCGGGTCGCTTCCGCTCCCCGCTCTGATCGCGCTACCCCACCGCGCGCCGCCGTGCGATCACGACCCCTCCGGCAGAAAGAATCAGCGCCGCCATCGCTATCATACCCCACTCGCTGAGCGTCGGAATGCACTGCCCGTTCACAATCGTGTTGGCCGGATCGTACGGACATAGATCGCACGCATCACCGAACGCATCGCCGTCGATGTTCGATTGATTAGGATTGTACACTGTAGGACAGTTGTCTGTATCGTCGCAAATGCCGTCGCCGTCCGTATCACAAGAACTGAGTGTTGCATTGTCCATGTACTGCCATTCAAGTTCTGAGACACCAATATAAAAGTAAGAGAGCGGCGACGAGCCACCGAAAGTCACCGGCGTCATTGAGGTCTCAAAGATCAACTGGTCATCGGAAACTTTTCGTACGTCGGACTTGACGAGCCCGCTGACAGGGTCGTGCCAGAGGCTCAATCGCAACCATTCGTTGATCGGAACCAAGCTCAGATCAAACATGGTGTTCTGGTACACGTAAGTCGGGGCGCTGGCATTCTCCTCCGCCATATAGAGATTTACTTGATTCCCATGGTTGACGTCGTGCCACAAAGACACGCGGAATGACTCATCACGTGGGTTGGCGTTGGTGCCGTCTAGGACACCCACGTCCGCCCGAAATCGAGTAGACGTCGTGGTGAGGAACTCAACGGAGCAATGAAACCCTGTCCATTGCAGCGGTGCGAACTCCGACGTCATGAGACTTCGGGGCGCTGCCTCGGTTCCCATTCCTTTCCACACCAGGTTGTTCGCGCGAACGGGGTCCGCGACGACTCCACCGTCCTGACCATAACCAGGGTTTCCATCGATCCACGCAGGGTTTGCAGTCCAATTGCCGTCCTCGAAGCCGTCGAATACCACCACGGGAGCGGCGTTGGAAGCCCCCGGCGTGAGGATGGCCACCATGCCAAAGGCCGCTGAAAACACCGCTCTCACCCCCACAGCAACAGTGCCCGGGACGAACCCCAGACAACTTGTTCCACTAAACACATGTTCGCGTCTTCTGTCCTTCATCTCCACAATCTCCTGAAAAAAAGTACACTTGTTTCCCGATCCTCAACATAGCGGGGTAAGGCGGTTTCGACCGCCGACGCTCGATTACACATGCCAAACTTCCGCAAACGAGTTGCGGCGGGGTAAGCTGATTGTTCGGTCTCTGATGCCCGCGCCTCGGATTGGGACCCTGCTTGCTCTTTGGGTTGTGACTGCCGATCAGAACCGCGAGTGACAACGAGCGGTCCACAAGAGACGCATGGGTGATGCGGACGGACCGCTCCATACCTGTCGCGGTTCGGATTGTGTTGCGGGACGATCGGTAGGGACGGAGGCCCCGGCGTTCTGTCTTGGCTGCGTTGTGTCCGGTTGAGAAGTCGCCTCGCGAAATGTCCGCGCACAGGGGCAGAGAGAGAGAGAGAGAGAGAGAACTCAGCATCTTGGTCCCGTTCCTACACTATCCAGCCGGTAGTAAAGTAAACGAACGATTCCGTGAACGCAAGAAGAAAAAAAGAAATATTTTTACCTGAGGTAGGCGGGCAGGGTGCATCAAAAGTATCTCTTGAAACCCCCTCACCCTATCTCCCCCAGCGAGGGAGTTCGTGTTTAGCGTTGCGGTTCCCAGATGGAGCACGTCCACACGCCAAAGGCGTGTCGACCCGCAGCCCAGGGTTGTCGCAACGCGGCTACCCTGGGATCATGGGGCATCAAACAACACAACCCCAACGGGGTTGTGCCCGCGGGAGCCGCAACCCCTTTGGGGTTGTTGGTGTTCGTCATCGTTGACCCAGGGTAGTCCGCCTGGGCGGACAACCCTGGGCTTGATGTCATGACCCCGTTGGGGTCGATCCCTTGTACACGCTAAACATGTACGTGGGGGAGAGGCTGGGTGAGGGGTGATTCATGCGGACTCAAACCTCACCTCAACCTTCTCCATGGAAGGGAGACGGGGTATTAAGGCTTAGTACGCGCTCGACTCGTGGGTGAAAGAGCGCTGGAAGTGGTTGATGATCCGGACTAGGCGGTCGAGGAGGCGCAGGCCTTCCTGCGTCGTTTCCATGCCGACGAATTGGAAGCCCAACGACGCCCGTCCCTGGTCAACGGCCTCGCGGTGACGTAGAACAGCGTCGAGCACGAGTGATGGTTTGTCGGGTCGGTGGGAGAAGACGCAGCGGTACGTTCGATCGATCTGCACTTCTTTGGAATCGGCGACCTTGATCCGCATTCCGCCGGCGGAGATGTCCTCGAGTTGTCCGTAGTGTACGTTTCTTGCGTCCACGGATGCGTGATCGCCCGCGATTTCAAGCCAAAAGCGCACTGCAATCACCGAGTTTTTCGGAGGGGCTGCACGTTCGTACGCTCGTCGCTGGAGTTGTTGGAGTTGCTCAGGCCGACGGATTGCCCAGACGGAATCCTCCGCATTCCCTTGAAAGGACACAAGAACGGTGCTGAACATGCACTTTTTGTTTCCGATGCGGAAGGTCACGCCCAAGACGTCGCCGGCCAAGGGAAGTTTCCCCTCAGCGCGATCCTCAGTGCGAGTCACCTTGACGAGGATGCCTTTAGCGGGCGCTTGCCCGGATACGAATGCGGCCTTGTACGTTCGCCACCCGTCGGCGCTATTGTGGGTCAATACCAACTGCCGCTCGCTGCGGACCGCATCCTCGAGAATCTGATCGTGTCGCTCGCGGGTGATGGTTTGAGTGGCGCTCATGGTCGGTCCTTTACGCGAATTACTAATTACGAAAGTAAGGAGCAGATACACGTGTCCATTTCATAATTCGTAATTACCTTGTCGTGTTTATCGGTACTTGGGCAAGCATGGATGAAGTTGCCACCCACACGCCGTCGCCGTACTTAGTTCGGCCCGGCGTCGCACCTACTTAATCTGCGAAAACCGAGCCGATAATCCGGGCTGTGCGCAGTGATTCATCGCCGAAACGCGGAAGACTACCTCGCCGCAACACTCAAGGGTGTTGCGGCTGCCCTGCGTTTCGGCTGACGCGTAATTAGTCATTCATCATTTGTTCGTCGTCGCCGTCGTCGCCGCCGGTGTATTCGGCACAGGTCTTGGGGGTTTCCCAGACGCGGACGGAGGCGAGCCGGCAACCCGTAAACGCCCCGTTCAATCGGTCCCAGATGACGCGGGCGATGTTCTCCACACTGGGATTGAGTTGGGCGAACTCCGGACATTCGAGGTTGAGGTTCTTGTGATCGAAGGGTTCGATCACGCGTTCTAGTACGACGCGATCAACGTGGCCGATGTCCGTGACGGTTCCCTCGCTCGTGCCATCCGTGCCACATACTGACACTTCCAAGACGTAGTTATGGCCATGACCGTTGGGATTGCTGCACTTGCCGAAGAGCCGCCGGTTCTCCGCGTCACTCAGTTCCGCACTAAAGAGTCGATGGGCGGCTGAGAACTCAAACGATTGGGTCAGACGCATCATGCCCGATCCTCCCTTGTCGATTGCCAAGCGTGTGTGCGGCGAGACGTGAAGTTCGAGTGTCCGCAGCGCCGCGGGTGTCGGACATTGCTCCGCCGCCGCTGGAAACGCGGCGACTAGTGCTCGCGTAAGCGAACTCGCGTCGTCGGGTACGCCCCGCAGAGCGGGCGCGACGACGGCGCGGAGCACCCGGTCGATCTCCTTGATATCACACAGATACCCGGTCCTGGGGTCCACCGGTCCATCGACTACCGCGCGAAGTACCCGGTACGCCCCCAGGGACGCTCTTTCGCCCGTCCCGGCCCACGAGTTCGTCACGCCCTCCGCGCCGTCGCTCGGGTAACACCGGATTTCCCGAATTAACCTCATGGACGCATTGTAGACCAGATCGATGACACGATCGCGGGCGAAAACGGAGGGAAAACGCAGAAACGCGGAAACGCCGAAACGACGAGGTGTGGAGGCATCCGCCACGGGCGTACCTTGCTCCGCCACCCATCAAGGGCCAGCTCCGCCACAAAGGGTGAACAAAACCGCGAGTGTGACCAGTGTTGCTCACTTTTGTTCAGCGGCAACTTCAAATGGGTTCGTTTTGAGAGTACAGTTTTTTGGTGAGTGTCATTGCTTGGCACTGAGGCATTGAGGCAATAGGCACGAAGGAAAACGCAGAAAACAGAAACGCCGAAACGCCGAGACAGTAAGACGGAGCGATTGCCAATTGCCGATTTCTCCGCCTTCGGCGGGCCAATTACGCATGGCGAATTCAGCCACGAAGCCATCCGCCACAGGCGGACCATACTCCGCCACGAAGTGCGCGGAATGGGCACGGAAACGCATCATCTATCAACATAACTTGGCGGGTGATCGGCGTCGGGGGAAGGTGAGGGCGATCATGCGGCGTGGGGGTGTTCCCAGTACATCGTGACGGGCGATCACAGCCGCGTAAACGCAGGAACGCGGAAACGTCGAAAAGTCAATAATTTCGCGCAAAACAGCACTTTTTTGTTGCAGGGTCGATGGGGTTTCGTTTAGAATGCCGGGTTATCGGAATTGTGTCGGAGCGGGAGAGACCCGGCGAGCCGGAACCCAATCAAGCCCAGTTCTTTGGACGAAAGGCGACGAACCATGAACCTACTGTACTTGCGCTGTTTCCTTACGGCCATTGCGGTCCTTTCATTCGCCAGCGTCGCCAAGGCGCAGGACATGCCCGTGTTCTACGATTACGTTGAAAACGGCGTACTACAAGGCGGTCGTATTACCGTGGATCGGGGCAATCCCGATCATCGCCGCGTCTTCGGGTTGGATCCGCTCGGGCGCGTGGCCGGACCTGTCTGGTCGGTGACGACGGTACTCGACAACGGCCCGATCACAAACCGCATCGATATCGTCATGCTTGGTGACGGCTACACCACCGGCGAGACGACGACCTATGCAGCCCATGTCGACGCGATTCTGGCGAGTTTCTTCGCCGGTGAACCATTCGCCGCGTACAGCACGTACTTCAACGTGCACCGCGTTGACGTGGTGTCCAACGAATCCGGTGTAGATGAAATCGATCTCGGTATATTCAAGGATACGGCGCTGGATATGGAGTATGGGTGTTTCGGGATCGCGCGGCTTTTGTGCATCAACATCAGTAAGACCTACGATGCAGCCGCGTCGGCGCCAGCGGTGGACCAAATCCTCGCCCTGGCCAACTCCACGCGCTACGGCGGCGCGGGCTATCCCTTCGATAACCTGGGTACCGTTGCGGGCAACAACTCTTCCGCGGTCGAGATCGGCTTGCACGAGTTCGGCCATTCATTCGCCGATCTCGCGGATGAGTATGATTATGCCGACGGCACTACATACATCGATCCTGAACCGAGCGAGCCGAATGTGAGCATTTTCAATGCCCCCACGCAGATTGCCCAGTCACGCAAGTGGTATCGATGGATGAACCTGCCTAGCGTCGACACCTTCGAGGGAGCGTACTACACGCAGTTCGGGATTTACCGCCCGACGTCGAATTCGAAGATGCGCTCGCTGAATCGACCTTTCGAGGAGATCAACATTGAGCAGTTCGTAATCTCCATCTACGAGATCGTCTCACCGATCGATGATGCGACGCCCTCGTCCCCCGTTCCGTTGCCACACACCACGGAATTCTTTGTAACCCCGCTGCAGCCGATTGATCACAACCTGGACGTCCAGTGGTTCATCGACGGTGTGGAGGTCATCGGGGCTGTCTCATCGACATTTATTCCCTCGGACGTCTGCCCTGCCCTGGGCCTCCACGACGTAGCCGTCACCGTTATTGACAATACCGCACGCGTACGCGACCCGAATGCGCGGGCGTTGTGGATGACGGACACTCGTCAGTGGCAAATCGATGTTTCCGAGGAATGTGAAATCCAGCCGGCGAACGCCATCGTTTGGGACCCCACATTGAATCCAACGCCGTGGCCGAACGCCAACCCATTGGCAACCACCCGATCGCTGAGGTTCACGGTGACTGGGCTGGCGGGGCCGGCCAAGCCGGAAGCCATCAAGGTCACGATGGTTGATCTACAGCACCCGAAACCGGCCAACCTGACGGCGCAAGCGCCGTCGAACTTTACGACCTACGACACGAGGCTTAACGGCGTGTGCAACGGCGGCACCCTTAATGGGCACCACTGCGACGCAGATGCCGACTGTCCTCCGCTGCCGGTGGTGGTAGGCAGGTGTTCCAGCATGGTCACCTGCACGGCCGCGGGCGAGGCGAACGGATGTGCTCGCTGGGTCGGTAAGCCCGGGACCTTCCTTGAGTCTCAGGACTTGGGAGTGGGAGGCGGGATCTACATCGCGGCCCGACTGCAGTGTACGCCGTTCTACTACGACTGGACCACGGAAGGACTCATCGCCGTAGTCGGCGCGGAAATCGTTCCCAGTTCGGAATACAGCGTTCAAACGTACGGGGCGTCGTGCATGGGTGCGGAAGACGGTTGCACCAACGTGTCCACGGCGGTGACGATGTACACGCGCCGTGCCGGCGACGCGGCGCCGGGCTTTAACCCGCCGTTGAGCGCGACTCAGCCCGATGCTCTCGACGTCGCGGCGGTGGTCACCAAGTTAAAGAGCTTGCCGGGCGCTCTGGTGAAGGCGATCACCCAGTTGCAACCCAACGTGCCGGAGCTGAACGCGAATGTCAACGCCTTGGACATCGCGGCGGTGGTGGACGGGGTGAAACGTGTGAAGTATGCGTTCAGCGGACCGTGTACGTGTCCGTCGGCGGTGACGTGCGGTGAGTCGTGTACGGATTGCGCCGGGATGTGCGTGAAGACGTGCAGCGGCGGGACCAACGACGGCCAGCCGTGCATCGACAGCACGAGGCACTGTCCGGGCGGCACGTGCGGCACTCCCCTATGCCGCGACCGCTGCGGGAGGTGTAGACCGTAGACCGTAGACCGTAGGCTGTAGACCGTAGGCAATAGGCAACGAATTCCGGTCGCTTCCGCTCCCGGCTCTGATTGACCCGTCGCTTGCGCTCTGGGTTCGGATATGGCGACCGCTACGGGACGGGTTTCACCCCTCACCCTGCCCTCTCCCCTTGAGGGGAGAGGGGTTTCTCGCGCAGACCGAGTCACATTGTAGACCAGGTCGCATTCGCTCTATCCCAGCAGCGAGTTCGGCTCCAACGCTCAAGGGCGTTGGAGCCTGCCGGGCGCTATACAGGGCCGCTGCAGCGCAGACCGTGACCGCAGCAGTCTCCGAACGCAGGACGGTGGGCGAAAGTCTGATGGAGACGGCCCCTGCGGCTATGGCCACTCGACATTCGGCCTCCGACCAGCCACCCTCCGGGCCTACAAAGACAAGCAAAGTGCTTCCCTCCCCGTGATTGCGGAGAAAATCAGTGAAGGGAGTGGCCGACGAGTCGGGGTGGGCGATCGCGGCGGCGGAGAATTCGCCGATGCGTGCGACCGCCCTAGCGAAGGTCTGCGGAGACTCAACCGTCGGCACCCACGCCCGAGCCGATTGCTTGGCGGCCTCCACGGCCCGACGAGACCATTTGTCGACGGCGGCAGACGGGGCAGCACTACGGCCCGTGAGCCGTGGTGCGTGAAGTTCACATCTAACGACGCTTCGTTCGGCCAGGATCGGCCAAAACGCTGCTGCTCCCAGTTCCGTGCATTTTTCGATGAGGTAGCCCTGCCGATGGGCCTTGGTCATGGCCACGGCAAGGGTGATTCGATGGAATATGTCAAAGGGGCGATCCGTGATTCGTTCCACGACGACCTGGACCTGCCGCCGTGTGACCCGCTCCACGCGTGCCCGAGCCTCACGACCGCGGCCGTCGAACACCACGAATTCGTCGCCCGCCTTGGCCCGCAGCGACGAAACCGCATGGTGGGACTCTTCGGGCGGCAAGAGATTGAGGCCCTCCTTCAGGTCCGGGCAGTAGAGCCGACGCGTGGACATCGCCGCGATTATCACCGGTAGTGTGGGCGTGGCAACTTTATCCATGCTCGTCCAAGTAACGATAAACATGACAAGGGAGTTACGAGTTACGAGTTACGAGTTACGAAATATCGACCGGCCGCTACCCCTCATCAGCGGCGGCGTACGATGGATCGTCGGATGGATCGCCATCGGCATGATCATGGCTTTGATGATGGCGTTCGTTCGATCGGTCGGTTAGGCTGTGTCCGGCAGCTTCCTCTCCACTCAAGAGGAGTGGAGTTTTCGACAGTTGGACACGAAGAATGCGCGGTTCATCCCCAGTAGGCACAACGACGCCGATAAGACGCCGATTCCGGCTTGATCGTCCGGCGGTTTGGGTTCTCGTCAGCCTCATCCGTTCCTACCAAGTCATCATTCGCCCGCACCTGCTCGGTTCCTGTAAGTTCTGCCCGACGTGCAGTCAGTATGCGATCGAGGCTTTGCTCGCTCACGGATTGGTGCGAGGATCGGTGCTCTCCGCTCGGCGCGTCGTTCGCTGCCATCCGTTCTCACGCGGAGGGATCGATCCCGTTCCCTCGCCAACCCATTAGCCAGTCACTTCGCACGTCGTTACTGTGTCTGCGATGAGCCTCGATGACCCTTCGTTTGTCGCCGATATCGCCGTCGTCGGCGCCGGAGCGGCCGGGCTGGCGACGGCGATCTTCGTCGCACGGAGATGTCCAAACCGCACAATCCTCGCTTTGGATGGGGCCAATAAACTAGGGGCGAAAATTCTGGTGAGTGGAGGCGGGCGGTGCAACGTAACCAACGTCGCGGTGACTCCATCGGATTATTGCGGCGGTAGTCCCCATGTCATTCGCCGAGTTCTGGCTGCGTTCACCGCGGAGCAGACGGTGATCTTTTTTCGTGAACTCGGCGTCGAAATGCACGTCGAGGAATATGGGAAATTGTTTCCGAATACGAACCGCGCCCGGACGGTGCTCGATGCGCTGCTTGGTGAGGCAGAGCGGTTGGGCGTCCGTATTCTTCCGGGCCATCGAGTGATGCAGATTGAGCGAAGGGATGATTGCTTCGAGATCGGAGCGGAAGTCGCCGGGGTTCGAATCATTCGTGCCCGCCGTGTGGTTCTCGCGACCGGCGGCTTGTCGCTACCCAAGACCGGCAGTGACGGCGGCGGATATCGCCTTGCCCAGCATTTGGGTCATTCAATAACTCCCACAACGCCGGCGCTTGTTCCGTTGATCCTTGACGGAGATTTTCACACCGGTTTGTCCGGCATCGCGCACGAAGTTACGCTGACGGTGCTGGTCGAGGGGTGCAAGCCGGTTCGCGTTCGCGGTCCATTGTTGTGGACGCATTTCGGCGTCAGCGGCCCGGCGGTCCTCGACGTCTCGAGGTACTGGCATCACGCGCGGCTCGAACAGCGCGGCGTCACCGTCTCGGTGAGCTTCTTGCCGGACGATGATTTCATTTCATTAGAGGAGAAACTGCTAGGCATCGTGTCGTCGCAGCCGAAGACGTTCCTGCGAAACGCGCTCGCCACCTTTCTGCCGGCGCGTCTGGCCGACGAGATTCTCAAGAATCTCGGAATCGACGGCGGCGTTGCGATGGCTCAAGTGACACGAGATGCACGTCGCGCGTTGGTTCGAGCGCTGTTGGAGTGGCCGATGGCGGTACGCGACAGCCGCGGTTACGGCTATGCCGAGGTGACCGCCGGCGGCGTCCCGCTCAGCGAGATCGACCCCGGCGGCATGGCCTCGCGAAAGTGCCCTGGGTTGTACCTCGTCGGAGAGATTCTCGACGTCGATGGCCGCATCGGCGGGTTCAACTTCCAGTGGGCGTGGTCCAGTGGGTGGGTGGCCGCGACGGGGATCGGACGCGAACTGAACGCATAGAATGCCATGGAGCGTGATGAAGCCGCTACTCTACGATTGCTTGCGCCGTCTGCGCTGACCGTTGCGCTTTCGGCCATTGATCGGCTCAATTCCAACCACGTGGAGCAGATCATATTGGTCGAATCGATCGGGTACGTCGTCGTCTTCCGACGACTCAAACAAGAGCACGCTTGTCCGAAGAAGGCCCGCGAAATCGGGGTGTCGGATCACGTGCGATTGTCCATTGGTAAGTTGAATACGAAACGGCTGGAACGGCTGTCGATGAAGAGCTTCAAACATCTCTTGATAACGCATCGTTCAAGTCTCCGATTCTGTGAATTGTAAGCCACTGCCGGGCAGCAAGCAACTCGGCGCTAACTATCGATTCTCCGACGAATTCGTCGTATAACATCGGCGTGCCCAAGCGAACGGACATCAAGAACATCCTCATCATCGGCTCCGGGCCGATTGTGATCGGGCAGGGGGCGGAGTTTGATTACTCCGGCACACAGGCGTGCAAAGCCCTGCGCGAGGAAGGCTACAGCGTCGTCCTCATCAACTCCAACCCCGCGACGATCATGACCGATCCGGGGATGGCCGACCGGACCTACATCGAGCCGATCACTCCCGAATTCATCGAGAAGATTCTGATTCAGGAACGTGCCGACGGGCGAGTGGTACACGCTTTGCTCCCTACGCTTGGCGGGCAGACGGGACTGAACTGCGCAATAGAGTGCCACGAGCGCGGCATCCTCGAAAAATACGGCGTGCAGATGATCGGAGCTACTCCCGAAGCCATCCACAAGGCCGAAGACCGCACGGCGTTTAAGGAGACCATGATCGCCATCGGGCTGGACGTGCCGCGATCCGGCGTCGCCCATTCATGGGATGAGGCTAGAACGATTCTTGACAAAATTAAGTTGCCATGTTGCATCCGGCCTGCGTATACGCTGGGCGGCGAGGGCGGCGGGTTCTGTCGCACGCAAGAGGAGTTCGAGACCATCGCCAAACGGGGACTGGCCGCCTCACGGGTCAGCGAAATCCTCATTGAGGAAAGCCTCTACGGCTGGAAGGAGTTCGAGCTGGAGGTGATGCGGGACCGGGCCGACAACGTGGTCATCATCTGCTCCATCGAGAACATCGACCCCATGGGCGTGCACACCGGCGACTCGATCACCGTCGCACCGGCGCAGACACTGTCCGACAAGGAATATCAACAAATGCGCGACAGCGCCGTCGCCATCATCCGGGCGATCGGCGTGGACACCGGCGGGTGCAACATTCAGTTCGCAGTTGAACCGGCGACGGGCCGGCAATGCGTGATCGAGATGAACCCGCGGGTCTCGCGGTCGTCGGCGCTGGCCAGTAAGGCGACCGGCTACCCCATCGCCCGCATCGCGGCCAAGCTCGCCGTCGGGTACACGCTCGACGAGCTGCCCAACGACATTACCAAGACGACCCCCGCGAGCTTCGAGCCGACCATCGATTACGTGGTGGTGAAGATGCCGCGTTGGACGTTCGAGAAGTTCCCCGACTGCGATGAGACGCTGACCACGCAGATGAAATCGGTGGGGGAGGCGATGGCCATTGGGCGGACCTTCAAGGAAGCGTTCCAGAAGTGCATCCGCTCCATGGAGATTCAACGCTACGGTTTCGGGCTGGATGAAAATGATGCATGGTTGAAAGCGTTCAGGCACGAAGGCACGGAGGCACGCAGGCACGAAGATGGAACGGTGCCTTTCCAATCGACAATCGACAATCGACAATCGACAATCTCTCTTGGCGGCACCACGGCAAACGAAGCCCCTCCGGACACTGAAGAAGAGAGCGCCAAGTCCTGGCCCATCCCTACTTCTGTTCTTCGCGATAAGCTCGGTCGGCCCTGCCAGGGCCGCCCGTACTACATCCGTTATGCCTTCAAGATGGGCTGGAGCATCGAGCAAGTACACGAGCTTACCCGCATCGACCCGTGGTTCCTCGATCAGATGCGCGAGCTGGTGGAGGAGGAGCACCTCCTGTGTGCGTCCGAGGGTCAGGGTGCTGCTGGCGGCTCGCCCGCCAGTGGAGACGACCACGAAATCCGTCGCACCAAGATGCTCGGCTACAGCAATGTACAAATCACTTCGATCTCGGGTCGGTTATCGTGCTCCCCGGCCCGACATTCTGAGAAGATCGGCGCCACCCCGTGCTACAAGCTCGTCGACACGTGTGCGGCTGAGTTCGAAGCAAGGACGCCGTATTACTACTCAACCCACGAAGCGCCGATGCATTATCAGAGCGCCGAGGGTCCGCGCGGGCTCCCGGCGCGCCGGGATTTCATTCCGCCCGCGACTCGGGATGAGATACGTGTCAGCAACAAGCCCAAGGTCGTCATTCTCGGCGGCGGCCCGAACCGCATCGGGCAGGGCATCGAGTTTGACTACTGCTGCTGTCACGCCTCTTTCGCGGCCCGCAAGGCCGGCTTCGAATCCGTCATGGTCAATTCCAATCCCGAAACCGTGAGCACGGATTTTGACACCAGCGACCTGCTCTTCTTTGAACCACTTACCCATGAGGACGTGCTTAACATCGTGGTACGACTGAACGAGACGCCATTGGTAAGTTCGCCACTTGAATCCGAACCCCAAGCGCGAGCGCGGGGTCAGTGGCCGGTAGCTTGCGCTCCCGGTTCGGACGGGAACGGCCGGCTCGTTAAAGGCGTCATCGTCCAATTCGGCGGCCAAACGCCGCTGAATCTCGCCCAAGGGCTGAAGGACGCCGGTGTGCCGATCCTTGGCACTCAGCCGGAGATGATCCATCTTGCGGAGGACCGTGAGCAGTTCCAGAGAGTGCTCCGAGAACTCAGCCTCCTCCAGCCGCCAAGCGGCATCGCCCGCGACGGCGGCCAAGCCCGTGACATCGCCCGCAGCCTGGGGTACCCCATCCTTGTACGACCTAGTTACGTACTGGGTGGGCGGGGAATGAAGGTCTGCAACAACGATGCCGATCTGGATGAGTTTTTGCAGACCGCGTTCGCCGCCAGCGACCGCATGGGTGGCGCCAAGGTGAATCCCATCCTCATCGACAAGTTCCTCGTCGACGCTATCGAAGTCGACGTCGACGCGGTCGCGGATTACGGAGGTGAGCAGTTCGATCAGAGCCGCGACCGTAAGGGAGCGGATTCGGACGCCGCGTGGTCACGCCAGCCAACACACGTCGCTTCCGCTCCGTGCTCTGATTCACGGCCGCCAATGTGCATGGTCGCGGGGATCATGGAGCACATCGAAGAAGCGGGCATCCACAGCGGTGACAGCACCACGGTCTTGCCGCCGTTCTCGTTGGGACGGGTAGTGATCGAAGAGCTGTTCCGATCGACCAAGAGACTCGCCCGACGGTTGCAAGTGTGCGGAGCGATGAACGTCCAATACGCGATCCTCAACCGAACGGTTTACGTGTTGGAGGTGAATCCCCGGGCATCGCGGACGCTGCCCTTCGTTGCCAAGGCGACGGGCATCCCCTGGGCCGAGGTCGCCACGCGGGTCATGCTCGGCGAACCACTCGCTGATGTGCTGGCGTCGCACGGCGTAACCGAGACGCCCTGGCCCAAGCATACCGCGATCAAGGCCCCGGTCTTCCCCTTCCACAAGTTCCCCGGCGTCGACGTGATTCTTGGCCCGGAAATGCGCAGCACGGGCGAGGTGATGGCCATCGCCCCGACCTTCGGTCAGGCGTTCGCCAAGGCCCAGATCGCCACAGGTTTGTCGCTGCCGACTTCGGGAAACGTGTTGGTCAGCGTTTGCGATCTCGACAAGCCGCGGATCGTCTCCATCGCCCGCGACCTGTACGACCTCAGCTTCAGCATTTTCTCCACGAGTGGGACGCGGAACGTACTTGCCGAAGCGGGGATTCCCACGACACTCGTCTCAAAACACTCCGACGCCGGCGACGCTCCGTTCCTCAAAGACCTGATTGACGACGGCACGTTGCAGTTGCTCATCAACACGCCGATCCACACCGGCCCCGCGTCGGCAGAGGGTCGCTGGCGCGCCGCGGCCACCGCCCGCCGCGTTCCGCTTATCACCACCCTTGCCGGGGCTCGCGCAGCCGTCTCCGCGATCCGTGCCTTGAGCAAGTCCGAAGATGGCCATGAACCAACACCCTTGGCGGTCCGACCCTTGCAGCACTATTTCAGCACGAGGGCGTTAAGCGAATGAACAACTTGCTTTTGCGAGCCGCAGGCTTAAGTCCACGCAAACGCTCGATGTCAAGGCCGCTCATTGCGTGCATACTATTTACTGCGGCACTCCCGTCATGCGTTGTGCCGCCCAAGCCCATTGAAAACACTCGCCAACGACACGTGGTGATTCTCCCCGGCATCGGCGGTTCGCCGATTGGCATAGCCGACACACAGGCGTTGCGCTCTCAAATCGAACGGGAGATGCCCGAAGTGTCCGCACAGGTCTGGGATTGGACGGCGCTCGAACCTACGATCGGCATCACAAAGATCGACAACCTCACGGATTACGCTCGAAATCGCCGCCGAGCATCGCTACTTGCCCGCGACATTGAGACCTGGACGTGGCAGCACCCCGGCTCCCCGCTCTACCTGCTAGCGCTATCGGGTGGAGCAGGGATTGCGCTATTCGCGTGCGAAGAACTACCGCCCGACGTAACGCTTGAAGGGATTATCCTGGTCTCAGGCGGCGTTTCTATCACCTACGACATCACCCACGCGTTGGCTCATACCAAGCTCGGGATATTCAATTATTACAGCCATAAGGACGTGCATGTCCTACGCAACGGGACAACCCGTCATGGAACCATGGATCGTGTCAAGGGTCCCGCCATCGGCTACGCCGGTTTCGACGCCGATCATCCCAAGCTGTTTCAACTGGCGTGGGAGCCGGCCATGCGGCAACTAGGGAATTGGGGCGGACATTCGACGAGCTTACGTCCCGCTTTCGCCCGGCGATACTTACTGCCGTTGTTCCACGCAGAGACTTCCGCAATCCCTCCTGAGTGGCACGGCGCCCGAGAACCGAAGTAGGCAAAACCATCGCGGGGGTTTTCTACTCCACCACGCGCTGCGTGAACCGCGAAACGAGCGTCGATCCCATTACCGGCTCGCGGCCCATTAAATGGGCGATGTGGTAGTTCAGCACGGTGAACACACCTGCCGGTGCGCCACTGCTCTGCGAGCAGTGGTCATCGTGGACCATCGACGCACCTAGCGCCTTCACGGTCCCCGCGGATATCTCCCGTTTCTCGACCTGCCCCGGCTCGCAATGGCGACAGATCAGCCCGCCCTCGAAAGACGAAAAGTGCGTCAAGTCCTCCTTGCGATCGCACAGGACGCAGGTGTCGAAGCGTGGCAAAGAACCGATGGAGTCCAAGATCGCGAATTGGTATCTAGTCACCAGGTCGAGCGGTTCGGGGGCGTCCGTCAGGGCCACGAGTGTCGATACGAGTGCGTCGAACAGGTCCGCGTGTGCGTCCCAATCCTCGGTCAGGTGCGCAGTTACTTCGGCTGCGTACTGTCCGGCGTGAATGCGAAAAAGTTTTTCGCGAAGACCCCACAGACTCCGCGACGGCTTCCACTCCGTCAGCGTAGCCAGCGTATCGCTTCGTTCGCCGTGGCTGCTGAACACGACGTGGCCTACGTCGAGTAGATCGACGCCTACCGCGAATCGCGCCTTCGTGCCCCGTTTGATGCCTTTGGCGATGGTGCGGACCTTACCGTGTTCGCGGGTGAAGAGCACCAGAACCTGCGAGGTCTCCGAATAGTCGATCCGCCCCAGCACCACCGCTTCATCGTGGATCAACGACATATCGCTATCGTACGCCGATCGGCTACGACTTGTAGGGGGTGAAACGCCCGCGTTCCCGGCTTACGGCGACCCGGAGGGCGGGCGGGTGGCACGGTCTTGCGAAGCAAGGCCGTGGTCGACAACCGGAGCACATGCCCAAGCAGGAGTTTGACCATTCCACACGAAGTTTATTCATCCTGAAGGGCTGAACGATCTTAACCGTCGGTAACGCGCAGCGCCGCCCACGGTAACTTATGCAGGCCTGACCCCCTCGGCCCAGCAGATGGAAAACCAGAACGCCGCGTCGGGGCGCTTTCCCCAGGCCGCGAAGTGCGTCAGCGTTTCGTCGAAAACAGCCGGGTCGAGAAGCGATTGCCGTAGGATCGTTTCACGCGCTCCGCGCAGAATACTGAGCGCGTTGTTCACAACTGCGTCGAAGGTCGGCTGGCTGGCGCAACTTCCGAAGAAAATCCAGGTGTTACGCACCGGCCTTGCTCCGGCCTGGTGGAGGAGCGACACCAGCCGCCGCCCGACGTAGGGATCATTGCCCAGCCGATCGTACGTCCGCATGTACGCTTCCCAGAGCGATCGAAAGCCGGGCGGCTCGGGGTGGAGCCGCAGCACCTCGTGGTCGTCGTCCTCCAGGACAATGCGTCCGCCGGGTCGAACCGCTTGCACCATCCCGCGAACGACCCTCAAGGGGTCGCCCACGTGTTCAAGCACGAATCGCGCGTGCGCGATATCAAACGCACCCCATTCGTTTTCAAACAGTGGGAGCGTGTACGCGTCGCCCTCGCGTAGATCGAGGAGCTGCTCCTCGTTTACTTCCGCCGCTTGACGCTTCGCCTCGGCGAGCTGGGCCGGATCTTTCTCCACTCCCACGACGCGACCGGTCGCTCCGACCGCCCGCGCCATCGCCCGCGTAAGCTGCGCCAACCCACACCCCACGTCGAGTACGCTTTCTCCGCCGCGCAATCCAAGCTCGCGCAGCGATCCGTCGTTGATGAACCCATTCAGTACGGAGAGCCGCCGCTGCTCTTCGGGTGAGGTGCCGTGAATATAGGTTGCTTCCGGCGGTGTCGAGGCCATACGCAGCCATTGTACGGGAAAGCTGCGGATGAACTACCCGACGAGGATTAAGGCAGTGCGATGTCCGCTCACGGTGATGGCTTGATCTGTAATTTGCGTTGAATCACTTCAAGGGTCTGTCGGGCCAGCGTATCCCACGACGTGCCGATTTGATGTGGTTTGCAATGCGGTAGGTTCATTGCTATTGTGCGTATGGTCCGGCGGCCACAAACCGGCGAAAGTGCGACCCCGGAACAAGGATAGCCGTAATGTATGCGATTCTCCTCTTCGCTATTAGCATCGTGGGCCTTGCTTCCTTCATTTGTGCGGTTTGGTTGCTTTTGCCATCTGGTGTCAAGCCCATTCGCGGTCCGAAAGGATACATCGTCGCGCTCTTGGTGAACGCAGTGTGGTTCGCAGTTTCGTCAGCACTTGCCAGATCGGCGGAAGGCTACGGTCTTGAGAATATCTGGCGTGACGGTTTGGTCGCGGTGCAAGTAGGGGCAATTGTAACGGCGTGCACGCTGATCCAAGGATCTGCGAGCGATTCTGGGCGCCGATGGATTGCCTCACTCCTATTCGGGCTCGCAGCAAACATCCTGGCGCTAATCGATACTCTCTATCAGATCCAGCGCCCGGAAGTCGAGGGCGTGACCCGCGCTGTCAGCGCTGCGTGGATTCCGTTAAACCTGGTTGTCATCGCTTGTTTCCTGGCAGTATTGGTTTTCGTCGTAGTCTACTACATCAGGTCTCGTTCCGTGCATCCGCGGTTTCTCCCGAATGTAGGGTTATTGGCGTTTGCAGTTGTTGGCATCGAATTATGCGTGGTCATCTATTGCAGCGCACAAGCCCAAGCCGCGGCGAAAGGAACAACTCCTGTAAGTAACCAGTCTGTTGCCCGCGATTCTTGAGGTCAGAGAAATGCAATGTATCCAGCGTCTTGAGATCATCGCGCTTGCAATTGGGGCGTTGCTTCTACCGGGTTGCGCCATCCTTCACGAAGTCACCGCAAACGCATATTACCCTATGGATGGGCCGTCTATCGACGGCGTGTACTACAAATCCTTTGGCAGCGGTGTGCCGGTTGTGTGCTTCCACGGAAGCCCCGGCACGATGCGCGACTTTCCCGAGGCGCTTGTGCATGATCTTGCCAAGGACCATCGTGTAATCCTTGTGGATGTTCCTGGATACGGACGCAGTTTGCGCGGGAAATCAAAGACACTCGAAGAAGTCTCGGAGAAGATCGACTCGATATTGACGCAGCTTGGCGTAGAGCGCCCAATCATTGTCGGCTATTCGTGGGGAGGAGCTCTCGCACTCATCTACGCAACCAAAGTGCAGACGGACATTCGAGGGCTTGTCCTGGTTTCGCCCATCGCGTTCCCAGACGACAAACTCGTGGATTGGACGACGAAGATCATCGCGACGCCCGTCATCGGTCACATCGTGCTTGCGGTCAGTGTACCGCGAGTGAGCATTGCCCTTGTCAGAGACAAGCTAAAGAAAGCCGCAGAGCCGGAAAAGCTGAGGGATAGCTATTTGGATTTGTGTTCGGTGGTGTGGTCGACTCCGTGCCGTCTGCGAACAATGGCTTTGGATGGGCAGCGCACGGGGTCGGCGCTTGAGGGGGCAGCGCCGTTGTTCAAGGACATCGAATCTCCGGTGCAGGTTCTTGTGGGAGCCAACGACAGCTTCGTTTCGCCGGGTCGGCACGGGCGGCGACTTAGCGCACAGCTTAGGAATGCTAGCCTGACTGAGGTTCCGCAAGCGGGGCATGTTCTCGTCCAAACAAGACCAGAAGTCGTAACGGCGGCTGTTCGAGCCATTGCGGGAACGGCGAACACACAGGATAAGGAACCGTAGTATGCCGTGGGTGAGTGATTTCCGCTTCGGGGATACCCGTCCCTAGCAATGGGCTTAGATCTCGTTGCGTCGTACGTGAGTGTTTGTCAGAATGACGGTTCCACCGATCAGAGTAAGCAAGATCAAGACCACGAGTCCCCACTCGGAAACTGCTGGTATCTGTCCGTTTGGACAGGCGACGGTATCCCCTGCGCAGTCGGCGTCGGCGCAGTCGGTGTACCCGTCGCAGTCGTTGTCGAGTCCGTCGGCGCATGTCGAAGCCGGAACCTCGTTTGTCGGCGGCGCGCCGCAGTCCTGCGGGCAGTTGCACGGCGTTTCGCCGGGGTCGCAGGTTCCGTTCGGACAGGGCGGTGGTGCCTGAATTTGCACGTGGACGCCGACGCTGATGTCCTCGTAGTCGCTGGGCATTGCTGTGTTGCGGGTCACCGCGGCCAGGTAGAGGTCTGCGCCGAGCGAAGTCAAGGCGTCGGGCGGAAGTTGAACGCTGACGGTTGCCTGTCCGTTGGCGTCCAAAGTGCCGAACATGTTCTGGCACTGACCGCCCTGAAGGCAGGTGGGGTTCAGAAAGATGCCACTGTGGTCGCGTGCGTTTTCATAGGGCGACGCGAGCGGCAAGATTCGCGAATCGGGCGGGAGCATCGGAGTCGCGCCCGAAAGATCCGAGTGGAAGAATATGCCGAAGTTCTCTCCGGCTGCCCTTGGGTAGTCCAGATGGAGTAGAAACGATTGCCCCGGAGTGACGGTCGCGGCATCGGGCCAGAAACCCTCGTTCGTGTACCCACCATACAGCGCTAAGATTCCGTTGATGTCGTCGCTGTACAGGTAACGGCGCGTAGAACCAATGCCAACGGTCGTTCCCATGACCACACTGCTGAAATTGCTGTGATCCAATCCAAGGGCATGCCCCATCTCGTGCAAAACAATAGTCCACACGTCAACCTGGCCGGTGCCCGGGCCACCTACAGCTTGCCAGTGGAGTTGAATACCATCTCCGGCTCTCTTGTCGTAAAGTACTATGTCGAATCCGGTCATCACTCCGTTGGCTTGATGGTGGGTCCATGTGGCAGCCATGCAGCCAGAGCCCCAAGGGCACTGTGTGTTAGAGAAGATAATGGCATTGATTCCGTCGTCGATGGGCTGGTTGACTGCGGTCGTGCCGTCGTAGACGAATTTGAACTCGCTGCCACCGTGCATGTACGAATTCTGCCAGTCGTTCCACTCGTTCGCAGCGTTTTGAATAGCCGTGATCGCGTCATCGAATGTGCCGTCCACTGGCACAAACCCCTGCAAGCTCGTGCTGACATAATAGGGAACGCGGGGATGGCTCCCGGGATGTTGGTAGCCAAGTAAGACGTAGGCAAACGCCGGCGTACCGACGACGAGAAGCATGGCGCCGGATAGCGTAAAAAGGAGGAGCGATTTCACGCAGCGCGCGTAAGCCCTCCGTAGGCGTCGAACTGGCCCCCGCTCCAACATGCACGGCATTATACCGAATCGCCGCTGATTTGTAACAAGACCACGGGAAGGTGCGGTCCTAAGCGGTGAACCGGACGTCGGAAACCGAATAAATGCTGCCGTCCCTAGACCGCCACGGCCGTCGGCGTGGGCCTGAGTGTTCCTATTTGCGTAAACACGTCGTCGTATTGCCGCGCAAGGTATTCATCGCCCGCGCCGCCGTGCAGGTGGGACCAAGGGAAAACCTCCGACGGCGGACGTTCGCGGTGGGCGTAGAAATCCGGATCGACGGCCGTCGCCTCAAATGCACGCTGCCAAATTTCGTTCTTGAAGCATTCGTCCCACCCATCAAAGCGGGCGCCCGCTTTGAAGGCGTGCTCGACGGCGTCGGCTAACCGACGATCTCCGCGGGCGAAAACGGCTTCCAAGATCGACCGCTCGACGTTGTGGGTCTTTAGCTTGATCGGGCCGGATGATTTCCGACGTGTACGTCCGTTATCCGCTCGCTTCCGCTCGCGGCTCTGATTGTCGCGGCTCTGACCCAACAACGATGCCATCCGGCGGCGAGCTTCGTGGAAGTACTCCGCACGCGGTTGAGCGGCCCATTGCAACGGGGTGTAGGGTTTGGGCACCAGCCAGCCCACCGACGCATTGACGTTCGCCGGACCTTTGCCTAGTTCACGCCGCGCGTCGCTCACTTTGCGTGACAGGGTGACGATGCCGTCGATGTCTTCGGGGCGCTCTCCCGGAAACCCTACCATGAAATAG
This sequence comes from Phycisphaerae bacterium, assembly GCA_020056715.1. GTDB lineage: Bacteria > Planctomycetota > Phycisphaerae > UBA1845 > UBA1845 > SBAX01. Next base: position 10,139 of record JAGVHG010000141.1, on the reverse strand, counting down.
AGTTTCACTCCCCGCCACCCGGCGGCATAGGCTTGTTTCACCCCCTCGAGCAGATCGCCGTCGGCGACGCGCTTTCGGATCGCGGCCCGCATGTCGTCGTTGGCCGCCTCCACCGCCATGGTCAACCCGCTCTTGCGCACCGAGTTTACCATCCACGGGATGTTCTGCAGCATCTTGTCCACCCGTAGCGAGGGTACGGAAATGTTGACCCGCCGCGCCGCAAACCGTTCGTTCGCCCGCTCCGCCAGTTCGCGCAGACGAGGATAATCCGCAGTGGAAAGAGACAAAAGTCCGAACTCGTCCATCCCCGAGGACCGGTACATTTCCTCGGCCATTTCGAGGATTTTGTCAACGCTTCGCCATCGCAGCGGACGCTTGGTGAATCCCGCGTGACAGAACCGGCAACGTTGCGGGCAGCCGCGCATGATCTCGACAGCAAACCGATCGTGGACCACCTCCACGTAGGGAACGAGCGGTCGCAGCGGAAACGGCGCTTCTTCAAAATTCTCCGTCTGACACCGTTTGATGGTTTCGGGGGCCGTTGGATCGTTTGGATGGATCGATTGCACGGTGCCGTCGCGGTTATAGGAAACATCGTAGAGCGCCGGCGCATAGATCCACGGGAACCGCTGGGCCATGAGGCGGATCATGTCGCGACGGCGAACGCCGTTGGCCTTGAATTCGCGATACGCCGCGAGGATCGCCGCGATGGACTCTTCGCCGTCCCCCAGTACAACCAAGTCGACGAACGGCGCCATGGGTTCCGGGTTGTCGGCCTGCGGACCGCCGGCGATGACCAGCGGATGCCGGTCGTCCCGGTCCGCCGAACGCAACGGAATCTTGGCCAGGTCGAGAACTTGCAAGACTGACGTAAATGCCATCTCGTACTGCAACGAAACGGCGAGGATGTCCGCGGACGCGACCGGCTGCCGCGTGTCCCACGTGAACAACTCAATCCCTTTTTGGCGCATCACACCCTCGGCGTCGAGCCACGGACAATAAACTCGTTCAGCGCAACACCCCGGCGTGTGGTTAATCAGCCAGTAGATGATCTGGCAGCCAAGATGGCTCATGCCGATCGTGTAGGTGTCCGGGAAAGCAACGGCCACCCGAACCGTCGCCCGCTCCCAGTCACCTTTTGACACCAGTTGATTGATCTCCCCGCCGATGTACTGGCCGGGGTGATCGACAAAGGGTAGCAACTCGGTGCTTACGCGATCACGAAGAGATGGAATAAATTGACGCTGCAATTCGATGTTCATTATTGATACTATTTTCCGGTACGCGGTGCCCGTCGGCTCCAAAGTTTACCCGACTTGGTTCGGTTTGCAAAAAAGGCGTAGGGTTTATGGGCAAGGCCACAAATGCGCAAAATTGTCAAGATTATCATTGCGTACTTGATACGATCGGTGTAAGTTATAGGGGGACGTTATGGGAACGGTTGACGGTTCAGATCGTTTTTTTCTGTACGCACGTCGCGGTGCTGCCCGACAGGCGTCGTCACTAATCGAATTGCTCGTCGTCATCGCCATCATCGGCTTCTTGCTTTCATTATTGATTCCATCGCTCAAACGATCGACGGACATGGCCTCCGCGACGGTGTGCCGACACCACCTTCGCGAACTTGGTCGCAGTCTGGACATGTATCGCATGGAGAATGACGGATGGTTGCCGGTGGCCGCCCCCGTCATGTCCCACCAGCTGAGGCGCGAAGAGCCCGAACCGTGGTTCGGCAAACTTTATCCCACTTATCTGCCCGACCCGATGGTGCTTCGTTGCCCGAAGGATCCGTTTGGATATCGCTTGGCGACCGTGTCGAGCCGCATCCGCGAACCAGTGGTTGCTGATTTCGCCAGCTACGGCCTGAACAACTTCATCATGACGATCGGAGGAGGGCGGTTGGGGCAAATTGATCGTAACGCCCCGCGCCGTCCCCTGGATACGATCTTGGCCGCCGACCTCGGCCCGGATAATGGGGAAACGGCCGTGCGCAGTGGGACGGTTCCTGGTCCGTCGCGCAACGACAGCCTCCTCCAGTGGAGCGACGGCTTCGATCCATTTGCGGAAACCGGAATCAGCCCATGGGTGACGACTCGTCACGGCGACGGAATCCACATGCTTACCCTCGCGGGCGGCGTTCGCGACGTGCGCACGAAGGACATTCTTCGTACCCCGATCAAGAAGAGCTATTCGCGCTGCGCCGCAGGCGGCTGCACGCTTTGCATTGACCTGAAGGTCTTCCATTACTCTTTCGCTAAGGATCAACTATTCTGGTGGACCGGTCCCGTCCCGCCCGATTGACGCCGCCGGAGGATTCGCCGGTCGACCGGACTCACCCCGCCCGACGACATACCGTCCGCATCGTGCGGCGTAGGACGCTATCACCCACCGCGGCATTGAGTATCGTGACGGCGATGTCGGCCGCCGCTGTCGCGTTCGCCGCGTGGTGCTGGTGGCAGCCCGCCCCAACGGTTCCCGTCTATCAGAGGACGATCAACGACGTCGAACTGAGCTGGAAGTGCGAGGCCGGTCACTCCTTCACCGCAACCGGACAAGTCGCCGACCGGCCGTGTGCGATGTGCGACCAACCGGCGTACATCGTGACTCAGTATGAATGCCCCCAACATAGCACGATCGAAGTCGCCGTGCGCTTCATATCCGATGCCGACGGCACCCCACGAGTTTCGCAATTTCGCGTTAATAAAGGAACCTGGTTCCCTGCCACGGACCCGGTACCCTGCCCGCACTGCGGCGTTCCCATGCACCGCAAGCTGACCGATCCGCTGGATGCCATAAACCACAGCAAGAAAAAGGGCGGATAACCTAGAGTTGTCGTCCGAAGTTTATCTTCACTGGGAGGACTGATGTGTCTGACACGGCCATACCCGACACCAATGGTGGCGAGACGCATTGCCCGGTGTGCGAACGGACGAGGCCTGCACGTAAGCTGCGCCGGCGACTGTACGACGTCCCGGTTTGCAATAAATGTCGTAACGCCTTTGCTAATCGTCGTCAGGCGGCGTACTTGATTGACACGCTTGCTTGGGGCTTGGTAATCTCGCTCCCGCTGACGTATCTCGAACAATTCTTTTATGGGAACGCATCGCCACCGGGCTTTCCGTTGCTGCGCTATTTGGGTCTCGACACGGCGCTCGGATTCGTGGCGTCCTGGATTCTGCCTCTGTTTTTTTTCTGCAAAGACGGGTTTCACGGCATGTCGCTGGGCAAATGGTTGATGGGCGTTCAAGTCGTGGACGTGCACACAAGGGAGCCGGTCGGCTTCGGTCGGAGCTTCAAGAGGAACTTGGTTCTGCTGGTCCCGTTTGGCCTGTTGATTGTCGCGACGACGATGATGAAGGGAAAACGCTGGGGTGATCGATGGGCGCAGACGGTCGTCATCTGGCGCAAGCACGCCTACAAATTGCCCTTTGACCCCCGCGGAGTGTTGTGTACGGGTTGCGGGTACGACCTCACCGGCAACGTTTCGGGCCGATGTCCGGAATGCTTCACGCCGGTTCTGCCTGGGTCGTCGAGTCCATCGGCTGCTCCCCAAGAGTTAAGCCGGACGTTTTAGATTGACTGGACGGCGACTCGCCAGTGGTTTCCGAGGAGGTAGCTTCCCTTTAGAGCGTGTTTAAGAACCCCCTCTCCCTTCAAGGGAGAGGGCTGGGGTGAGGGTGAGATATCCAAGTAGCCGCGGATTTTCCCCCTCACCCAACCCTCTCCCCCTATGGGGGAGAGGGCTTTTTATACACGCTCTTAGAGAATTCGCCGCCCGTTGAGTCGAGCACTGGAACCGATTAGTACTACGCGGTTCAGAGTTTCCGCACGCCATCGATGTAAACAGCAACAGGGGTATGTGTCGATTCGAGCATTGATTCCCATTCGGCGCCGGCTTCCAGGGGGATGACGACCAAATCGGCCGCCTTCCCGACAGTAAGCGATCCGACTTCATCACCGTACCCCAAAGCCGCCGCGCCGCGGATCGTCCCCATTACCATCAGATCGTGCGCCGCCACGTCGGGATGCCGCTGGTGCAGGAAACGAAGCTCGTCGAGGATCGAAAGGGAGGGATTCGAGGCCAGACTGTCGGTGCCGATGCAGACGTTAATGCCCGCACGGAGCATTTCGCGGAATCGATGTGGCGGATGTCCGAAGGCGTGGTGTGTGCGGGGACAATAAGCCACGCTCGAACTACTCTCGGCGATCATTTTGATGTCGCCATCATTGATGTAATTACCATGAGCGATGACGGTTCGCCGGCCGAGAACGCCTGTGGTTTGGCACAGTTCGACGGGGCTGCAATCGGCCGGGGGGATGCCTTCGTCCCAGATGCCCATTTCTTGCTGGAACTCCTTGAATCGACCGCTGCGGGACCGCGTGAACGTCGCTTCCTCCGCAGTCTCGGCCAGGTGTATGCAGAGCGGCGCGTTCATTCGCCGGGCGCGTTCGGCGCAAGCCCGAAGTCCATCCGGCTCGACCGTATAAGGAGCGTGGGGCGAAATGCCGACGCGCAGTCGGTCGCTCTGATATTCGACTGATGCGGCGGCCTCAAGCCGGTCGTTCAATTGGGTACGAAGCCGCCCCATGGCGATGACCTCACCGAAGGAGACGGCTCGGAGCGGCGAAGCCGCCAAGGATTCGCGACTCCACGCCGGACGCCGCGTAATGTCTCCGATCGTGGTGACTCCGGCGGAAAGCGATTGCGCAATTCCCGCGCGCACGGCCTCCGCGACGTTGTCCGGCGTTGCGGGTGCTGTCATCAGCAAGCCCGTTAGTTGCTTCAACCAGCGAACGAAATCTCGTGACGGCGGGACTTTCCCCGCTAGGTGCGTCAGTTCAAGATGGGCATGGGCGTTGACAAATCCCGGGCAAATGACGGCGTCGCCATAGTCGATGACCGGCGTAATGTGCAGGTTCGCAGCGCGGCCGACGGCGGCGATCCGATCCTCGCGGATGACGACGGCGCCGTCTTCGATCACCGGCCCATCCACGGGAACGACGTAGCGACTTATTAGCATCATGGGACGACGCCGACTGAGTACAACCCGCATCTGCGATCACTCACCGAGTCCGATTCTACCGCTTACTGTGTTATCGGGCAGCACGAATGTACCCGCCGCGGGTGTATTGGGCCGGGTGGCCCAGGGCGGTTGCCCGCCCTGGGCCACCCGGCCACATTAGGATTCGAGAATGGATGAGGCACGACGCCTCTACGGTCAGGTCACTCGAAGGATACGGGCGAGGAAGATCGTCGGGAGAATGAGGGAAGCCGTCAACAGTCCTGCCAAAGACCCCCTCGCGGACCAAGCGATACAGGCGTCGAACAGAATGAGCGAGATCACGAACACCTTGACCGCGGCTTGCACTGTCTGTAGCGAAGGTCGTGACGCTGCGCGAAATCCTACGTAGCCCAGACCCACAAGGAGCAGTGCCAAGGGCCAAAGGAAACACACCTGCGCGAGAGGGACGATCCACGCCATGGCCGACAATCCGGCTACGGCGGCGCAAACGCCGATGGTCCCCGCGGTCAGCCGAAGACAGGAACTCACTCCAGCCTCATGGCGAGCGAAGAACGTGACCGACGCGACGTAAAGCCACATCAGCCCGATCGGCGTCATCGCCGCCACCGTCCAGAGCGAACCCGCCGCGTGCATCCCCAAGGCGAGGTTCAGGGCGCGGCATAGACCCATGACGGCCGGCGCGACCGGCGTCGACTTGAGGACCGCGTCGTAGAGCACGATGGCGACGATCATCAAACCCGCGATCATCGCCGCTCTCGTCGAAATGAGGGCGGCGAACCCGAAACCGATTACAAGCAAAGCCGAAGACAGCCGGAGTGCCGTGCGCCGTGATATCCGTCGGGAGGGGATCGGTCGTTCGGATCGCTCGCGGCTGTCGCGCTCTACATCGCAGACATCGTTGAGTGCGACTCCTCCGGCATACAAACAGACCGATGCGGCTATCAGGGCGACAAGATCGGTCCACCGTGCCAACTCGCCGCCGGAATACAAGAACCCCGCGAGCACGTCGGCGGCGGCGGTGAACAGATTCGGCAGGCGGACCAGGTCGAGATACGCTCGCGGCTTTCCGTTCACGACGGCATCCATCGAGTCAGGTGATCGAAGGCTTCCTTTCCGGCTGCGTCCGGATCGTCCAAATAAGGATAGAGCTCAACCGTAATCCAGTCCGCATATCCCGTGGCATGAATCGCCTTCAAAACAGCCGTGAAGTCGATCGCCCCGTGACCGGGGATGAGATGCTCGTGTACGCGCGTGGCGGCGATGTCCTCGACGTGATAGTGCCTTGTCCAACGGGCCAGACGTGCGATCGTCTCCGGCAACGGCTCGGCGACGCAGTAGAAATGCCCGATGTCGAAGTTCAGCCCGAACATCGGGGAATCCATGCGCCCCGCCAGCTCCTCGAACTGCGCCGCGTTCTCGATGAGCAAGCCCGGTTCCGGTTCTACCAACAGCAAGACGCCCTCGTCCTCGGCGTGATGCAAAGTTTCTTGCAGTCCATCCACGAACACATCCAAGGCTTTTTCACGTGACATCGCCCCGTTGCGCGGTCCGCCCGGCTCGGTGGTGATGCACTTCGCCCCCAACTTTCGGGCCAATCGCAACGCGGCCATCGTGTGCTGCACGCGCAATCGCCGAGAGTTCGCGTCCGGCTCGATCCACGAGGGGTGCCAGAAATCCTCAACAGCCGTCATCATGAACGCGTTGATGTTGGAGAGGGTAAGTGCGCGGGCATCGAGTCGGCGGCGGATGTCGGCTATTTCGGTGTCATTGATCGTCATGGGCCAAGCGTGTGGCGCATCGGCCATCAACTCCATCCCGCGATATCCGATTCGCGCGATGCGCTCGATCGCTTCGGCGATAGGCCATCTTCGATAAGCGTTTGAACTGTAGGCCAAATTCATAGGCGATTCTTGGTTCTCACTAAATGCTAAAATCCCAATCTCGCTGGCAATCGTCTGCCAGATGGAGTAACATAGCAACATGGAATGACACTGAGCAAGGTGCCCGGCGTATGTCGCTCGAATTCGAATGGGACTCTCGGAAAGCCTCGGAAAACCGCCGGAAGCACGGCGTGACATTTGAGGAGTCAGCTACGGTCTTTGGCGACCCTCTCGCGGTTGTGTTCAAAGATGAAGACCATTCCATCGGAGAACGACGTGAGATCATGATCGGCCATTCGGACGAACATCGGCTTTTGCTGGTCTCCTTTACCGAACGCGGGGACAAGATTCGTATCATTAGTGCACGGAATGTGACGAAACGGGAGCGCCGAGATCATGAAGAAAGCAATATCCACTAAGAAACCCAAAAGAGCCACTGACGAATTGCGGTCGGAGTATCGTTTCGACTACCGCAGGGCCCGGGCCAACCGCTTTGCGACGCGCTACAAGGAAGGCAGCCGCGTCGTTGTGCTCGATCCGGACATCGCGCAAGTGTTCACGACGCCCGCAACCGTAAACGCCGTCTTAAGAGCTTTGTTGGAGACGATGCCGCCCAGGGGCAATGGATCCAGCCGAAGAAGGTCGTTGGATCGGTGATTTGACGACGTGTTCCACGAGTCGTCGCCATTGGGTGAACAAATCATGCTCCTTTACGTCGATGGGGTCCTTGAAAAAGAACCCTAGGTGCGGCATCGGCCCACTTCCACCCCGCTTGGATTCCAACACCGCGAACCGAACCAAGTCGATAATGAGCGGCGCGGCGAGGATCGAATCGCTGCCGCACCAAGTGAACTGCATGGACATTTTGGTGCCGAGAAAACCCTCGAAATGAATGAAGTCCCACGCAACTTTCCAGTCGTCGAGAGACGGTACGTAGTCGATGGACACCAGTGTCGTCGTCGGTCGCCCGACGATGCGCGACACGATCTTGTCCTTGGTCTGAATCTTCGATTGCCGCGTTTTCGGGTCGCGGAGGACGGCGCCGTCGCGATTGCCGAGAATGTTCTGCCCTACCCAACTCAGCACGCTTAGATTCCGCATTGCGAACATTGGCGCCAGAACGGACTTGACCAGTGTTTCACCGGTCTTTCCGTCGCGGCCCATGAACGGAACGCTCAGGGTTTGAGCCCGCTCCTGGATCGCGGGTACGTTCACACCCAATGACGGCGTAAAGTTGATGAACGGACAACCGGCCTCGATCGCCGCCAAGGCGTACAGGGAACTCGTCGGCAAAACGTTCGACCCGGGCTTCGAGAGGGCGCGATGGAGCTTGTCGAATCGCGCGTGCGCCGCATTTCGCCGGAAGGGCGGTTCGGATGACGCGACGTGGATCACCACCACGCAGTCGAGCGCGTGCCGTCGGCGGAATGCTTCGATATCCGTTGAAAGTCGCTCGATTGCCGCGGCCCCCGACCGTTCCTTTTTAAGTCCGCGCAGGTCGGCGAGCTTCCTGATCGTCGGCCCGGCCCCGTAAAGAGACCCCGGCCGCAGGTTACGTTGCATGGCCCGAAGCCGCGGCGCGCAGCGACGAATGATCTTTTCGTCGAATAGGTTTGCTTTTTCATGGGCGTCGTCGATCGCATCGAGAATGGTCTCCGAGCGCACCTCGTGGCCACCGATCACGATCGTTCCCGGATCGATCAATGGGACTTCGTCGAAGACCGGCAGTGCGCTGACCAGGCCGGTCGGTTGGGCGAGCCGTTTCGCAAGCGCCGTTACTCCGAGGGCGACGGCGCTCCCCACGCGACCGCCCGCGCCGATCATCCATAATCCGACTTTGTCTTTGGCGTATTTCATGGCTCCCGACATATCGAAGACCGGTCATCTTAGAGAAACCCCGTAGGACACGCCAACGGTCGCATCGTGCGGATAGCCCGATAAGGTCCTCACACTGCAAGCCACGCGGGTGTTTATGGCTACCCACCCCTTACGCAACTCCAGGCAACACGCTGACGATGAACTTGAGCCGGCGGTTGGTCTCGACGCGCCGGGATGGGTGCGGTGTTGAGCATGGCCGATCGAAATCAGAACCCGGACGGCGACATCGGATCGGACCTGGTCCGCGAAAACGCCTCTTTTGCGGAACTTGTAACGCAATTCGTCACCGGGCTAAGCGAACGAGTTTCGCGGATGGAGGAGGCGATTCGGGCGGCCGACTTCAACGCCTTGCAGGTCGCCGCCCACCAACTCAAAGGGAGCGGCGGCGGCTATGGCTACCCTATCCTCACCGAACGCGCCGCCCAACTTGAAAGACATGCCCGGAACCAAGCCCTCGAGCAGTGCGTGGAGGCGATCGGGGAGCTCAAGGCCATCTGTGAGCGCGTCGTCGTCGATTCCGCTGAATAAGACTGAATCTTAACCCCCCTCTCACCCCTCTTGCGGAAACGGGCAGGCCTTCGCTTCATACCCCTCTCCCCCGCTTCGGGGGAGAGGGCAGGGTGAGGGGGTCAAAGGACGCACTCGAATAAATACAGATCGAGGATGATGGTCACAACTTCCCCTCTCTGATTGTGTCAATCGCATCCGCAATCGCTTGCACGACGCCCTTTACGTCGCGTAGCACATCATCATTCATAAACCGGATCACGCGGAACCCTTGCGCGGTCAGGAACTGCTCCCGCTCCAAGTCTTCGATGCCCGTCGTGTCGTGGCTATGCCCGTCCAACTCGACGACCATCTTATGTTCCTCGCAAAGAAAATCCGTGACGTACGGGCCGATGACTTCCTGACGACGGAACTTGGTATGCGACACTTGCCGATCGCGCAGGTATCGCCAAAGCAAACGCTCCGGAAAGGTCGCATCGCGGCGAAGCGTTCTCGCGCGAGTCGTCATTCTTGGTGGAACACGGTGAGTCATGTCAATGGATCGCCCCACAAGATGCGACATCATAACCCCTCTCCCCCCGCTTCGGGGGAAAGGTGCCCAAGCTCGTCTCCAATCCCCTCTCCCCCGTCGCGGGGGAGAGGGCAGGGTGAGGGGGCGTTTCAACGCGCCGTATAGCGAAACCGTTGCTGAATCCGTGCGTCCCACCCTCACCCCCTGCCCCTCTCCCTTGGAGGGAGAGGGGTGAACTATCCCTCTCCCCCGCTTCGGGGGGTCAGACGAGCCGACCGAGAAGGGAGGGTCCGAGGGCAGGGTGAGGGGGTTTTTAAGCGAAAGCCATTCTCAATAAAT
>JAGVHG010000182.1 GCA_020056715.1 Phycisphaerae bacterium | reverse complement strand
TAATCTGCTCCGCAGTCATACAACACCTCCATTCTATTGGAGGATGACATCGGCGCGATCACCGCTTTAGCTTGAGCCAAAACAGCGCTGTAGTGCTAATAGCCATCGAGGCGTGCGACTTGACCGGCGGGAGCGGTTGAGCACAATCATGGCCTGCAAGGCAAAACGCCGGCAAGGTCAGGTTTGTTGAACGCTAATCGATGGGCGATTGGTGTTGGACATAAAAGGAAAACTTCATGCAAAGTCTACGGTGGATAGGGCGATTGAGTCTTGCGTTAGTCATCGGCTTCACGGCTCGGGCGGGAGCTCAGGATGCCGGCGTGGTGGAGGTCACCGTTACCGGCGAGGGGCTAAGCGAAGACAGCGCTCGCAACGACGCCCTCCGCAAGGCGTTGGAACAAGGCGGCGGAGTGGAGATCAGCTCCCACAGCCAGACCGAAAACTTCCAACTTATCCGCGACACGATCTATGCCCGCGCGGATGGCATCATCACGGATTACAAAATCCTCGAGCAGGGTGACGCCGCGGGCGGCGTGAAGTTCTGCAAGATCAAGGCCAAGGTCAGCAAGAGCGCCATCGCCTCGACTTGGGGCGAGGTGCAGAACGTGCTGGATCAAGTCGGAAGGCCCGGCATCTCCATTTACATCCTTGAACGCATCGACGGGCAGGTGCAGGACAGCAGCATCCTCGAATCGCAGATCGAGAACCGGTTGCTCAAGGCTGGGTTCAACGTCTACGCCGGAGAGCAAATCCGGGCCATCGCCGGGAAGGAATCGGACGACGCGGCCGTGGAGAGTAACGTAGCGAAGATGCAGGCGATCGCCAAGGACTTCGGAACGCAAATCTTTATCACCGGCACGGCTCAGGCCAACTCCGCCGGCGTGAAGGAGCTCGCCGGTGAGCCGACAACCATGTACAACGGCGACGGCATGATCAAGATGTACTACACCGACACCGCCCAGTTGCTGGCCAGCGAGTCCCTCGCTAACTGGCGAGGTGGGGCACGCGGGTTCCACACTATCTCGCCCCAGGCTGGCAAAAAAGCACTAGAAAACGCCGGTCAAGAACTTGTCGAACGTTGCTATCTGAGCGTGATGCAGCAATGGGCCACGCGGATCAGCTCCGGCGGCGAATTGACTCTCGAAGTCGAGGGCATGACCCTCGCCGATGCGATCAAGCTCAAGAAAAAGATTCAGGAGATCAGTCCGGACAAGATTAAGAACGTCAACCACGCGATGACCAAGGGAATCGCCACGTTCCGCATCAAAGCGCAAATGACCGCCGAGGAACTGGCCGAACACCTGGTTGGCGGAGAGTTCGCTTCCCTCATTGAGATCGTGGATCTCAAAACCAACCGCATCCAGGCGAAGAAAGTCGGCGGGTAGCATTGTGACACCGGCCTGCCCCAGGCGTACCGGTTCTCGACAAATTGTCTAATCCGGGGCTTGACTTCCACCGACAAATAGACAAAATGTCTATGTGCGGGTGATCAGCCTCAAGCCGTTGCGGGAGTTCTGGGACCGGCACCCCGATGCGGAGGAACCGTTGCGGCAGTGGTACAAAACGGCCAACGCGGCGGCGTGGAGGAGCTTGAACGACGTGAGACGGACGTACTCGCACGCGGACGGAGTGAGGGCCAAGCGCGGCGAAACACTGACGGTATTCAATATCGGTGGGAACAAGTACCGCTTGATCGCCCGCATCCGGTACGACTACCAACTCGTGAATGTTCGACACGTTATGACCCACGACGAGTACGACGAGGGCAATTGGAGGGAGTAAACCGATGCCGGCTATAAAAGACCGCGCGAAGAAAAGGAAGTTGCCCGGTCAATTCGTGGACCTGGTTCGGGCAATGCCGCCGCAGGCTATCGTGGACGATGTTCACTACGGGAACACGCTCGAGATGATCGATCACCTCATGGCAAGCGGCAAGCTGACCAAGGGCCAGTCGGTTTATCTGGAGACGCTTGTTCAACTCGTGCAGGCATACGAGGCATCGCACCACGCCATCGACACCTCAGATATCAGCGGTATTGCGACTCTCCAACACCTGATGGCTGAGAACGAGATGAACGCGTCCGATCTTGCCCGGCTTTTGGATGTGCATTCCAGCATGGGATCGAAGATACTCAAGGGTGAGCGGGCGCTGACGATCGAGCACCTGAAGAAGCTAGCAGTGCGGTTTCGTGTGAATCCATCGATCTTCATAGACTAACAAAACACCGCGCGTTGTACGTAGCCAAGGGGTCTCGGGGTGCAAAGCAAAGCCAAAACCGTGAAAGAGTACCTGGCCGGGCTGCCGGAGGACCGCCGGGCCGCGATCCAGGCCGTGCGGAAGGTGATCCTCAAGAACCTCGACAAGGGATACGAGGAGGGCATACAGTACGGCATGATCGGCTACTATGTCCCGCACAAGCTCTATCCGGCCGGCTATCACTGCGACCCCAAACAGCCACTGCCCTTCGCAAACCTCGCCTCGCAAAAAAACCACATGGCCGTGTATCTCATGTGCACCTACATCAGCCGCGATCACGAGGAGTGGTTTCGCAAGGAATGGGACAAGATCGGCAGAAAGCTAGACATGGGCAAATCGTGCATTCGGTTCAGAAAGCTGGAGGACCTGCCGCTTGAGGTGATCGGCAAGGCCATTGCCAGCGTTTCGGTGAAGGAACTCATCGGGTATTACGAATCCAACATCAAAACAATGGGCAAGAAGAAGGTGTAGGCAGAATCGTCGCGGCCATGGTAGACGGGCGCGATCCGCATCGGCACCTGGACGTGACTCCGCGCTCGCCTTGGTGTACACTGACGGCCTATGTCGCACGAAATTCACGGACAACTTAGCGTCGACGGGCAACGATTCGCCATCGTTGTCAGCCGGGTCAATGAGTTCATCACTTCCAAGCTGCTCGCCGGAGCGGTGGATTCGTTGAAGCGGCACGGCTGTGCCGAGGACGCCATCACCTGCGTACACGTTCCTGGCGCGTACGAGCTGCCCTTCGTGGCCAAGAAGCTGGCCGAGTCGGGTTTGTACGACGCGGTCATCTGTCTGGGCTGCGTGATTCGGGGGCAGACGCCCCACTTTGAGTACATCGCCGGTCAGACGGCGCGTGGCATCGCCGAGGTCGGACTGGCGACGGGTGTACCGACGACCTTCGGGGTCATCACCTCCGACACCTTGGAGCAGGCCGTCGAACGGGCCGGCGCCAAGTCCGGCAACAAGGGCGTCGACGCCGCATTGAGCGCCATTGAACTGACCAATCTCCTTCGGCAGTTGCCGACCCAACGCTAAGGCCTCATGTCGCGCGACCGCCGCTCATCCCGAATCCTGGCCATGCAGGCGTTGTGTCAGTGGGAGATCCAACACGACGAATCTTCGCCCTCCCTTGCGGACTTTCTTGCGAGTCAAGACCCATCGCCCCAGGCCGCCGCTTATGCTTCGAAGCTGGTACAGGAATTCTGGCGGCAACGGACGGAGATCGATGAGCGAGTCGGGACTGCATCGGTCAAGTGGGACTTGGCGCGGATTTCTACGGTGGAGCGAAATATCATGCGGGTGGCGATCGTGGAGTTGCTGAACGGCGAGATTCCCCCCCCCGTGATTTTGGACGAAGCCATCGAGATCGGGCGCGAATATGGCGGGGCGGAGTCGCCGCGATTCATCAACGGTGTGCTCGATGCTGTTTTCAAAAGCATGCAGGCGGCGATGGGACAAGGTACCTGAACGTCAGCACCAACGCCCTTGAGCGTTGGGGCGAGGTAGGCAATTGGGTCTATTTGACAGGTTCAAGAAAGGCCTCACCCGAACGCGGGAAAAGTTGGCGACCGGGATGCGCTCGGTGCTGCGCATCGGTCAGCGGATTGACGAAGAGACGCTCCATCGACTCGAAAACGTGATGCTCGCGGCGGACTTTGGGCCGACGACGACCGCCAAGCTCATTGAAGTGGTTCGTGCCGGCTGGAAGAGCGGCGAAATCGCCGAGGAACAGCAAGTCACCGAGTACTTACGCCGGCACGTCGTCTCTCTCTGGTCCGAAGCTGATCGGTCGATCCTATTCGCCGAGTCTGGCCCGACGGTCATCCTGGTGACCGGCATCAACGGCTCGGGCAAGACGACGAGCGTCGCCAAGCTCGGACATTATTTCACCCAATCCGGCAAACGCGTGATCCTTGGCGCGTGCGACACGTTCCGCGCTGCCGCCGTGGAGCAACTGACGATCTGGTCGCAGCGGATCGGCGTGCAAATCGTCAAACACGATCAGGGGGCGGACCCCGGTGCGGTAGCGTATGACGCCTGCGAGGCCGCCGTCGCCCGTAATGCCGACGTGCTCTTGATCGACACAGCCGGGCGGCTGCATACGCAGGACCATCTCATGCGCGAGTTGGCTAAGATCCAGAAAGTCGTCGAGCGGAAAATCCCGGGCGCGCCGCACGAGGTTCTGTTGGTCTTGGACGCCACCATCGGACAGAATGCGCTGAATCAAGCGAGGCAGTTCTCGCAACACGTGTCGGTTACGGGAATCTTCCTCGCCAAGTTGGACGGCAGTGCCAAGGGCGGAGTGGTGGTCGGCATCCGCGACCAACTGACCGTGCCGGTCAAGTTCGTCGGACTCGGCGAGACCCCCGCGGACATCGAGCCGTTCGATCCGGTTGTATTCGTCGAAGCGATGTTCGCCGATTAGGTGCTCGATCCGACGACGGGAGCAGCATAGTGGCATTTACCCGCGAGGAATTGGATCGCCTCGTTGATGTCACCCGCGATCGAGGCGTCATTGAGGGGCCGGTTTACTGCGGCACCTGCGGATACAACCTGCGGACCCTTCCTTACGTTTATCGCTGCCCAGAGTGCGGTAACGAATACAATGCGCGCCCCTTGTCCATACGAGGCATTTTTCTGCCGTCCCAATGTTCGATTCCGGTTCGGGACATAGCGGCTACAGTCGTCTGTGCGGTGAGCGCCGTCGCCTTTGGCTACGTGGCGGTCAAGGGCAGCAACGCCAAGATGTTATCATTGGAAGGCGCTGTAGTTCTTTACGGTATCGCCGTTATGCTTGGTCTGTTTGCGGCGCACTTTGGGTGGGCGTCCTGGCTCGCCCTTTTCCAGTATGGGCGAGGACGCATCATCACCCGTCGTATCGCCGAGGAAGAGGGAGAATCGGCCGCGAAACATATCGATATGACCATTACGGCAAACACCACAGAAACACTGAAACCAAGAATCGCTACTAAGCCAGTTCGTCCAGCGGCCGTATCGCAAGGGCGCTTAGGCGTTGGTACTACCGATCTCGACCGTCTAGCGGACGACATGTACAAAGAGTATCGCATCGGCGGCACCGTTTACTGCGGCAACTGCGGATACAACCTTCGCACCCTTCCTTACCTCTACCAGTGTCCCGAGTGCGGTAACGAATACAACGCCCGTCCTCTGGTCATGAAGGGAATCTTCCTGCCCCTAAGTACCTCGCCCCCTTTCGTCGACATGGCGGCGGTTGTGTTCTGCGGCCCGATCGCATTTTTTCTGATTGACGGAGCGACTCAACCGTTTGAGCCGGCGGGATTCACGATGGGGGTTCTGGCCGCCATTCTGACGGTCGTCTATTTCGGCATCTGTATCCGTCAATGGCGAACTTTGATAAGAACTCGTGTCATCCTCCACCGCATTAACCGCTACGAAAAAGAACTGGCCGCTTCCGACAACGATTGACCCGCTCGTCGGCTTGTGATACGACCGCTCGGCCATGACGGTTCGTTTCATCCTCGGACGTGCGGGCAGCGGGAAAACTCACCACTGTCTCGAAGCAGTTCGTCGTCGGTTGAATCAAGACCCCATCAACGGTCCGCGTCTGATCCTTCTCGTTCCCGAGCAGGCCAGTCAGCAAATTGAAGGCGCCATCCTCCGGTCTCCGGGTGAAGTCACGGCCGCACACCGTGCCGAAGTGTTGTCCTTTCAGCGATTGGCGCACCGGGTGCTGGAATCCGTCGGCGGTCCCGTGCGGCAGGCCTTGACCGAGCCGGCGCAGGCGATGGTCCTGCAGCATTTGACGGCCAATCTATCCGGCAGCCTGCAATACTACCGCCGTCTCGACCGGCTCGGCGGTTTCGTCTCCCGGCTTGGGGCGACGATCACCGAGTTGATCCAAGAGGGTGTAACGCCGGACGAATTGGCCTCCGCATCGACGCAACGTGAAGACGATCCCGTCCACGAGGCCAAACTTCATGACATCCGGACCATCTACTCGGCCTATATCGAATACCTCGGTCGGGGCCGGCTCGACCCTCACCAACACTTGCGGATCGCCCGGGAAAGCTTCGACCGCTGCGAATGGCTTCACGGGGCGGAGGTGTGGGTGGACGGTTTCGCATCGCAAAGCGGCGAAGAAATCCAAACCTTACTGGCCCTCGCACGGTTGTCCGTTCACACCGAGATCACGATGTTGGTCGACCCAAAACTGTGTGTTGGATCGTCTGCGACGCTTTCGAACCACGCGGCACAAAATCTGTTCGCCAAGACGCTGAAGACCTACCAGGAGCTTCACGGATGCCTTGCGGACGCCGGCCTACAGATCGAAGACGCGCTCGTGTTAGACGGCGGTCCGCGGCGTTTTCAGCGCTTCGCCTCACTCGCACGCCTGGAACAGTCGTTGTTCATGCCTTCTCCGCAACCGGCCCCAGAGGCCGTCGTCGAGGGGGTCGAACTCATCGAATTGCCGTCGCGGCGGATCGAGGTTGACTATGCGGTGTCACGACTCTGTCAGTGGGTACAAATGCCCAATGCGCCGTATCGATACCGCGACGTGGCGATCATCGTGCGCGATTTGGAGCCATATCACGATCTACTGACCGAGGCCTTGCAGTCCCGCGAGATCCCATTTTTCATCGACCGTCGCCGCCCGATGGTCCACCATCCGTTGGTCGAGCTTCTCCGGGGCGGGGCGGCCGTCGCCGCGGAGGCCATGTCGATGGAGTCGGTTCGCCTCGTGCTCAAGACCGGGCTGTTGGATATCCCCATCGACGCCGCGGATGAACTCGAAAACTACCTTCTTGCACACGGACTGGCCGGGTTCGACACTTGGCACTGCCCGGAGTGGTCGTTTCATCGGCGGGATTCCCTCAATAAACACGGGGAAGGACCTGCGACCAGCGAGGCCGACGAGCTTGCACGGATCAACGCAGCAAGGCGTTGTCTACTTGCCTACCTTGATCCTTGGATGGAGTTCGCCCGCCAAGCCGGGGGTCACACGGGTGCGGGTTGGACGGCGGGGATTCTCGAATGGTTGGCGCGGCTCAATGCGAGCCGAATTCTGTCGCAATGGGCTGACGAGGCGGAACAAGACGGGCGGCTCGATGAGGCCGAGGAGCACCGCCAGGTCTGGCGCGAGATCATGTCTTTCTTGGACGATCTTGCCTTCGCCTTCTCAGATGTGACGCTCACTATCCACGAATTCACCGACGCCCTTGAGGCCGGGTTGTCGGGACTAACGCTCGGACTCGTCCCCCCGACGGTGGACCAGGTGCTCGTCGGCTCGATCGAGCGCAGCCGCCACCCGGACATCAAAGCGGCGGTTGTCCTCGGATTCAACGACGGAGTTTTCCCAAAGCGACCGGCTGAGGATTCCATCCTTAACGACGACGACCGCGCTGCGCTTCTGACGGCCGGTGTTCGCGTCGGAGCGCCTTCTCGTGAGCGGGTCTTGGATGAGTCGTTGCTGGTCTACATCGCCCTGACCCGGGCCAGCGAAGTGCTGGTGGTGACGTACGCGACGGCGGATGACGAGGGCAAGACGCTACGGCCCTCGCCGTTTGTCGACTCCCTTCTTGCTGCCTGTCCCGGTCTGACGGCAACGGTTGTGAGCGACCCCGCGCGATCTCGTTCCATGTGGGACTTGCTCTGCACGTCAGATTTGAGGCGACGGTTGACGATGGAGTTTCGCTCCCGCCCGCCGCTCGCGATGGACGAAACCGAATCAGACCCGTCAGACGAGCCGACCGAGGAGGGAGGGTCCCGACCCGTGAGTCGTGGGACGACGCCTTCAGCCGCACGCGGACGATGGAACGAGTTGTACGACGGGGTTCGCGAGAGTCTATCGCTGGATGCCGTGTCACTTCGGGCGCTAGCCTCGCTCGGCGAACGGGAAGATGCGCGGATTTCTCCAGCGACGATCGAGCGATTGTTCGCCGGACCTCTGCGGACCAGCGTCTCGCAATTGGAAACCTACGCTGCCTGTCCGTTTCAATACTTTGTGAAGCACGTTTTGAGACTTCGAGAGCGCGTCGAAGCGACGGTGAAGCCCGTCGACATCGGAAAGATACACCACGGGATTCTTGAAGACTTCATCGACGTCCTGTCGTCGCGCGGGAAGGGCCTCGATCAGTTGAGCGACGGAGATATACTTGGCGGACTGCGCGAAAGCTGTGAGCGTGTAGCCACCCGGCTCCCGGAGGGAGGAGTGCTTTACAATGCCCGCGACGCGTATCTGTACCGGCGGTCGGCAAGGCATTTGGCGCGGGTGATCCAGGCGCAACGCCGAGTGGCTTCCTCAGGCTCCGCCAGGCCTCGCCGCGTCGAGTTGCCGTTCGGATTCGACGACCTCGGAGGACTCCCCGCCCTCGAACTTTCAACGCCCGCCGGTCGTCGCGTGTTGGTTCGCGGCTTCATCGATCGAGTCGACCTGGCGGAACTCGGGGATGATCTTCTGGGCGTGGTCATAGACTACAAAGACACTCGGAACAAACGGCTAGACATGTCGAAAGTGTTCCACGGGCTTTCACTTCAGCTCCTAGCCTATTTGTTGGTTCTGGCTGAGCGCGGCCAATCACTCGTAGCGCGACCGATCCAACCGATCGGGGCGCTGTTCGTGAGCTTGGCATCGAAGTACCAAAAGGTCGATCATCCGGACGACCAAGAAGAATCACGCGAAGCGGCGCTAGAAGGGAGCTTTCGTCCGCGAGGGATCCTACTAGCGGACAAGTTCCACGCATTAGATCGGACGTTCGACGGAGGCAGGTCCGCCGAATACAACTTCTTTCGCAAGAAAGATGGCGCGATCGGCTACGTTGAATCTACCGACGCCACAGCCGGGGCCGACTTCCTGAACACGCTGGCGCACACCCGCGCCAAGCTCAGCGAACTGTCAGACCGTGTATTAGACGGCGATGTAGCGGTCCGACCGTACCGCTTAGGCACGTTTTCGCCGTGCACTTGGTGCCCGATGACCGGTGTCTGTCGTTTTGAAATGGGAGTGTGCGACGTACAATTCCTCGACTCCCTAAAACGCTCGGAGGTGTTCATCCGTCTGGCCGAAGGCACCCGGCCTTGAACCCTATCCATAACCTTCCTCTCTCTTTCAGAGAGAGGGCAGGGGCGCGGGTTTCACTCCACACCCACCATACTCGGTGTATTGTTTCGATGCATGTCATTTTGTACAATGCATCGTCGTCAGACGAATGTGATTTTGGGGCAAACATTGTATGACGAGAGTGGGTGCGAGAGCGGATTCTCGCACCAGTATGAGAGTCCGCGATGAATGAGTTCTTAACCGGCAATCAGGCGATCGTGCGAGGAGCCTTACGGGCGGGGTGCAACTTCTTCGCTGGATATCCCATTACACCCGCGAGTTCGATTTGCAGCGACATGATCCAGGCCCTGAGCGAGAGAGGAGCGCAGGGCGTCCAAACGGAGGACGAGATCGCGGCGATCGGACAGTGCATCGGGGCGGCGATGGCCGGGGCCAAGGCGATGACGGCGTCGTCGGGCCCCGGGCTGAGTCTGTACAGTGAGAACATCGGGCTTGCGCAGATGGGCGAGGTTCCACTGGTAATCGTGGACTGCCAGCGGATGGGTCCGGCAACCGGCGGGGCCACCACGACGGGCGACGGCGACATCGTGTTCGCCCGCCACGTCACCGCGGGCGGGTTCCCCCTGCCGGTGCTTGCCGCGACCGACGCCGCGTCGGCCTTTCGATTGACGTATGAGGCGTTCAACATCGCCGAGCGGCTGCGGACACCGGTGATCGTTCTCGCCTCCAAGGATATTTCCCTCACGCGGCAGACGGTGGATTTCAACGCAGTTCAGCTTTCTCCGCTGATCGCGCGAAAGCCTGCTGCGGCCGACGCGCCGTTCGTGCCGTATGCGATCGAGGAACCAGCGGATGTGCCGGCCTTCGCCCCCATCGGCGGGCGGCAGCGTGTCCGTTTCACCGGTTCCATCCATGACGAGACCGGGGTGCTGACCATCGACCGCGCCAAGATTGCTCGAAAACTGACGCACTTGCGGGAGAAAATCATGCTGGTGCGAGATTCCAATCTCGCACCAGGGGAATCCTTGGAATACGTCGATGTCGATCTCGACGCCGAGGCGGAGACGCTTATCGTTTCCTATGGGGCGGCAGACGGTGCGGCTCGCGAAGCCGTGGCGGCGTTGCGGGCCGCGGGCATGCGGGTGTCGCATCTGACGATCTACAGCCTGTGGCCGGTCCCGCATCGTATGTTGCGTCGCGCGATGACCCCGCGGGTCCGGCGGGTAATCGTGCCGGAGTTGAACATCGGACTATACGGCGACGTGCTTCGCGGGTTTGTCGGCGAAGCGGCGATCGAGTCGATCTTGTGCTTTGATGGCCGGTTGATTCCCCCGCAACGCATCGTCGAGCACGTCCGAGAGCCATCTTCGTATCGCACAACCGCCTAGGAGGAACGCCCCGATGCCGATGGTGACGACGCAACGTGCCGATATGAGCTTCTGCCCGGGCTGCTCGCACGGGATCGTGCTGGAGCAAATCGGCGCGGCACTGGAGCGCATGGGTCTGCAGCCCGAACAAGTTTGTCTTGTATCGGACATCGGCTGCATCGGGATTGCCGACCGCTATTTCTCGTGCCACACCTTCCACGGCCTGCACGGGCGATCCCTCACATACGCGGAAGGAATCAAGCGCGTCCGGCCCGACTTGATGGTGATCGTGTTGATCGGGGACGGGGGTTGCGGGATCGGCACGGCGCATCTCGTTCATTCGGCCCGCCGAGGCGTGGGAATCAAGGTCTTGGTGTGCAACAACTTCAACTTCGGGATGACCGGCGGCCAGCACTCGCCCACCACACCGCCCCACGGGTGCACAGCCACAACGCCGGACGGCGTCGTCGATTCACCCTTCGATGTTTGTCAGACCGTCATGGTCAACGGCGCGTCGCACGTGGCCCGTTGCAGCGCCCATGATCGAACGTGCGGCGAGGTCATTGAGGCCGCCCTGCGGTCGCCGGGCTTTGCGTTGGTAGACCTGTGGGAATTGTGTGTGGCGTACTATGTGCCCACGAACAAACTCAGCCCCCCGGCGCTGGTGGAGCTGTCAGAGCGGTTGGAGCTTCCGTTTGGCTTGCTTCGCTCGATTCCCCGGCCTGCTGCGGAAACTGAGCCTTGTCCCACGGTCGAGCGTGACCCCGCGGCAGCGAGCGGGGCGTCGGAGCAAGGCAGGTCGATTACCTGGCGCGGGCGGACGGAAATCTGCGTTGCGGGTTCGGCCGGGCAACGTGTTCGCTCGGCGGTGGGAGTGATCGGCGAGATCCTCGTAGCGGGCGGCGTATTCACGGCCCAACACGACGACTTCCCCATCACCGTGCGAAAGGGCCACTCCATCTCGAACCTCGTTGTATCAGACGTCCCGATTCAGTACACCGGAATGGACGCCCCGGATGTTGTCGTCGTGTTGAGCGAAGACGGCTTGCGGAGACTTTCCGGAGTTTCCTCCCTGAAACCAAGCTGCTTGGTGGTGGCCGAGGGCTCGCTCGTATTGCCGCCGGTGTCCGCCGAGGTTCGGAGGTTCGATCTTCGAACGATCGGCAAGGTCGCGGACAAAGCGTCCGCCGCGCTGGTGATCGTTACGGCGGCGTTAGTCCACGGAAAATGGATCGAACCCCATACGCTGCTTGCGGCGGCAAAGCAATGTGTGTCCGGTCGTTACGCCCAGGAAAACCTGCGGGCGATCGAAGCCGGCTGCCGCCTGCAACTGTCCATGGATGCGTCGTCCCCGATGACTGTCCCTGATTAACCTGCAATTGGTCTGCGAGCGGATAACTCTGGTTGACCGGAGCGGACGGCGTTGATCCACATCATCACGCGCGGCGCATGACGAGCAGCGATTCCCTCGGCGCGACGTGTCCCAATCGTCCGAACTTTCGCGCCGCGCCCACCAGATCGCGCGCAACGCGAATAGCCTCCACCCTAAAACCGCATCCCTCCGCGATTTCGGCGACCATCAAATCCGACGGCACGTACACGTCCTTGATCCTCGCCCCACCGACCACCATCCAACATACCCCGCCCGGAGCGAGCGTACGATGACACTCATGCAACACCAGCGTCATGTCTTCGATATATCCCCGCACGACGCCCGCGAGCTTCGCCTGCCCAATCTTCATGAGCCATTCAGCCGCTTCCTCGGCCGCGGCGACAGTTCTTGACGGATGACCCTCTCCGCGACTGCGAGGACCGGCCCGAACTTGCTCCACCTCCCCGTGTGCCACTGCTCTGTGAGCAGTGTGATTCGTATTCGATACGCCACTGCTGACACAGCAGTGGCACACCTGTCCGGCATGCCAATAGCGGTAGACCATCTCATACGGATTGGTGATCTGCGCATAATCATGCCGCGAAAGGTACGGCGGCGAAGTAAGAATCCCACCGATCGCGCCGTCGTCGATCGGCGGGATCCGCCGCGCATCGCCGACTTCTACCCGGTTGACCTGTGGAAGAGGATGGAACAGATCGTCGCGCATCATCACCGCGACTTCGGCGAGTACGACCTCCAAAGGCCCGGCACCTCGGTTCGTTCGACCGGCCGTCGTATGCTGCCGACCCACGGCGAGCATCAACGCGGCGCGATGCACGGGCAACTCGACTCGATCCGCAATCTCCTGCCACATTGACGCCTTGGTGCGAGATTCCAATCTCGCACCAGGGGGCAGCGGCGGAAACTCTCGCTCGAACTTGGCCTGTGCGAGAAACACTAGTGCCGCGATTGCTTCGACCCCAAGCGCGCATACGCCATGCTCCGCGCATTCCACCACGCACGTTCCCGATCCGGAGAACGGATCGAACACCGGATGCGACGCCCACTCTTTGGGTGTTCGTGGGTTTTCGCCTAGAAACTGCCGCACCAGCCCCGGCGAGAATCCCTGCTTGTACGGAATCCAACGATGAAACGGTTCTCGACGCCCCCCCTCGGCCGTCACCAACGTCGCAAGACGCGGCTCGACGATCAGCCGATCACGCCAACGATGCTCGAGCGCTTCCCGCGCCTCCGTCGGTTCGCCCGACGCCGCAATCGCCGCCGCCTTTCGACCTCGTCGACCCATGAGAAAATGTACGCTCGAAGACTACCGCTCTCACGAAGCCCTCTGAAGGGTACACCGGAACCCGCGCGAAGTTACGGGCCTGTCGGCGTGTCGACCGCCTTTTCCGCAGCCGGACGATCAACTAATTCTTTTTGCGCGGCCCACAACGCCTCGAACCGCGGCAGCGTCATCCACTCCACGGTGAGCTTCCCGCCTTTGAACGTCATCACCGCCCGTCCGTCGTATCCAAAGACTTGTAAGATCGGGATCGTCTGCGCCACTATCACGGTCCGATCGCCCCCCCGAAGCTTGGCCGCCGACGCTCGGTCCAACCACTGCAAGGGAATCATCTTTCGTTGCCCCTCCGGCGGAACGTCCGGGTCGAAGTTGAGGGGCATCACCCCGCCGGCGCCGATTCGGCGTTCGTAATTGTTCGCATGCCAGCGCAGTTGGTCCAGCGCGAAGCGTTGCCGGCGAAAGTCGCCCAGACCGAGGATGAACGCCACGAGCACACCTGTGGCGATCAACAGCAGTAGAGCCGTGCGGGTGGCATCTTTACGCGGAGGATTGGGATTCACACCGCCACCGGTAATAGAAAAGTGAACAAAAGCCCAGTAAAAATATAGCGCGAACGATTCGTCGGATCGATACTACTCATCCTCTTCAGGGTCGATCGCTGTCTGATCCGCGCTGGAAGCGAGAGCTTCGAGGGCCGAGATCGGATCGATCTCCTCGTCGGACATATACACGTGCTTGGACGTCCCCACTCGCCCCGCGCCCCGCTCCGCTCCCTTGCCCGAAGGCAGTTTGGTCTTGATCTTCAGTATTTCCTTGTCGCTCGGCTCGCCGTCGATTTGCACGGTAAAGACCACCGGCCCGATCACGATCTGGTCACCGGCCTCGAGGTCTTCTTCAGTCACCCGCCGGTTGTTCAGGTAGGTGCCGTTAGCCGCCCCAAGATCGCGTAACACCGCCCCGTCTTTGTCCACCACTACTTCTGCGTGGCGACGTGACACTATGCCCAGCGGGATGCGGATCGTGCAATCATCCTTCCGGCCGAAGGTCGTCGCTCCCAAACCCAGCGAAAATTCGCGCCGAGAACCGTCCTCTCGGAACATGATGAGTTTCACGTTCATGGACGCCCATTCCTCAGCACCAACGCCCTTGAGCGTTGGGGCGAACGACGCAAAGCTTCGCGGCCGCCGCGTCACCCGGTCAGCCGGAAGGCCCGCAAGCCTTACGGCGAGATCGCGATCCGGCACCCGCGAACCGGCGCACGCCTACTAATGACCCGGCCTGTCCCAGCACTATACCCGGCGACGGCGGTACGTTCAAACCGTGGCCATCCACCCCCGTCCGCACACCCTAGACAAGAACGCTTTTCTTCCGCATCACCTGTCGGCAGACCGTAAGTTGCCCAAGGTGCCAGAACTGGTGCGTTCCCTGCAAGCCCCACATAGCCCCCATCGTCGGGAACACCGACTTGTCCCAGCCCTCGGGCGACGGCTCGTCCCATCGGCGATCATCATACCGGGTAAGCGCCTCCATCGTGTTCGCCCGGCTGTCGTGAAACAGTTTATCAATTTGCGCCCGCGAGGGGTATTTCGTCGCGTCGCCTACGCACTTCGAGCCGGCCTTGAACAGTTCGTGCGACGCGTCCGGAATCCGCTTCGCACCTCCGGTGACCTGTGAAACCAAGGAGTCCTCCGAGCACGCCACGTGACCCACCAGCCAAGCGGTATGGTTGCAGCCCTCCGCCGGCGACACGAAGTATTCCCGGTCGGCCAGGTCCGCCGTGAATTTTTCGTACAAATCTTGACCGCTACGCAACTGTTGCAAAATGACTTCCTTCGCCTTGGTCATGCGGATCTCCTCCTCTGCTTGGTTGTACCATCGTTCCGCGGTCAATAAACCATTACGGCTTCGTTCGTTCCATTCTCCGCTGCAACACCTGTCCCCGCAACGCCGCACCTGTAGATTTGCGACTCACCCGTTCATTCATTGTGAGCGACGGCCGATCGGAACCTGAGCCGAGTGTTCCAGCGCCCGAAGTTGCAAAACTGCATCAAAAGGATGCCCCCAAACGGTAAGTCCTTTGATGACAAGGCGTACAAGGTTTCCGAGAGGCACAGTACATCCATATCCACCTCTCGTTCGCCCACGCAGCTCAGCATTCCCATTCGGGTAGCTCCCGCTAGTTTACTTTGATGACGATCGCCAAGGCCGTGTCTCCGGCGGCACACCCCGTGAACAGTCCGTACCCGCCTCCCACGGACACGAGTTCCTCGATCAGTTCAATAAGGAGTCGCGCGCCCGTCGGCGCCTGCGCGTGACCCCACACCAACGAGCTTCCGTAGCGGTTCATCTCCGACAGTTCGACGCCCATCTGCCGGGCGAAGTAGATGTCGTTGACGGCAAAGGGGTTGTGCGTCTTGACGGCCTTGATGTCTTTCATGCGGACGCCGGCTCGCTCAAGGGCCTGACCCGATGCGGGCACGTTGGCCATGGGCATGAACCCCTTGTCCGCGCGCCCCTGGCCGTAGGAGACAATCCGAATCGTGACCTTGGCATCGCGGCTAAGTTCAGCGGCCTTCTCCTTGCTCGTCACCAGCACGCCGGCGTTCCCGTCAGCCGGGTAGGTCTGGGCGCCATAAGTCACGGTCCCGCCGGGGAGAACGGGTTTGAGCTTGCCTAGACCATCGGCCGTCGTCGCAAAAACGCCCTCATCGCCGGTGACCGTGGCCACGACCTTTCGCCCGGACGGATCCTTGACCTGTAGCGGGGTAACCATGAAGCGTTTGAGGAACGCGGAGTCGTTCCGCAGGGCGTCCTGGTACTGCTCATAGCGCAACAGGGCCGTCTCATCCTGAGCCGTCTTGTCGATGCCGCACTTGGCGGCCACGTTCTCCGCCGTCTGAAGCATCGCGTTTTTCGCGAACGGGTCGTTGCCGAAGTTGTCCCAGATCCAGTCCTCCTTCTCCCCGATCCCGCCGGCGCTCAAGGGATTCGGGTAATAGATGTGCGGAGAGTTGCTGGTCCGGTCGCACAGTAGGGCCAGGATCGCCGAGTGCGCACCCAGCTCGATCTCGGCCGCGGCGCTGGCTATGACCCTTCCCGACGTTGCACACGCCTGGCTGATGGTCGGCCCGGTGATGTTCGGGTTGCCGATCAAACCGGCGGCCCACGGCGCTCCGTAGAAGCTGGACTGCTGGGGGACGGTCATCCCGAGGAACAGACCGTCAAGAACGTCGGCGGGAATCTTTCGCTCAGCGAGTGCTCGGACGGCCACTTCGGCGGCGAACTTCAGCGAATGAAGATGTCCAAAGCTGCCCTGCCAGCGACAAAACGGCGAGCACCAATACGCACCGTAGGGAATGTAAACCTTCTCGAAACGCATGTTTGTCACATCCTCTTGCATACGGGAACGGCGTTCAAGCACCAACGAATCATGCAATTGTCCCGCAGTTACGCAGTCGGGTGATCTCATCCGGTTTTGTTCCGATCTCCTGGAGCACCGTATCGGTATGCTCGGCATACGCGGGCGCATACGCAAGGCGCCGCCCGTGCGCGGCTAAATGCTCGCACTCGACCGAAGGCGGAGGGAGACGCACTTTGGCCCCGGTCGGGGTCTTCGTTTCGAGCAGCGTGTCGCGAATGGCCGGGTACTCGATCGCCTGGGGAACCGTGTGGATAGGGGCGATGACGAGTCCCTTCGAGCTCAGCAGGTCCACCAGCATCTGGGTCTTGACACGTCGGGTGATCGCGCCGATCTCCCGGTGGATCGATTCTCGTTCCTGCCGCCGTCCCTCGTTGGTCACTCGCGCCGTGGAGGCGAGGCCGCCGAATCCGTCAACCGACGTCAAGCGCGACCACTGCACGTCGTTGCCGATGGCCAGATATGCGTAGCCGTCCGCGGTGGGGTAGACGTTCACGGGGACGAATTCGCGATGCTCGCTGCCGCTTCGGCGGACTTCCGCCGGTTCATAACCCAGATCGAGCAGGGGAATGGTGGTCACCAACCAGGAGGCGGCGGCCTGGAGCATGGACACGTCGATCCGGCTGCCCTTACCGGTGCGCTCCCTTTCGGCCAGGGCGAGGCAGACGTTGGCGAAGACTTCGTCCCCGGCCTTCAGATCGACGAATGGCACCCCGCACAGAGTCGGCGGACCGTTGGGGTCGCCGGTGAGGTCCATGTAGCCGGCCAGGGCCTGCAACGCCGGATCGTAACCCGGTGCGTCGGGGTACTCCGGCCCCATTGCGGAGAGTCCCGCCCAGACCAGGCTCGGACGCACGGCGCTGAGCGTTTCGTAGTCGATGCCCAACTCCTCGTAACGCCTCGGGAGAGTATTGCAGGCGAAGATATCCACGGGGAGTTTTTCGATCAGGCGTTTGAGGAGGTCGCGGCCTTCAGGCTCTTTGAGGTTGAGGGCGATAGCCTCCTTGCCGACGTTGGGGCCGATGAAGTAGGCGCGTCGGTCCACGCTGCCCGCAGCCTTTCCGACGTACCGGTTGGGGTCGCCGGGCAGTGTGGTGCGAGAATCCATTCTCGCACCAACGGAGGGCGTGGCTTCGATGCGGATCACCCGCCAGCCGAGGTGCACGAACCGTTGCGTCGCGTAGGACAGCGATAAGGCTTGTTCGAGCGAAAGGACCGTAAGCCTATCCATGAATGTCACCGCCGCGCCCTGGTGCGAGATTGGAATCTCGCACCAGCGTCTCTCGCACTAGCGTCTCTCGCACCAGAGTTTTGCGGGCCTCCCGCAACTTCGCCAGCACCCGCTCCGGCGTCATGGGCAGCTCAGTGATGCGTACGCCGGTGGCGTTGAAGATGGCGTTGGCGATGGCCGGGGCCACGGGAACCAGAGGCGCCTCGGCCACGCCCTTGGCGCCGTGCGGTCCGGCCGGGTCGTGGGTTTCAATGAACTCGATCTTCAACTCGGGGACCTCACGCGTGGTCACGAGCTTGTAGTCGGTGAATGTTGGGTTCAGCACGCGGCCGCCCTGGACTTTAACCTCCTCATACAAGGCGTATCCGATGCCTTGGGCGATGCCGCCTTCGATTTGTCCCTCGATTCCCATACGGTTGATGACTCTACCCACGTCGTGGGCGGCGCTGATCCCCAGCACCCTCACCACGCCGGTATCGAGGTCCACCTCAACTTCGGCCACATGCGTTCCGAAAGCATAGCAGGCGGAGACGTTGCCCTTGTGGTCTTGGTCGGGCATCTCGCTGGGCGGTTCGTAGAAGTGGGAAGTCATAATCATCTCGTGCTTGCCGCCGAAGTGCATGGACCGAACGATCTTGCCGATGGATTCGAGCGGTTCGCCGGTCGCGCGATCGGTGACATTTCCATCGGCGAGGTCCAGCTCATCCGGGTTTCGATGTAGATGTCGGCCAGCCCCTTCCATTAGTTTGCCTCTGGCTTCGCGCGCCGCACGCTGTGCGGAGTTGCCGGCGATGAACGTGGTGCGGCTGGCGTGAACGCCCACGTCCCAAGGCTTGAAGTCGGAGTCGCTGTTCAGTACGCGAATGTTGGATACCGGCAGCCCGAGTTCTTCGGCGACGATCTGGGCGATGACCGTCTCGGACCCTTGTCCGATCTCCGAGGCCCCGGTCTGCACCGTGACCCCGCCGAAGTCGTCGATCTTGAGCATGGTGCCGCACCCGTCGGAGCGTTGGATTTTCGCGCCGCCGCCGACGTGGAAGAGCGAGGCCATACCCATTCCGCACACGCGAGCTGGTGCGAGATTGGAATCTCGCACCAGCGTATTGGAATCTCGCACCAGCGCATCTCGCACAAGCGTTTTTCGGAGAGGCGAGTGTTTCACGTCCCACCCAGCGTTGCGAGCTGCGGTCTTTAGGCATTCCGCCAAACCGCAGGTGCCCAGAACCATGCCCTGCCCGGTTGTTTCGCCGGGTTCCTGAGCGTTCTTAAGTCGAATCTCCAAGGGGTCCATTCCGAGTCGATCGGCGAGTTGGTCTATCTGGGACTCGAGGGCGAAGGTCGCTTGGGGGTTGCCGTAACCGCGGAAGGCGCAGGCATAGATGTTGTTGGTGTAGACGACGTCTACGTGTTGCCGAACGTGTGGAACACGATAGAGCGAGGAGAAGGTGCGCATGCTGATCCAGGGCGTAGTGGCACCCCAGGATGTACGCCCGCCGTTGTCGAGGGTCATACGCACGTCGCGGAAAGTAAACGTGCCGTCCTTGCGGGCGCCGCTCTTGAGATGAATGACCATCGGTTGACGGGTGGGCGTCGCCAGGAACTCCTCTTCGCGCGTGAAAACGATCTGAACGGGTCGCCCCGTCGCCCGGGCTAGGAAGATGCAAATAGGCTCGAACGGATGAATGTCCAGCTTGCTGCCGAACGCGCCGCCGATGGGCGGCTGGAGGACGCGGATTTTCTCTGGGGGGACGCCGACGATGCGTGACAAGTCGTGTTTATACGAGAAGGGCACCTGGGTCAGCGAATGCAACGTGAGCCGTCCGTCGGCCTCGAACCGGGCAATGATCCCCGCCCGTCCCAAGCAACAATGAGCAGCACGTTGCAAAGTGTACGTGTCTTCGACGATCACGTCCGATTCGCGGATGCCCTGTTCGATATCGCCGTGCAGGTAGTCGAAGCGGAAGGGGACGTTGTCAGGCGTCTTCTTATGAATGACCGGCGCCCCGTCGGCGAGCGCTTCTTCAGGCGAGGTCACCGCGGGTAGGTCTTCGTAGATCACCTTGATGACGAGGATCGCCGCGGCGGCGATTTCCGGCGTGTCGGCGGCGACGGCCGCCACTTCGTCGCGGATGCAGGTGACCTTTCCGGTCTTGAGGGCCGTGTTGTCCCCGCCAAACCCGAACGGTACAAGCTCAATGTCGGCAGTGGTGAGCACCGCACGAACGCCGTGCATCGCCTTGGCTGCGGCCGTGTCGATTCCCACTATGCGGGCGTGGGGTCGGTCGGCGAAGAGGATTTTCCCGTACAGCATCCGCGGCAGCTTGATATCCTCCAAGTAGCGGGTGAGACCGGCGACCTTCTCCGGGGCATCGAGCTTAGGAATGCGTCCGCCGATCAGGGTCTTCTTGCCGGTCTTCCGTCCGGTGATCGACCCGGCGCCTGCGTCGACAGCCGTCTTAATCATGGCGTGGACCTCCGTTGGCCGCCGCCATTACGGCGTCGATGATCTTTCGATAGCCCGTGCATCGGCAGAGGTTTCCCTCCAAGGCACGCCGTACATCTGCCTCCGAGGGGGAGGGATTCTCTTGGAGCAAAGCGTAGGCCGCCATGACCATCCCTGGAGTGCAGAAACCGCACTGGACCGCCCCGTTTTGGACAAATGCATCCTGAAGAGGATGGAGCTTTCCCATCCGTCCGAGTCCCTCAATGGTGAGAACTTCCGCTCCGGCACATTCCACCGCCAGGACCAGACAACTGTTGACTACTTTACCGTTCAGAAGAACGGAACACGCGCCGCACTCGCCTTCGCCGCAGCCTTGTTTGGTGCCGGTCAGCTCCAAGTCGTCACGAAGAGCGTCCACGAGTGAGGTATCCGGCGAAACCGAAAGATGCACGGTCTCGCCGTTGACGGTGAACGCAACGTCGATGGTGTCAGAAACCTGCCGCATTTTCCAGCATCCTTCGCAGGAGTACCCCGACGATCTCCCGGCGATATCCTTCACTAGCTCGGACGTCAGTGATGGGCGAGATCTCCTTTCGCGCCGCGGTCACGCATAGATCGACAACCTCGTCACTCAAGAGCCGGCCAATCAGCGCCGACTCGGCTTGGTGTCCGCGCAGCGGTATCGGCGCGACCGAACCGTAAGCCACTCTCGCGCCGACCACCCGACCCTCCACGCGATGAAGCACTACGCCGACGGAGGCGACGGCGATCTCCATCGCCGGGCGCGTTCCGAACTTATCCCATGCGCAGAACGATCCTGTCGGAAGCGGTTTGAACCGGATGCACGTCAACACCTCGCCCGGCCGAAGCGCGGTGGAACCCGGACCGCGGAAAAACTCCGCGATCGGTATCTCGCGCGTAGCCAGACCCTTCGAGCCGGATGACGCGACATCGAGAACGGCGTCCAATAGAAGCAGCGGCACGGCGGCATCGGCGGCGGGCGACGCGTTACAGAGGTTGCCTCCAACCGTCGCGCGGTTGCGAATCTGGGGACAGGCGATGCGCGCCGCCGCTTCGGCCAGAATCGGCGCAGCCGCGCGGATGATCGAATGGGTTTCCAGCTCGCTCATCAGAACGCAGGCGCCGACGCTTACGTCGCCGTCGGCCAGCTTGATGCTTCGGAGCTGTTCGACTCCTTTGATATCGACGACGGCCGTCGGCTTGGGGACGAGGTTCCTAAACCAACGGGGCATGAGATCGGTGCCGCCGGCGAAGATCGTCGCTCCCGTCTGGGAGAGGGCCCGAACGGCCTCCTCCACCGTCTGCGCCGCAACATACGTCTTTGTCACGGTCCTCCCCCCCCCCTACAGATAAACCGGTTCCTGGTACCGTCCGTAGACTTCAACGAGACACTTTGTGAGTTCGCCAACGCTGGCATATTGCTTGACGGCCTCGACCACGGCCGGCATGACGTTCCGTTCCTTGTCGGCGTCAGCGTGCATGCGATCGAGGGCCCGCCGGACGGCGTCGTGGTCCCGCTCCGCACGAGTGCGGTCCAGACGCGCGATCTGCTCCGCGGCCACCTCTTCCTTGAACGGATGGAACTCGATGGGCCGCTCCTCGTCCTCCTCCGTCCGGTAACAGTTCATGCCGACCCTGCGGGTTTCGCCCCGTTCAAGCTTCCTGACGCGATCCAACGCCTGTCTGGAGACGGCGTCCTGGATTCGTCCTTCGATGATCGCCTTGACGATTCCGCCCTGGGCGTCGACCTCGGCCATCACCGCACGGATTCGCTCTTCCATCTGATTGGTGAGCGTCTCCACGTAATAAGAGCCGGCCAGAGGATCAACCGTATCACAGAGTCCGGTCTCTTCCATCAGGATTTGCATCGTCCGCAGGGAAATCCGGGCCGCGGCTTCCGAGGGAATGGTGTAGGCCTCGTCGTAGCAGCACAGGGCCATGGTTTGCGTACCGGAAAGGGCGCTAACCAGTGCGTAATAGGCGCCGCGGACGATGTTGTTCTGCGGCTGTTCGACGGTCAGCCCCGCGCCTCCTCCGCCGGCAATCATGCGCATCCACATGGAGCGTGGATCCGCGGCGTGGTACTTTTCCTTCAGGATCGTCGCCCAAAGCCGCCGCGCGGCGCGGAACTTCGCCACCTGCTCAAAGAGGTTTCCAAAGATGTCGAAGTTGAAGGAGAGCCGTGAAGCGAAGTCGTCGATGGCCATGCCTCGTGCGAGGACGTGGTCGATGTAGGCTTTGGCGATGCAAAAAGCGTACGCCATTTCCTCGACGGGGTTGGCGCCTGACTCGCGAATGTGATAGCCGCATACGCTGACCGGACTGTAGAGCGGGGCGTTCTCTGCACAGTAGAGGATCGTATCGCCCACGAGCTTGATGGACGGCTCGACGGGAAAGACCCAGGTCCCTCGTCCGATGAACTCCTTGAGGATGTCGTTTTGGGCGGTGCCGCGAAGCCGCGCAACGTCGTAACCGCGTTTCTCGGCCATAGCGAAATACATGGCGATCAGGGCCGGCGCCGCACCGTTGATCGTCAGGGACACGGTGATCTTGTCCAGGTCGATGCCCTCGAAGGCGATCTCGAAATCCTTCAAGGTGTCGACGGCCATGCCCACCCGCCCGACCTCGCCCTCGGACATGGGATCGTCGGAGTCCAGTCCGACTTGCGTCGGTAAATCGAAGGCCACGTTCAAACCTGTTTGGCCATTGTCGATCAGATAGCGGAATCGGCCGTTGGTTTCCTCGGGCGTTCCAAACCCTGCGTACTGGCGCATGGTCCACGGCTGTTTGCGGTACATGGAGCGATGTATTCCGCGTGTGAACGGGAACTCACCCGGCATGCCGATCCGTTTGGACCCACCGCTGGCCGCGATGTCTTCGGGGGTGTAAACCGGCTTGATCTCGATGCCCGATTCGTTGACCACCGGTTTGATCTCGGAGCTGCTCTCGCGATTCATGATACGTTCGTCCGAATGAACTCCGCCACGCAGTCCAACGGCGTTCCCGCGGGGAAGATACCGTCCACTCCGAGGTCTTTCAGGGCCTGCCGGTCCTTTTCCGGAATGACCCCGCCGACAAGCAGGAGAACGTCTCTGAGGCCGTGCTCCTTGCGAAGTGCCCGCAGCCGCCGACAGAACGAGAGATGAGAACCGGAGAGAAGGGACAAGCCGATCACGTCGACGTCGAGGTCCTGCGCCCGGCGGACGATCTCCTCCGGAGACTTGCGAAGCCCCGTGTAGGTCACGTCGAAACCCGCTTCCTTGAGCGACCGAGCCACGACTTTCGCACCCACGTCGTGCCCGTCCAAGCCCGGCTTGGCGACGAGAACCCGAATCTTTCTATCCACTACCATTGCCGACTCCTCCGCACTGTCGATTGCCGCTCGTGCGAGATTCCTATCTCGCACGCGCTGTTCGCAGGATTCCGATCCTGCGAGGTTGCGGGAAGGGATTCCCGCCAGAATGGGTGCGAGAACGGATTCTCGCACCAGGAACGCAACGCTCTTTCAATCGACATTCGTCAATCGACAATCGACAATTCCTGCACCATCTCCCGTGCAATCAGGAGTTTCAGGATTTCACTCGTTCCGCCGCCATACAGGGTAAATCGAATGTCGCGAAAATACCGCTGGGCGGCGAACTCCATCGCAAAGCCGTAAGAACCCAACACCCGTGTGGCCTTGTCGCAGATCGACACGGCTCGCTCGGTCGCAAAGAGCTTGGCCATCGCCGCCTCGCGCTGGTGGGAGAGTCCGGCGTCCTTCCGCCAGGCCGCGTAATGAACCAGATGGGTCGCGGCTTCGAGGTCCGTACCCATCTCCGCCAGATGAATCTGAATGGCCTGGAATTGATTGATCGGTTTGCCGAACTGTTTGCGGTCGGCGGAGTAGTGTATCGCGTCGTCCAGGGCGGCGCGGGCGACTCCGAGGGCCAGGGCCCCGGTCAGGATGCGCACGTCGGATAGGATTTTGCGAAGCGCGCCTTCACCCTCTCCCACCTCGCCGAGACGATGGTCCTCCGGGACGAGACAGTTGTCGAAGAAAACCTCCGAGGTGGGCGACGCCCGGCACCCCATCTTGGCGATCGATCGGCCGATCTTCAAACCAGGAAAGTGTTTTTCGACCAGAAAGATCGTCAAACGCCGATCTTCACCGGCGCGAGCGAACACCGTAAAGAAGTCGGCCACCGGCGCGGAAGTGATCCACGTTTTCTGCCCGTTGAGGCAGTAAAAACCCTCCGGGGTCTTTTCGGCGGAGGTCGCAATGGACGACAAATCGCTGCCGGCGTCCGGCTCGGTGATGCAGATGGCCCCAATCTTCTGACCCCGAATGGCCGGTTTGAGAAGCCTCTCTTGAATGTCCTCATTCCCGTAGGCATATAGGAAGTGTGTACCCATCACCGACTGCATCGAAGCGAGGGCCGCCAAGGACAGCGAACCCCGGGCGATTTCCTCGATCGCCAGACAAAACGAGAGCAGTCCGAATCCCACGCCACCCAGCGATTCGGGATAGCGCAGGCCGAACAGACCAAGCTTCGCCAACTCCGCGAACAACTCATGCGGGAACTCGCCGGCTTCGTCAATCTCCTGCGCGCGGGGCTTGATCCGCTCGTCGCAGAACCGAGCGAACATGTCCCGCAATTGCTGTTGGTCGTCGGTCAGGGCAAAGTCCATTTGTTCACGAACCTTCCCGCGTTCGGCCCTTCCGCAATCGGGCGGTCTCGGCCTGATCAACCTCGAAAGAGCCATCTTTGAGCACCACCCCGTATGCGCTGCGCGCGGTCTCCCGCGAGATGATCCCGTTTTGCACTTCCCGTGCCACCAGCTCCGAAGAACGCGAATGCGGGTTTCCGTATCCCCCGCCGCCGCCGGCGAACTGGTGATACCGTGTCCCCTTCGGCACGCCGGTGACAAGGTCCAGGCAGCGAGGAACGTATTCTTTGCCGTCCGGATAGCGTAGCTTGATCGAGTTCAGGCTGCCGCTGCCTCCGCCGAACAATCCGAAGGCCGGCTCGACGTCGCCGTCGCCGAAGATCACGACTTGGGTATCGTCGGACCCGATGTCCAACTGCGTCTCAACGCCCAATCCCCCGCGCCATTGGCCCGGACCCGCCGAATCGCAGAGATACTCGTGCTGGACGAGCAGATGCGGAGTCTGTTGTTCGAACATCTCGTAGTCCTGATCGAGCAGCCCGCCGGACGCGTCGATCATGCCGATGTGGTCGTAACCGTCGACGCCGCGCACGGCCCCCGATCCGCCCTTCAGACCCATAAAGCAGATGTCCACGAATTTGTCGTTTCTACGCGGATCGGTCCCGGTGGTCAGCGAGCACAGTAGATGGTTCCAACCCGCCGTCACACGCTCCGGCACGATCGGGGCCAGCGCGCGAGCGATGGCGTCGGCGTTTGCCGGACATAGATGGTTCCCATAGGTGGTGGCCGCTGGGAACGCAGCGTTGAGAATCGTCCCCTGCGGGATAATGATCCGGATCGGCTCCACCATCCCCTGATTGTGAGGGATGTCCGAGTTGACCATTTGCAGGAAGGTCAGGATGGCCGCGGAGGCGCTGGACGTGAACGTGCCGTTGACGAAGGCGCCGGACTGCGGATCGGTGTCCGAGTAGTCAAACGTAATCCGTCGATCCTCGACGATCACCTGGACGCGGATCTTGTACCGCTTGTCCCGGTTCTTGCCGTCGTAGTACACCGTCGATTCGCCTCGATACCGGCCGTTAGGGATGGTCGCAATCTCGGCTTCCATCATCTTTCGCGTTGAGGCGAACAAGGCTTCCTTGTGCTTTTCGAGACACTCTCGCCCGTACTTCTCCAGGAGATACACCATGCGGCGTTCACCGACGACGCACGAACCGATCTGGGCGCGCATGTCGTGCTGAACCATGTCGAAGCGAATGTTGGCGAAGATCAGGTCCCAGACGTCCTTGCGCAGTTTTCCTTTTTCGTAGACCTTGACCGGCGGGATGCGCAGGGCCTCCTGCCATACCTCCGTGGCGTTGGGGTTGTATCCTCCCGCGACCGCGCCTCCGATATCGGCTTGGTGACCCTTGCACGCCGACCAGGCCACGAGCCGATCTTCAAAGAAGATGGGCTTGTACACGGCGACGTCGTTGTTCTGGTTGCCCATGCTGAACACGTCGTTGTGGAAGATGATGTCGCCGGGATGAAGGTCGTCTCCAAAGTAATCAAGGATGTATTTGCAGACCGGCCCGAGCGAAAAAGACAGGATCGGTAAGTTCTCCGTCTGCTCGAGCATGTTCCCGGAAGCGTCGTACAGGCCGGTGACGAAGTCCTTGGCTTCGCAAAGGATCGGCGAGCGGGTGGTCTTTTGCAGCGAAATGCTCATTTCGTCGGTGAGCGACTTAAAGGCCCGGGCGAACACGGATACGAGGATGGGATCGACATCGCTCACGTGATTTTCTCCCGCAGTTGGGCTGAGAGGCAGTCCTCGCGACCACGCCGGTACACCACGAAGCTGCCGTACGGATCGCAAATGCAGTCATAACCTGCGGTGAGCAACAGCGTGGTGTTCACTTGTTCGATCACCGCCGGACCGGCCATGCGATGACCGTAGCGGGTCTTATGCCCGTCGTACACGGAGACGAATCGCGACGCCTGCTCTTCCAGCTCGTAGATCGGTCGTTCTCCCTTGATGGTGCTGCTTGCGTCAGGACCGGAATAGGGTTCCTCGGCATGGGCGGGCTTCTCCGTGAGGCCGGTGGCACGCACGCGCACGTTAATCAACTCGATCGGCGTTCCCTCCCGCTCCAGCGAATAACCATACATTCGTTGGTGCTCGGCATGGAAAGCCGCTGCAACGGTGTGCGCGTCGGCGTCGCGGACCGTCTCCATCGGAACGGGGAACGACACTTCGTGGTATTGTTTAACATACCGGCAGTCGAGGTTAAGCGAAAACCGGCGTCGCCGTTCCGGGATGTTCTCCTGCGCCAGGAGACGCGCCCCTTCGTTCACCATCCGCGTCACGTCGGCATGAAGCTCTTTCCAATCGATCCGATCGAAGACGGCAACAAACGAAGAAACGAAGTCGTGGCGCAGATCACTCACCAACATGCCTGCGGCACAGAAGATGGATGACTCGTGGGGCACGATGAACAGCGGGATATCAAGCTCCCGGCAGATCATGCAGGCGTGCAACGGGCCCGCACCACCCGCGGCGACCAGGGGGCACTCCCGGGGATCGTAACCCCGCTTGACGGAGATCTCCCGCACGCCTTGGGCCATGTTGGTGTTGATCACCCTGCACATCCCCGCTGCGGCCGCGTCGATCGTCAACCCCATATGTTTGGCGATCCGCTCTTCGATCGCTGTAGCGGCGGCCTTGCGATTCAGCTTGATGCGCCCGCCCGCGAAGAAGTCCGGATCGAGATACCCCAGGACCAGATCAGCGTCGGTGCATGTGGGGCGGCTCCCGCCCTTATCGTAACACACCGGTCCGGGATCGGCGCCCGCGCTTTGCGGTCCCATCCGCAGGAGCCCACCTTCGTCGATCCACCCGATGCTCCCGCCGCCGGCGCCGATGGTGACAATGTTCAGCATGGGAAGCGCGACACGATAACGATTGATCTCCCCCTCGGTGACCACGCTGGGAACGCCGTTCAACACCAGCGCCGCGTCGAAGCTCGTGCCGCCCATGTCGATGGTGATGCAACTGTCGTGTCCGTGCATCCGAGCGTATCCCAGCCCCGCTTCCGGTCCCGCCGCCGGGCCGGAAAGCAGCGTGCGCGCGGGACTCTCGCGGGCCAGCTCCGGAGACATCACCCCGCCGTTGGACTGCATGATGAGCAGCACGCCTCCAAACTTGATCTCACGAAGGCGGGCGCGGAGCTGGTCTACATAGGAGCTGAACTTCGGGCCGACGTAGGAGTTGAGCACGGTGGAGCTGACTCGGTCATAGAAGCGAATGGAGGGCAAAAAATCCGCAGACACGGTCAAGAATGTGTCCGGAAGTTGCTCCCGAATGATCTTCGCCGCCTCTTGCTCGTGCTGAGCATTGGCGAAGGAGTTCATGAAACAGATGGCCGCCGCCTCGACGCGTTCCTCCTTAAACAGACGGACAGCCGAACGCACGTCGTCAAGGTTCAAGGGGGTAAGCTCGTCCCCGCGATAGTTCAACCTGCCCCGCACCGGAATGCGAAGGTAGCGCGGCGCCAGCGGAGCGACGTTGGTGTAGCGGTTGTTGTACTGTTCCTCTCGGATGCCGCGGCGCATTTCCAGCGCATCGCGTACCCCCTGAGTGGTCAGCAGACCGGTCTTTGCCCCGTTCCCAGTCAAGACCGCGTTGGTCGTTACCGTCGTGCCGTGGACGATCGTCTCGATTGATCGCGCCAACTCCGTGATTTTCATCCCCAAGCCGGCCGCGATTTCCTCAAGCCCCGCGATCAAGCCGATAGAAGGGTCCGCGGGCGTCGTCGGGACCTTGTAGACGCGCGGCGCGGCCCCTTCGCCAGTGACCAGAAAGTCAGTGAACGTTCCTCCGACGTCAATGCCGACCTTCAGACTCATCCGGTATCTCCGGCTATAACGGCTTCAACGCCCATTCGGAAGGCCTTGACGTTCGCCTCTCGAAGCGTGCCTGGGCTGCGGGCGGCGACGAAATCGGAGAAGGCATCCGTTGTGCAGGGGAGTCCGGCGGATCCCAGCAGACAACCGAGCATGACCATGTTCAACCCGGCGCTGGAACTTGCCTCCGTAGCGAGCAGTGTGGCGTCAAGCTTGACCAGGTTGTTCGTCACCGCTCGAATGCACCTTTCCAGCTCCGCGACCTCCGGGTATTTCGATTGTAAGGCTAGAGGCGTCTTCGTTGTCGGCACCGCTCCAAGTATTCGCGGCTGCCCCTCGCGCACGGCTCGTTGAGCGAGGACGAACGGCATCACAGGCGTAGTGTTCATGTAGACCGTGGTTCGCGACGACATCAGTGGAAGCGCCCGCACCGTTTCGACCGGTTCAAGACCGACGACGAAATCGGCTCGACCAGCGGCGATCATGGGACTGATCCCACCGTCGATGATGACCGAGGATTGGACGGCGCCGCCGCGCTGGGCCATTCCGTGCAACTGCCCGCTGACTACCTCGTGGCCACGCTCGGCGAAGCAGTCGCACAGCAACCGCGCGGCCGTGACTACACCCTGACCGCCCGTGCCCGTGATCACGATTCGCCAGCCTCGCCGATAGCATCGCCCGTTGCCCGTGTTCAATGTACTCGCTCCGGCGTCACGGCATGGATCGCGTCCTGCTGACAGAGGCGGGCACAAAGATCGCAGCCGTCACAGAGGTCTGCGTCGATCCGGTATTTCCCATCCTCGGTCAGGATCGCCGGACAACCCAGCACGCGGACGCACAGCGAACAGGCGTTGCATTGTTCCTGACTAATCTCGTACGGCGTGCGCTTTCCGAGTCGAGTCGTGCGCCGTCCGTGGACAACACACGGAGAATGGCAGATCACGACGTTCACGCCCGTCCCGCGTTCGGCTTGCTTGAGCGCGGCCAACGTCGCCTTCTCATCGAACGGATCAACGGAATATACCTCCCGGACCCCAAGCCCCCGCACGGCGTCCTCGATGGAGAATCGGCCGTTGTCTTCCGCGACGGGCGGCGACTCGGTCGGGACGGATCCTTTCGGTCTTTTCGTGTCTGTGGTCGGGCTGGGCTGGAAGCCGGTCATCGCCGTGATGTAGTTGTCGAGGATGACAACCGTGATCTTGTCGTCGGCCTGGACCGCATTTACCAACGCGGGGAGGCCGCTGTGAAAGAACGTGGAATCGCCGATGTAGGCAATAGTTCGCTGACCCGTCGTGCGGGCGATGCCGGACGCCAGACTAATCGAGGCGCCCATGCACAACAGCACGTCGCAAGCGTGCAACGGTTCGCCATACCCCAGTGTGTAGCAACCGATGTCGTTGCAGTAGACCGTATGTTTCCCAAAGACCCTATTGACGAGGAAGAAACTGGTTCGGTGCGGGCAGCCGGGACAGAGGACGGGCGGACGCGGCGGCAGTTCCGGCATCACCACCGGAGTCTTCGCCCGTTCGCCGAGTTCCAGGTACTTCCGGACGGCGTCCTCGACGAGATCGGGCGAATATTCGAACTCAACGGGCAGGTGGCCGGAGTGCTTCCCGAAGACCGGGATCATACGCCCGGCGCGAAACGCGCTGACGCACACCCATTCCTCGACGAACGGCGTCAACTCCTCGACTACCAGCACCGAGTCGACGGAGTTTAGGAAATCGACCAGCAGACTTTCCGGGATCGGGTAGGCGCCGATTTGAAGGAGCGAGACTTCGCCCGCGACACCCAGTTCGTCGATGACCTGCGAGACGTAGGCATACGCGACGCCGCCGGCGATGATCCCGCGCCGGCCGTCACCGCGCCGCGGAAAAAACTCGCTGGCGTTCAACAACTCCTCCGCTAGCCGAAAACGGTCGCTCAACTCCGTACGCATGCGTCGGGCATTGGAGGGAATAGGCACGTAACGAGGCGGGTTCTTGTGAAAGCTGATCTCTCTTCGCTGGTCCGAAAGCGTCCCAAGCTCGACCATGCCGCTGCTGTGGCAGATGCGCGTCGTGGGACGAAGAATGACCGGCAGCCGCGTCTTCTCTGAGAACTCAAACGCGTAGCGGGTCATACGCCGTGCATCTTCGGGGGTGGCCGGATCGAAAACGGGATAGTACAGAAACCGGCAAAAATGACGCTGGTCCTGCTCGTTGGGGCTGGTGATGGCCGACGGATCGCCGGCCGAGACAATCACCATTCCGCCCTCCACCCCCACGTAGGGCATGGTAGCGGCGGGGTCGAGGGCGTAGTTTAAACCCAGGTGTTTCATCCCGCACATGGAGCGCGCCCCGGCCAGACTCGCGGCGAAGGCGATCTCGACGGCAATCTTTTCGTTGACGGAGTACTCGAAAAGAATCCCCGTCCGGCCTGCGAACTGAGCGATCGTGTCACTGATCTCTGAAGAGGGCGTGCCGGGGTAGCACGAGTAGAACTGGACGCCCGCTTCCACCGCGCCACGGACGATGGCCAAGTTGCCCAACAAGCATAGGCGCTTGCCGGGACTGTCTTGTAGCAGGTCATGGCTGCGGGGGGTACTCATGCCTTTTTTCGCTTCACGCGTCCCAATCCGAAATAGGGCGGACAACCCGACTGTACCATGAACCCCATGTCGAATAAAAGCAAGACCGTCGCGCTCGTAAGGCACCCACAGCGCGTCCCAATTTAGGAGTTCAACGGCGCAGGATAACGGATCGGTTTCGATCACGGTCCGGGTGGTGCTGAGAACGGGTTTCGCCCTCGGCCGTTACGTATACCGCGCGACGATCGCCGACCACGGGGCACTGGCGTTCACAGATGCCGCACCCGATGCAGAGGCCCGTGTCCATCTTCGGCAATGCCAGCTCCATCTGGAGAAGGAGCAGTGTCCCGGCCGCGGGTTGCCGAGAGAACCGGCCTTGGATCGTCACGGTGTCGGCGTCATTGCCGGTGATACGGTGGGTTTCCGTGACCCCGTCCGCATTTTGAAAGGAAACGTAGAACGGCGTAGTCTCGTCTCCCTTCCACGCGTCGTTTCGGAAGTGCGCAGGTTGGGCGGCGGTGAGGTCGGATTTGGTCCACTCGCCAACCGTGACGCTATCATCAGTGGACGAACGCACGACCATTCGGCCCGCGTGGACCGTGCGCATGACGCGCTCCGTGTAGATCGCTTTCGGACTGGTGGGACAAACCTCCTCGCAGACCGAGCAGGGGATATTCTTGCTGTGGGGCAGGCACCGGCCGAGGTCGAAATGCGCGGTTCCGAGTCGGATTGGTCCCTGATCGACGAACTCGGCGCGGCCGAGTTTTTGTGCGATCGAGATCCGCTGGATGGCCCCCGTCGGACAAACTTCGCCGCACGCGGTGCATTGGTACTGACAGTGCCCTATGCGAAAGTTGAGGACCGGCGACCAAAGCCCCTCCAAGCCGCTCTCGAACCACGCCGGTTGAAGGACGTTGGTCGGGCAGACCCGGATGCACTGATCGCATTTGATGCATCGTTCCAGGAACTCAATTTCCTCGACCGATCCCGGCGGGCGGATGGCCTGAGAGGAAAAGTCGCGTGTGGTGCGGCCTGTGGCTCTTACCCAGGGTGGAAACAGTGCCCCGGCCACTGCGGCGAAGATCAGTTTGCGTCTTGGAACGTCAACGCCGGTCACCTCGTGACTTGCCGGAGGGAACAGCTTGAACTGAATCGCGCCTTCGGGGCAGTCTTCGATGCAATTGAAGCATACGAAGCATTCGCTCTTGCGGAGCGCGCCGTGCGGATCGCACGCGCCTTCACAGTTCAGCTTGCAGCGGTTGCAGCCGTTACACCGAACCGGGTCGCGCTCGATACGCCACCAAGAGAACCGGCTGAAAACACCGAGCAGAGCGCCCAAAGGGCAGAGAACGCGGCAGAATAATCGGGGCTGGATCAGACTGGTGGTCACCAACACAAAGAACAGAAAACCGATGAACCAAGCACCCCGATACAATCCAGGATCGCCGGTAATGCGTTGCGCCGGTCCGCTCACCGCCGGAATGACGGCCGCAGTGAACGATCGAAAGATCGCAGCAATCGGGTCGAGCACACCGATCTGCAGGCTGCCGAATGCGGCCGCCGTGAGCATGGCGACCAGGATAGCGTACTTCAACTCCTGGCTTCGACGATAGAGATTCGCTTCGGCGGCCTCCTTTCCGGTTACTCGTCGAAACACCCAGGCGACAAACTGCTGTAATGTTCCCAGCGGGCAAATCCAGTTGCAAAAGAAACGCCCCAGGAACAGCGTAGGGACGAGCACAACGAGAGAGAACCACAGCGCGCCATAGACGGTGTGTGTCGTAAGGGCCGTGGAGATCATCACCAGGGGATCGCTCTCCAGCAGTTTGTCAATCCATTTCCGCAATTGGGGCGTCCGGTCCACGACTGCGAACGTCGTGAAACCGATAAAAGACAGAAAAAGTGCGAAAAACAACGCCTGCACGATGACTCGAACGGTCGTGATCCGTAGGGCGTTTCGACACGAATTGCCCAACACTGTCAGGGGTGTATCCGCCTTGGTCTGAACGGTCGGTTCCATCCTGTCACACCGCGGTACTGACGACCCTGTTTTCCTGTTCGTAAATGCGCCAGTTGCGCTCGCCGAATCGCCTGGTGCCTTGGGCGATCTGGAGACCGATCTTCCTAGAGGCTAAATCGAGGTAGGCGAGGTTATTCGGGTCGCGCCCCAGAAGATTCTCATAGCACCAAGCGTCGCACGCCACGGGATCTACAGAGGCCACGACCGCCGCCCGACCTAGCAACCCGCCGGGCCTCACGTCGCTGGCCCGCCCGCCCGTCGGCCCGTTGCTCATCATCACCCGCGTCGCGTCCGCAATGACCAACGTGGGACTGAACACCATGGCCAGGTCGCTGATGACGTGGTGGATCGCCTGATGGAATTGATCGCGCCGCCCGCCCAACAATCCGTACCAGTTTTTTAGATTCATAGAGGCGCTGCAGAGATTGTGGTCCTTGACCGGCGCCACGCCGATG
This sequence comes from Phycisphaerae bacterium, assembly GCA_020056715.1. Classification (GTDB taxonomy): domain Bacteria; phylum Planctomycetota; class Phycisphaerae; order UBA1845; family UBA1845; genus SBAX01. The sequence goes on along the minus strand of JAGVHG010000182.1, from coordinate 6,451 downwards.
ACTTTCGTCGCGGCCGCCAAGGGCGTGGCGAACACCGGCCAGCGGCCCAGGGCTTCGCTTTGGAAAGGATCCGGGCGGTGGGAACGAACGACCAACGTCGCAAAGTCGGCCGGAGCGGGCAGAACAAGCTCGGCCCCTTCCGCTCGGACAACGTCGCTGATACCGGATCGAGCAAAGCACGCCTCTGGAGCTTCGATCGGGTTATCGGCAACAAGGACTCTGCGGGCGCCGGCCTCTTTGCACAACCGGATCACCCCGCGTAACACTTCCGGGTGCGTTGTCGCACCCAGGTGCGGCGAGCGGTCGAACCCGACGTTAGGTTTGATCAGAACCACATCGCCGGGGGAAATGAACTGCGCGATTCCGCGCGAAGGCGCCAGCCCCGCAACCGCCGCCCGGACCATCTGTTCGGTCTGCTCCGCCCCTCCGGTTGCGATGCTGATCCGTGGGCTGGACGGCGGAAAGTCAATTTCGGCGAAGAAGTTCTTCGGAACCAGTTCCTTGCGAGTCCCCGTGTCTAGCCCGGCCTGACCGGTCGGATCGTGCAACAAGTAGGCGCCGGCAGTAAAGGCGCCCGCAGCGGCAACGGCACCGGCGCCGCGAACAAGCATCTCTCGCCTTGTGAGGGGCTGATCCGTCACCGCCCACTCTCTCTTTCGCTTCCGGCCTGAGCGCCGTGGTCGATCCACGCGGCGATGCGCTCGGCAATCCCACGGGCCGCACGCCCGTCGGCTTCTCTTGAATCGCTCGGCAGCACCTGGATGTAGCTTGCACCTTCCCGGAAAAAGACGGCACCACCGATCTCGTATCCTTCGTCGCCTACGGCCGCAGGTGTCGCGCCCGGCACCGCCTCCGCTCGATAAACAGCGAGGGCGTTGGCCGGATCACCCATATCGTACCGGTACACATCCACCGTGCGTCGCGAATCGTCCACCGACGAATAGGCGCCGAACGTCATCGCGACCATGCCCAACTGCAAATAGAACTCGGCCCGCCCATCGATCTTGACGTAGAGGTTCTCACGCGAGTAGCGGGATATACGCTGCGGCGACCGCCAACCTGGGATGCCTGGATCGGGGAACGGCGGTTCCGCAATGGACGGCTTCGTCGCGCCCGACGGTCCAATACCGCTCTGCGCGTTCGGAAGCGGCGTCTCGGAATCCTCCGCCGCGGCCTGCGAGGGGGCGCGACGATCCGCCGCAATCTCGTACACGAATGCGGTCACAATTCCACCGGTGAGAAACAAGATCGACAGGCCGAGTATCATCTCGGTCCTGCTGACCTGTTCCGCCGGTCGCGCCTTACGTCGCAAGGAGTGTGGGAGCATTGGTCGCCTTCCAGTCGCCAATGTGTAGTATAACCGATCGAGCGTTCGGTTCGAATAAGGCATTGTCCGCACCTACGCTGAGGAACGTTGCTCCGTGCTTCCTGAAACCCGCCGTTACGATCAGAGCTGGACACGCTTGCTGGTGCTGACCTGGGGTGTACAGGCGATTGTGACCCAATCCCTCCTGCTGCGCGAGTCGCTGGTTCTGATGTTCGGAAGCGAGTTTGCATGGGGAATCGTTCTTTTTGCGTGGCTGTTCGGTGTGGCCGTCGGAGCAGTCGTCGGCGGATGGCTCTCGGAACGGTCGGCAAGCACCGACCTGTGGCTGGTGGCGGCGCTGACCGCTTTGAGCGTCGCGGCATGTGCGGAGTTATGGGTTTTTCGCGGAGCGCGGGCGTGGTTAGGGGTCCCCGCTGGAGAGTTACTGCCCCTGCCGAAGGCCGCGCTGGCCGGCGTTCTGTTTGTTTCTCCCGCGAGCGCCTTGGTGGGGATGGCGTTTCCATTGGCCTGTTGTCTGCGGCGCACACCACCGGAGCAGAGATCCTTCGCTTCGCTCAGGATGACACTCGGTCAGGTGTATTCGATTGAATCCGTCGGCAGCCTCCTGGGAGGCGCGATGTTCAGCTTCTGGGCTGTGGACCACGTGGCGCCCTTCCAGATCGCACTGGGCTGCGGCGTACTCACGACGGCTGCGGCGGCTGCGTTTCTTGGCGCCACACGGCGGAGATGGCGCTCGAGCGTCTTCGTGGCCGCGTTTTGCGCCATCGCCTTGTTGCTCTCGGTGTTCACCGGCGAAACCATCCAACGACGTCTTGTCGACCGTCGTTGGCGGAATCTGGCCCCGGGCTTTGAGCTTTGTGCCGAAGCGGAGACGAAATACCAGAATCTTGCCATCGCTCGGCGGGAAGATCAGTTTGCTCTGTATAGCGACGGACAGGTCGCAGCGACCTTCCCCGATCCCTATACCTTCGTGCCCCTCGCTCATTTCTGGCTCTGTCAGCACCCCTCTCCGCGGAACGTGCTGGTGCTGGGCGGCGGGGCGGAGGGGCTGCTGGGCGAGATTCTCCGCCACCCTGTGCAACGTGTGGACTACGTCGAGGCCGACCCGCGACTCATCGAGTTTATTGCTCCCTTCCTCAGCGACGACGACCGTCAAGCGTTGCAGGACCCGCGTGTGACGGTCCACTACGAGGATGCGCGGCACTTCATCAAAACGCAGAGCCATCATTTCGATTTGGTCATTGCGCGGCTACCCGAGCCTATGTCCGCCTTGCGCGCCCGGCTGTATACGACGGAGTTCTTCCGCGAGCTGCGCCGTGCGATGACGCCTCACTCTGTGCTGTGCCTGACCGCGGCGGCAACGCCCGGAGCGCTTTCGGAGGCATCCGCCGAATACCTTGCATCGATGCGCGCGACCCTTCGGACGCAGTTCCCCTCGGTGACGATTGGTTGGGGCGACCCCGCGCAGGTACTCGCCGCGACCGAATCCGGGCTTGTGACAACTGATGCGGATGAGTTGGCGAAACGCTACACGAGCCGCGGCGTTCATTCCGATCGCTTCGACCCCGCCTGGTTCGCGGGGGCGACGGATTGGCTCGACCCCGACAAGCTGCAACAGCGTGCCGCCGAACTCGACGCCACGACCCGCCTCTCCATCAGCACCGATCTGCATCCCGTCATCTACATCCAGCGCCTCGCCCTGTGGGAGAAAATGACCGGCGGCCCACTGCGTGGGGGCGGATGGTCGCGGAGTGTCCTCGAGGGGCTGCGATCCATCAGGTGGTGGCAACTGATCCTTGCCGTAGTTGGGATGGGAGGGATCGCACTTCTTCCCAGCTACGCCCGCGCTCGGACCGCTCGCCGGTCCACGCAACGATCCTCAGCATCCGCCGCAGCGCCGGTGCATGTCAACCGGGGCTGGCTCTCGCAGGGGGCCGTCGTACTCTCCGTCGGAAGCACCGGGTTTGCCACCATGGCGCTCAGCATGATCTGGCTGTTCGCGTTTCAGAATCTCTACGGCTACGTCTACCAACGGATCGGCTGGATTGTCGCACTCTTCATGGCCGGTCTGGCGCTGGGATGCGGACTTGTCGGTTGGCGCCGCGACCAGGCTACAGACGGTGAACGCCGTCTGCGTCTACTTTGGCGGCGGCTCATCCTCGTGGACACCCTGTTGGCTCTGTCGGCCTTTTCGGTTCCGGTCGTTCTGCCCGCACTTGGAGCCTTGCAGAGCGGTGCGTGGACATTCCGGTTAGTGGAAGCGTGCTTGTCCGCGCAGGTCCTGTTGAGCGGCGTGCTCGGCGGAGCGTCTTTTGCTCTGGCGGGTGAAGCGAAGTTGGCCATGACGGCTCGGGCGGGCGCCGCGGCAGGGAGTATTGTGAGCGCCGATCACGCCGGCGCCTGTCTCGGCGCTCTGTCTTGCGGGATCCTCCTGGTGCCGGTCTTCGGCACGGCGGCGACGGCGTTGCTGATTGCAGGAATCAAAGTTAGCTCGGCCGCCCTGCTGTTTGCGGCGCCGCGACTTTCTCGCGCGGCTTGAACGCCAGCGCTTGCTCCGCCGACCAGACGCCGGGGATCGGCGTCAGTCGCAGGACGGCGAGGCGGCAAAGCAAATGTCGGATGTCGGAAGTGGGATGTCGGACGTGAAAAGATTCGGCGTCTCTGCTCGCTAACATCCGACATCCGACATCGCACATCCCCCATCCCGCTTTCCCACATCCCCGGTTCGTCCGTTGACACCCCCGAATCGCCCGTTGAGGCCCCCAGCCCGCCCGTTGCCGCCCCCGGCCCAGCCGTGGAAGCCCCCGACCAGTCCGGGGAACCCCCCGGAACGCCCGTCGTCAGCACCGTCATACGAGCCGACCGAGGAGGGAGGGTCCACGCCCTTGAGCGTTGGTGCGAACTATCATCGCGCACAGCCCGGCGGGGCTGGACATGCCCACGGGCTTCTGGTACAGTTCCCCGCATCATTGGGGTTCCGGCGCGCCGGGACTGGATGGGCAGGTGTATCAATGGTCACCGACTACATCCCGCGCGGCCACGCCAAAGCAAGGTGAGGCGCACCTATGCCGGTGATCGCGAGGATTGGTCCGTATCGGGTATACTACTACAGCCATGATCGGAGCGAGCCGCCGCACGTTCATGTGGACCGCGATGACCGCACGGTGAAATTCTGGCTGGCGCCGGTGACGCTGGCCTACAACATTGGCTTTCGCGCCAAGGAATTGCGCGACATACGACGGCTCGTTAGCGAACATGCGGCCGAGTTCTTGGAGATTTGGAATGACAAGTTCGGCGCCTAAGCCGGGCGAGCGTGTCGCTGATGTGCGTTTCGACGACGATACCATGAGCGTAGATCTGGACGACGGGCGGACGATCACCGTTCCGCTGGTCTGGTATCCACGCCTGCTGGACGCGACGAAGGAGCAGCGCCAAAAGTGGCAGCGGTGCGGCGGCGGCTTCGGGATTCACTGGCCGGACATCGACGAAGACCTGAGCACGGAGGGTTTGCTCGCCGGCGCGCCCGCCCCCCGCAGATCAGAAGCGGCGAAGCGGTGAAACGAATGACCCGCAGCGCGAACGCTTTGGTTCGGGCTTTCATGGCGTCTTCGGTCATGGTGAGGAAATGGTAGCGGGTGCAGTCGTTTCCGTACATCCGACATCCGCCATCGAACATCCGACATCGGGCCCGGTACATCCGCCATCCGACATCAAACATCCCACATCGGGCGGCGGCGAAACCGGCCCGTGGTCGGAAACGGCGAGCGCGACGATCGGAGCATAGGTTTGCGCGAATCCTATGAAGGACCTTTGGAAGGGTCGAAAGGAAAAGGAAAAGATGGGACATGAAACAGAGGAACGAGGAACGAGGAACAACAGAGGAACGAGGAACAAAAGCCCTAGAGGAATTTCTGAAAAAGCAAGGTCATACGGTTGAGAAATCAGACAATAAAACATTCGACTTGAAAGTTGATGGGAGATATGCCGAAGTAAAAACAAGAGCGAAACCATATGCCAAATTTGATTTCATATCTTTAACTGATAAACAATTCGATAAGATTCCGAAAGAAGATTTTTTGATATTCTTGGTATGCAATGTAGAAAGTCCCGAGCAAATTCAGATAAATCAGTTCAGCTCCCTCGAGTTGCGCCAAGTAACACCGAAGAGGTACTCAAGTTACGAGTACAATAAAGGCGTTCTAGACAAGATTATAAAAAATAGAACATGAAAAACCCCTCACCCCTGTGGCCGGAGCGGGGTGGCACTGTTGGGTGTGCCACTGCTCTTGAGTTCCGTAGCGGACCATTCCTTCAACGAACAACTCAGGATCGGTCCGCGATGCGGACCCTACACTTCTTCGGGATGGCCCTTCGCATCTGGCTAGTCAAGGAAAGCCTGATTAAGAATTCAAGGAGAACAGATGGCTAAGAAAAAACAAGAGTCGATGTTTGTACCTGCTGTCACTCTAGTGTTGGGTGGGATCATTCTACTGATCTGGTGGATCCTCGAGAGGTTGCATTAGGGTCCGGCCGGGTGGCACTGTTGGGTGTGCCACTGCTCTTGAGCAGTTTCGTAGTTCCGTAGGTCGGGTCATCGACCCGACAATTCCAATATCTCAATTCCTTTGTGCGTTCGTACCCGGCGAGAAGCAGTGTGGCCAGCCCTTGAGACGGTGTGTCAAGGGCCAGGCAACGAGTGATCGTAGAATTGGCGACGGCATTGCTGATCGCGGGAATCAAAATCAGCTCGGCCGCCCTGCTGTTCGCGGCTCCGCGGCTTTCTCGCGCGGCTTGAAAGCCAGCGGCGGGTGGCACTGTTGGGTGTGCCACTGCTCTTGAGCAGTGGTCGTTCGTGAGCAGGAGTCTGGCGACGAGTCGAGGACCGTTCGGTCTGCGTTGTACCGTAGATCACTGCTGACACAGCTGTGGCACACGTGCCAGCCCTTGACAAATGACGCGGCTTCGCCGCTCTGGGACGCAGCGCGTCCGTCATTTGTCAAGCCCCAGGCAACGAGTGATCGTAGAATGGGTGCATCCCAAATTGGGTGGCGATTATGCGGCGCGGTGGAGTGGCCGGGAGGCCCAAAAGGCGTCCCAAGAGCCATTGATGCGTTTCGCGATGAG
>JAGVHG010000205.1 GCA_020056715.1 Phycisphaerae bacterium | reverse complement strand
GCCGTAAGGGCCACCATTGCACCCCTCGCAGAAAGTGCATAAAACGTGAAATCGCGAGTCATCCCAAACCTCGTTTACAGACAAATTGGAGCGCCACCGAAAAAAGCGCCCGTACGTAACGAACCCACCGTAAATGTCATAACTGCTTGTGGCAAAGGGAGTTAAGAAAACACGCGTCAGAATGGAAAGCCACCGAAACCCATTACAAAGCCAGTTACACGCCTGGATTTTGGGAATGGGAATAGGGCTTGGAGGGTTGACGCGGTACTGGCCGCCGCACTATTGCAGAGGCTTAGGGGTCTGCTATACTGTTCGGTTTCGATCGGTTGGGTTGGTTCGAGGTTAGCATCCGTATGCCGAAGATGAAGACGCACAAAGGGTTGAAGAAACGCATCAGGATCACCGCCACGGGGAAGGTGAAGTTTAAGCCCGCCAACTCCGGGCACCTGATGAGCGGAAAGAGCGGCAACCGATGCCGCTCCATGCGTGGGATGCGCGTCCTAAAGGGCACGGTGCAGGCCGCGATTCGCAATGCGGTCGGGGGCAAGGCGTAGCAACAACGGAGTTAAGTCATGGGTAGAGCGACCTACGGGGCCGCCCGACATCGCAAGAAGGTTCGCGTTCTAAAGGATGCCAAGGGCTTCCGCGGGGCGGCCGGCAAGCACTGGCGACAGGGCAAAGAGACCATCATCCGTGCCGGCGTCAACGCCTATCGTGACCGCCGCCTGCACAAGCGTTCCTATCGCGGATTGTGGATTACACGGCTTACGGCTGCGTGCCGGATGCGCGGCCTGCAATACAGTCGCTTCATCTACGGCCTCTCCGCCGCGGGCATCGAGCTGAACCGCAAGATGCTCAGCGAAATCGCAATCTTCGCCCCGGCGGACTTCGACGCCTTGGTCAACCTCGCCAAGAAGCATCAACCCAGAACCGCCGCCGCTGCGTAAAATGGTGCCACCGCTGTGTCAGCGGTGGATACCACTGCCGAAACGGTCGTGGCAAACGGGTTACGACCCTTCTCGAATGATCTTCTTGGCCGGTTTCTTTTGGAACAGGCGTTTGAACTCTTCGCTTAACCCGCGAAGCGGTTGGGCCCGCACCGTGGGACGCGACACCGGCCCGGTGACGCGCAGCTCCACGAATTCCTTGACCGCGCTGTCGACAAGATCGGTAAGGACCGGGACCCGCGCCCATGATCGGACGCCGACATTGACCAACCGCAGGTCCACCGCCTGGTCCGGCAGGGACATCGACCCCGATCCCACCAAGTTCAACGATCCGCCGTGAAGGGCGATCGTGTCGAATTGCAGTCGGTTGCCCAACACGAAGAAATCAGCCTCTAACTCGTGTAAGGCCTCATCATTGGGCACGGACATGTCCAGCACATTGAGGATGGCCAGCAGGATCGGCAGGCGATAGATGTAACCGTCGCGGACATCCAATTGGCCACCGCCGCGCCGCGATAACGGATCGCCGACCACGCCGGACAAATACAATTGCGCATCCGCGGTGCCGCGAATTTGTGTCGCCGAATCGTCGTGTGGTGCGAGATTGGAATCTCGCACCAGAAGTTTGGAATCTCGCACCAGAGGTGACGATTCGGAGAGGCCGTTCCGCCCGGCCTGTAACCACGGCGCGATTTGCATCCCGTACACCAAGGCCGTCAGGTCGTAGTCCGTTCGGTCCGGCGCGAGCAACATCTCGGCCTGCCCCGTCAGAGCGCCCCCGTAAATCGCGGCGTGCGTCTCAGCTAGCGATAACCGTCCCGCACCGTTCGCGGAACGAACCAGCGACCACGCGCTTTCGATGTCACTAAGGGTCCGCGAATGGACGCGCGCGGTCGCCAGGTGCAGACGCCCCGCAAGGGTCGCGCCGCCCAGTCGATCGACCAGCGATCCGGAAACAGTCAACGTACCGGACAGGTCCACCAGATCGGCGAGGGCATCGACTTGATGCAAGTCGATCCGGCCATCGACCTGCCACGTCGGGTTGGGCGATCCCCCGGCTTTTCGATAGTGCAGCTCGTTGCAGTGAACGTTCACAACTCCCTGAAGCCCGGCCCGGTCCCACCCGCCGTACATGCCTTCGGGTAGGAACCCGCGCACATTTTCGTCCAGGGGCAGCCCGGTCGCATTCAATACGATCGTTCCCTCCTCGCCTTCACTCGTTTCATGGGTGTCGAAATCGACCTGCACTTCCGCGACGCCGTAGCGACCGTGGAACCCGATTCCGCGAACCCCCGACGCCTCGATGGTCATCGTGCCGTGGACGTCTTCAAAGAGGATGGGAAACCGTCCGCCTTCGGCGGATCGGACGTTGACCCCGTCGAGTTCGGCCGTGGCGTGGTACGTCAGATCGTCTTCTCCGGTCGAATCACGTCGTATGAGGATGTCCGCGCTGATCGGCCCGTCGACCGACCAATCGGTCAGCACGCCGCGCAGCTTCGGCGGGGCTGCGGCCCTCAGTTCGTCGTCTATACGCAGTTCGCGGCAATGAAGGGCAAGCTCCAAAGCGCGTTGCGGTGTTGCGTGACTGCTCCATGCCTGTTGCGGTACTGATCGCCCGACTGTGCCGGTCGCGGAGATGGTGGCGTCGCGGTAACGCCCGACAACATCGTCGATGGCGATCACAGACGGCTCAATCCGCACCCGCCCCTCGACGTCGGTCAACATCACCGGGAAGCTATCCGGTCGAACAGAGGCTCCACGCAATTTCACCGTCGAACGCGAAAGAACCTGCCGGGTTTCGGGATCGACCGCCAAAGATGTTCGTAGATCGAATCGTCCACTCGGATGCAAAGCCGCGATGCTGGTTCGAATGCTCTCCGGCAAGGCCGTAAGCAACCGATCATCGAACTCCGCCCCGTCCGCGACGATGGTGACGTCCATTTCGGGAGATTCCGGTGAAGCGAGCGCGACGTCGCCGGTTACGTGGACCTGGGCCTTACCGGCGTCCCCGTCCAAACGCACGATCCGCAGTTGCTTTCCGTCGACGATAAGCTCTCCCGCGAGGTGGTCGACCGGATAGGGCAACCCCACGTAGCTCGCCGACAGGTCGTCGAATCGCACGGTCGTTTCGGATCGCCATGTTCCCGGCTCATCGCCGATGCACGCCGACCGGTGAAGAGCGAGATCGACATCTATTCGACCTAGCGGCCGAAGTTGGTCCCTGATCCAGCCGTACCTCGCCCCCAAGCCGCGGTAAAGCTCGTCATCGATCAAAATGTCCTCGCCCCGGATGGATAGTTCCGCAGCCGCACAGGGGTCGGGCCGGTCCAACCGCCCGTCCACGCAGAAGGCCCCAGCGTCGTATTCGCCGCAGACGTGTTGAATCCAAACCCCATCGGGTCGATACTCGACGGAGCCGGTTAGTAGTGAACTGCGGTAGGGAAACTGACGTACGGAGGCATCTGATTTGCCCCGCGCGGTGACCAAGATTCGCCGGACCTCAAGAGGCTCATCGTGCCCGGCGCGTTTTGCCGCCTCTACGTCCACGTCGATTGCCCCATGCGGGTCAAAGTCGCGGAAGAACTTGGCCAGTTGCGGGAACCCTTGAATGAAGCGCACCTGCTCCGGAGGCGCCTCAGGGTCGCTTCGTGGAAGATTGAGCGCGGTTACGGTCAATTGGGCGTCGAAGTCCACGTCGTCCAGTGTGGCCAACCTTTCCACGCCGCCGCGCATCGTGGCCGTCACCTTGCACTCACTGCCATGAAACCTACCCGTGAATTCCGCGCGGATCGCGTTGGTGGTGACCAGGACCGTTCCGTCCACATTCTCGAAACGCAAGTATCGCTGGTCACTCGCCAGTGTACGTTCCTCTTTGTGAATGGGAATGGAAAGCGAGGCGTGGTGAAGATCGATGGTGGCTGAGCGCGGCGCGTTTCCCGGCGCGCCGGGATTGTCGATGAGGTTGTAGTCGGTGGCCCTGACCCTGCCGTCCAATCCAAGAAGATCGCTCCAAGCCCCGGCCCCGTCGTATCCGGCGTTGACGGCCAACATGACCGTCTCGATGGATAGCGATGGCAACCCGCCGCGCACGTTGCGGATATAGCCGCTTTGCAGGTCAATTTGCGAATGGCCGCTGCCCGCGGTATCCGCGCCGCCCTGCCAGACTACGTCGTAAATCCCCGGGTTCCGCTGCGACGGCCGCCCCCGAAGGGTGAGCGCGAGGTCTTCAACAATCCGCTCCCGTTCTCCGCCAAAGGCGGAGTACACGACGCGAATGCGTGCGTCGCGCAGTTCGATGGTGGGCATTGCCACTTCCGCGCGGTCCATGCGCGAGGAGACCTGAAAAAGACCGGCGATGTTCGTTGTTCCTCGTGCTCGATCGTGGACGATGGAGCAGATCGGCTCCACCGCTACCACGGACCGAATCCGAAGCCGACCCCATAACGCTGACACGGGATCATGGCTGATCAGAACCTCGCGGCACGAGAAGACCTGGTGCGATATTGGAATCTCGCACCAGGTCTCTGGTGCGATATTGGAATCTCGCACCGACCGCTCTTCGGGCGGCGCGCTCGCAACGGCGACGTCATACAGGTGAATGCCGTCGAAGATCGAGAACGCCGCCGACCCGACCCGAACGCGGCCATGCGCGAACTGCTGCAGCAAGGCCTCAGCCTCGGCGCGAACGCGCTCCGGATCGGCAAAGCGGCGATAGGCGAGTACCACCGCCAGCGCACTCACCACGAACGCAAATAGCACCACCCACCGGGCGGTCCTTCGTCGTCTGCGTTTGCGGCTATTCGCCACGGGTGGCGGCATGGGGTCGTATCCGATCGTAAATCGCCACTAGCGCCACGGCGGCGAGGATTTCGAGCATCGGGATCGCGACCAGCCGATAGCGCACACTTCCGACGAACAGGCTATGCACGGCGCTGAAGTACATCGCGGGCAAAAGAAGAAACATCGCCGTACGCAACCCACCGCGCAGCTTTCCTATCGACAACAGCATAACTCCAACCGCGGCCAGAGCGAAGGTTGGAATCGTCCACGCCGCGGAAAACCAACGTACAGCGCGCGATCTGTACGTTTCTACATTCGGAATCGGGTTCCACATTCGTGTCAATTTCACTCCGGCAAGCTCCAGCACGCGTCCCGGATCGGCCTTGATTGCGGAGACCGCATGGTCGAGGAAGTAACGGTTCCACGCGACTTCGTCGATGCCGCGAACCGCCTCGGATTGCTTTACAGCGCCGAGGTCGCTCTCCCCGCTTGCTTGCGGTCCCACGCCGTCATACAGCGATATCCCCGCCCGATGCGTCAACCAGCACCAATCGCCGGTAACGGCCTGGTTTCGCGCCGCCCACGGAACGAGGGCTGCGACGACGACCCCCAGCGAGAGCGTTGCTCCAATGACGACCTTCCCCTCGAATCGACGACAAATAACCACAAATCCCATCGCTCCGATGACAAGCCCCAGACTCGATTCGCGTAGATAGACGCATACCGCCGAAAGCAATCCGACGACGATCCATCGCCCGAATCCTTCGCCGGGTGTCCGGTCGCTCCCGCTCCCGGCTCTGATTCGTGGGTCTCGCCGCGTCATCGGCGACAACATCCACCACAACGCGACCAGCGCCGTCACAAACGGCGTCTCCGTCAGCAGCAAGGATGAGAAGAACGTCAGGAATGGATCGAGGGCGACTAAGAAACCTGCGATCAACCCGATTCGCCGATCGAATAGGGTTGCCGCCACGGCGGCGGTGAGTCCCGCCGCCAGTGCTCCAACGAGCCATTGCGCCGCCTTGGCGGCGAGAACGCCACTCGGTATCGCGGTGAACGCGGACAACACCCCCGGATACAGCGGCATCCGCGTCGCCCGGAAGCCGAGTTCATCCCTCAGCCCTTCACCGTTCCACAGCGAACGGGCCATCATCCAATACTGCTCTTCGTCGGGGAACTCTAAGACGGTCGGATCGTCGGCGCGAAGGAAACGCGTCGTCCCCCACGCGGAGCGCATTAACAACGCAGCGACGAAGATCGTCAGCCACCAGCGCCAATGGAGGGTTTTTACTGGGTCGGATGGCATAGACACTACAAAGGCCTGGCGCGAATGTGCAACACGTGATGGGTAAGCCCCGTCAGTTTGACCCGATCGTCGATGCGGTGGCCGATGACCCAAATTGGACCAAGCTGATCACACAGTACCGCGACACGATCACGGTCTTTGGGATCGACCTTGGCGTCCGCGAGAAAGTCCGCGAGTTTTTTCGACCCCGGCGCCCCGAGTGGGCAGAACCGTTCGCCCGGCCGGCGCCCACGGACCACCAATGGATCGCGCACGGCCTCTCGGTCCATATACTCCGCGAATCGGTTCGCCTCACGCCGCAACCGGGGGATGTCCTCGACCGACACCTCTTGTTCGCTGCACTCAATCTCCAGCCGGCGCACCGGAAGGAGCGTCCGACCAGGCAGGTGCACCGCGATCTCCTCCGCGACCGCTTCCCGGGCTTCGTCGCTGGGGAGCGAGAAGATCAATTGATGGTACCTCTTCTCGACCGACATTCCTCCGGGGAGTTGTGCCAGCTTGCCGCTGGTGGGATCGCCGATCAACTCCAACGCCGCGACCAAATGAATGAAGGACAGGTCTTGTTCGCCCATGCCGAACGAGACGTAGGCCTGACGGATCAATTCGGCCTGCACGATTCGGCTTTTCCGCGCCAGCGCGTCGGCGTTGAGCACCAACACTTGATCGGTCTTCGAAACAATCAGGGATTCGAATGTACGCTCGACGGTCTCCTGCAAAAACTCCTGCAACCAGTGGGCCTGTTCACCCAACCGCGTAAGGGCTTCGCGGACCTGCGGGTTTACCTCGGCCTCGATCCGCGGCAGCAGGATATTACGAATCCGGTTACGCATCGGTTCGTTGGAGGCGTTGCTTCGGTCTTCCCGAAACGCAATTCCCGCGTCCGCAAGGTACGTTCGCAGGGCGGCGCGCGTAACGCTCAACAGCGGTCGAATGAGGCGGATGCTGCTATCGGCACTCAAAACACGGCTTCGTGGGATTCCAGCGAGACCGCGTACGCCCGTACCTCGGAGAATCCGGTGCAAAATGGTCTCCGCATTGTCATCCGCGTGGTGTCCGACGGCGACGACTTTTGCCCCGACCTGTAAGCAGACGCGCTCGAAGAACGCGTATCGTTCGCGGCGGGCGACCTCCTCGACGCTTCCGGATTGCAGCCCGGCTCGAGTGAATCGCTCGCCAGGAGGCTCACGGGCCTCCTGGCTGACGTGTACATCACGTCTGTCAACCGTACACGGCAGCGACAAACTGTCGGCGGCGGCCTGCACAAAGGCCGCATCTTTCTCGCTCTCGACGCCGCGAAGTCTATGATCGAGGTGCGCTACGTGCAGCCGCAATTGCCATTCTCCGGTTTGGTTCAACCCCACGAGAAGGTGCAGCAACGCCGTCGAATCCGCTCCGCCCGATACGCCCACGACGACTGCGTCGTCGGGTTTGAGTCCGCCTCTAGCGGATTCGGCGAGCAATTCCCGGGCGAGCGATCGGAGCATGATGGTATGGCTCATGGCAGATACTATAACCGCCGCTGATGCCGAACCCCAAAGATCGAAGAGCGAATCTGGTGCGAGATTCCAATCTCGCACCAGAGTACATTGGAACTACATTCGGACCCTTCGCGGCTCAGGGCATGCTTTAGGGGGCGGCGCTATCCGCAGGCGAGCTGCACGCGGTTGATTCCTCACCTCACGGCTCAAGGGCGGTGAGGTTGACTTGTAGGAACGACATGATCTCCTCCGCGTTCACCATGCCGTCGTCGTTGGCGTCCGCGGCGCGTAGCTGAGGCAGTCCCAGCGCGTCCAGTTCTTCCAAGGAAAGCTCGCTCGACGTGGGCACTTCGGCCCCGCTCGTCGTCGTGGGACAACACGCCCCCTTGTCCGAAGCGAGAAAGTTCCGTTGAATGAAACCCAGGTCGGAGGAGTCGACGGTTCCGTTTCCGTTCAGATCAGCGTGGAGTTCTGAACCGGTCCCGCAGGGTGTACTCGGATTCAAGACGGCTGAGTACTGCGCCAGCAAGAGCGCATGGTCCAGCAGGTCGATTTCACGGTCCCCATTCAGGTTCCCATTGACCAACCAGTTTCCGTGGAGAATCGGATCGCCTTTGAACTCGACGACGTACTTCCCGCCGATGATTTGAGGATGGGCGACGGAGCGCAACGTATGTCTCGGATCGCGCGCCGTCACGCAGCCGTAGTTCCCCTGGGGAACCTTCAAGGTAACGTTATTCGCCGAGCCGGGGAAATTGAACATTCCCCCGAAGTCCAGGGTCTGTTCGATCACCACGGGTTCATCCCTACAGTCTCCATAGAATTCGAACTCGATGCAGCGGCTTATCAGGTTAGACGTCATCACCGCCGACAATTGCACATCCACTTCCATCGTGTTCATGCCGAGGACGTCCACGCTCCACTGACACGAACTAGAGGCTCCACAGGAATCCGTCGCCGTGCATTCAAATTCAAAGTGGCCGACGGGGAACCGTCCGCCGGTCGGAATGAGAGATTCGTGCTGGATCCCCGCTTCGTTGACACCGTGGCATTGGACGTTCAAGGCGCCGTCGCATTGTCCGCTAGCCGTCGCGCGCGGCCACGTGACCAACGCAGATAAGGTGCCCGCCTCGGCATTGACTTCCCGGTCGTTGGGACATTGCAATTCAGGCACCCCATCATGGATTACCAGCGCGCCCGTGCAACAGGTGGTATACGGTATCCGACGACCGTGGTCGTCCACGAGGATTGTATTGGCTGGATTATTGCTTGAGAAACACAATTCATTCGCCGTGGTGCATGCCCGCAACGGCCGGAAACGTATCCTCGCCAGCATGGCCGGGCCGTGCGTAGCGTCCGTCGCCGGGAAGACGCCCACCGCGTAAAAGATCACGCCATCCGCTTCGTTCACGGTGCGAAACAGCTCGATTCTAAACGGGGACTCGGGATCCACGAACGCGCCCGGCTCAATATCGATAAAATCCAGCACCGTCTGGTCATATTCGATCTGGAACTGTCCCCCGACAATGGCATGTATACTATTCCCTAGATCGATGGTGACAAATAAGTCTTCTCCGACGGAGAAACAGCCTGCTTCCGGCAGGCTTTGGAGGGTCGCATGGAGACAAATTTCGGGGATGATGTTTCCGCAGGCGCAGAAACCACTGGTCAAATCGCACTCCAGTCCAAAACAATCGGCGTTTGATGCGCACGGGATAACCTCAACGGACGTCCCCACGCACACGCCGTTATTACAATAATCATTGGATGTACACGGATTCTGATCGTTACAGCTATCATCAACGCCACAGCGGTCAACAATAATCTGCCGAATAGCGTCCGTAAGGTCCAGCTTGGGATTTTTCGATTGCACGACAATCCCGCCGGTTCCCACGGCTACTGCGGTCGCGAGGTTCAAGGTGCACGCGTCCGCCCCCGATCCTACAATCGGCGATACAAACACATGGTTGTTTGGATGGGTGGCGATGGCGATGGCGTTGTCGATCGAAGCGCGATCATCACCGGGATCATTGCAGCCTTCGGGGAGGCTTCCATCACAGGGGCCTTCATCACTGATGGGAACGATGATTCGCGTCGCTCCCGGGGTCCAGAGCGATAATTCCGTGAAGCGCTGAGCTACGATCGCCGTCGCCGGTCCCCATGATTCGTAGGCCGATGTACCGTTCGGGAAAGGGCAACTGGCCGCATCGCCGGGCACCGTACCGCCCAGAAGCCCCAATACATTGTCAGTCAGGCACGAAAAACTACCGCCCGGTGTTTGGGTGATGCCCAGGAAGTTGGCCCGGACGACGACACCCTGCTGTTTCAGGTCGAAGATAACCTGCGTAATTCCGGTGCAAAGCGCTGTCGTTTCGTCGCGCATCGAACCCGACGTGTCCATCACGAACACTAGGTCGATCGGCGGGCAGATGTAACTTGGCGTGCAAGGAACGCAGTCGGCGATCGCAATGTTCGTGCAAACCCCGCCTGAGCAGACGTCGGATGTACACGCCTGTCCGTCATCGCACTCCGTGGGAACAGTGCATACTGCACCGCCCGTCGTGGTTGGCGGCAGTCCCGTACTAGTAAGCTGGCCAACAGGCGCGGATTCGAGGGGATCAAGCACCGGGAGCGGATCGCCACCGCTTGTTCCGCCGAGACGCAACAGGGCGACACCCGCGAACAGCATGGTCGCAAGACGCGGACTTCGTTTTTCTCTTTCCCACCCCATATACACACTACACGTTGTTATGGATCTGTGTAGACTGCCAAAAATTCGTTAATATCCACAAGGTCTACGTATCCATAGTCATCAAAATCAAACCGCATGGAGCACACCGCCGAAGGAGCAACATAGGCCGGGTTCCCGGTTCACGCGCCGAACCAAGTCTGCAAGGCGTCGATGTCGAACAGGTCTAGGTCGCCGTCGTGATCGAAATCGCCCACCAGGCACCCGTCGCGACACGTCGATTCCTGGCAGGGCGTTCCAGGGCAGACCGGCATGCCGTCGCAGACCGGCGTTATTACAGTCTTTCCTCACCTGACTTTAGCACGCTGTGGCATCCCCTTCAACTCACCTCGCCGACGGCTCACGGAATTGTGCCGCCCGCTCGAGTGTTATCGGAGCTTATCCGAGTACAACGGAACAGGTCGCCGAGGCAGGGAGCGACCGCCAGGTCTAGCCGATAGTGGGAATAGCTATAACTGGTTCTACGATAAGCAGTTACGTTCATAGCTTAGCTCGAGTGACGAAACGATCGAGCCTTTTGAAAAAACTACCTAGCTATTCGTTATTTTCCTTGACACGGAATGCTAGAACCTGTAGCTTAGCTATATTATTGGGTCGTTCTCGGAGGCGGCGAGGTGGGTTAACCATTCTTTGCTATGATGTCGATGGCTCCGTAGCGAGGTCCATCCGCTCTTTGTGCCGCTTTAGGGAACAGTACTATACGTGGTGGCTGAATGGCCACGGCGATTACGTTACAAGACGTTGTTCGTCAGCCGGGTAGGGCGAGAAGTGCGTCAACATCCAAACGAATCACGGAGGGCGGATATGTTTAGACCTTCACGGGCTTTTTGCGGATCCACATCAGCGTTTTCATCGTTCTTCGCGGTGTCGGTTCTTCTTGGCGGCGTCGGTACGGCCTCTGCGGCGTTTAACGTGACGGGGTTTGCCGTTGATTCGGCGCACGCGACCCTCGGTGATCCGCACGAAGTCGCGGTCCCGAATTACGACAGCTTTCAGCTTACCGTCTTCGGGACGTTTAACACCAACAAATGCTACCAAGTGAAAATCTTCCGTACTGATAGCAGTGCGCCGTGCGGAACGACCAGCACCAGCGCGACCGTCGTTGCAATCGATACCTCGACTCAACTGATCGCCAACATTTCGCCGGTCAGCGGCAGTTTTAAGATGGCGACCGACTGGAAGATCGAGGTTAAAGAGCGCAATTCGAGTTGCGGTGGAAGCACGACGACCAACGTCTTCGGGGACTCGAAGAGCGAACCCAATTTGCAAATCAGCGGGTGTAACAGCTCTTGCTTGCTCAGTGGGACCACGCTTACGGCGACGCCAAACCCTGTCATCTGCAGCGATAAGGTCCAGTTGTGTGCCACGGCTGGTGGTAGCGGAAACCTCGAATACGATTGGGATTTGGACGGCAGCGGTGTTTGCGGGGTTTGTTCCGGCGGGACGAATAACGGCAATAAATGCGGCGAGCTTTCGGACTGCCCAGGGGGGGGTATCTGCTACGGCGGCGGCGGGTTCGATAACTTGACGACCAACACCGGCGATTCGGGGTGCCTTCCCGGCAAGCCCTGCTGCGTCACCGTCACGGTTAACGCCACGCAAACAGTGGGCGTAAAGGTCCGCGATAAGGGCACCAGTGTTCCGTGCACTTCGTGCACCAGCACGCTAGTAAACGTCACTAGCAACTGCAGCGACGGTAAGTTCTGCAGTGGGACGGAGACGTGCGATCCAATTAACGGTTGCCTAAAGGGCACACCGCCCAACTGCGACGACGGCATCCCCTGTACAGTGGACACTTGCAACGAGGCCGCGGATGCGTGCGCCCACTCGTCTAAGAATTGCAATCCGGATGTTTGTCCTCAAGCGAATTCGTGTATTTATCTCATGCTCGACCGAACGGGTAGTACCAGCACGACGAGCCTCACCAACGAACGCAACGCATCCAAGGATTTCCTGAACTTCTTCGCCGTTGGTTCTGCTCCGCCACCGATGGCCATCGGGACTTTTGGGTGTAACGGCAGCGGCTTCCCAGCTAACGGCTCCGGCCACTTGGGTTATTGCACCGGCAACGCCGACGACTCCTGCACCCTTCAAACCTTATCCAATACGGAGACTCCTGCGCCCTACGGGGACAACGACGGTAGCACCACCGATGGGGATCACTACGCGTTTGTGGATAAGGCCACCGCGAGCATGAGCAGTACAGGGACGCACTTTGCTTGCGCCCTGGACGTCGCCAATACGGAATTGGGGCACGGAAGCTGCCCGGCGGGTAAGAAGAAAGTTCTGGTTTTTCTCTCCGACGGCGGTGACGCGGACGGACAGAATTCGCTGAACGCCGCCACCCATCTCAAGACCGTCCACGCCGTGGAGATTTTCTCGATTCTGTTTCCCGCTGCTTCGGGAGGGCCCAGCCAGGCGGAACAGAACCAAATGAAGGCGATCGCCAGCGATCCCCAAAGCAACCACTACTACTTGGCTCCGAATTCCTCCGACTTGGCGATGATCTTCGATACCATAGCCGAGCAGATCGGGTGCGACGACGGTAACGCTTGCACGACGGATGTATGCGATCAGGCCGGCGGCTGCACGCATACCGACATCAGCGCGAGCTGCAATGACGGAAACGCCTGTACCACCGATTCGTGCAGCCCTGCACTCGGGTGTCAGAATGTGAACAACAACGTCTCCTGCAGCGACGGGAATGCATGTACGACGGGGGACATTTGTTCCGGCGGGGCGTGTGTGGCGGGGCCTGCGCTCAATTGCGACGACGGCAACGCCTGTACGACGGATTCTTGTGACGTCGGGCTAGGGTGTAAGCACGTAAACAACACCAACACCTGCAACGACGGGAGCGTGTGCACTACGGGCGACACCTGTTCCGGCGGGGTGTGCGTGGGCGGGGCGGCGGTGGTCTGCGCGGACACCAACGCGTGTACGACGGATTCGTGCGACCCCGTTCAGGGGTGTAAGTTCACCAACAACAGCAACGCCTGCGACGACGGCAGTGCATGTACGACCGGCGATACCTGTTCGGGTGGAACCTGCACAGGCGGTCCGCAGCTCAATTGCGACGATGGCAACGTTTGCACGACTGATGCGTGCAATCCGACGACCGGCTGCACGCACACGAACAACAGCGTCACGTGCAACGACGGAAACGCCTGCACGACCGGCGACGTCTGCTCTGGCGGCGCTTGCCACGGCGCTACTGTTAATTGCGACGACTGCAACGTGTGCACGAACGACTCGTGCGACCCCGCCTCCGGTTGCCAGTACGCCAACAACACCAATTCATGCAACGATGATCACCCGTGCACCAGCGGTGACGTTTGCGCGGGCGGTGCGTGCCATGGATCGCCGATTGCCGGCTGTATCGAGTGCAACCAGAGCAGCCAGTGCAACGACGGCAATGTGTGTACGACCGATTCGTGCCAAGGCGGCGTCTGTGTGTTCACCAATAACACGGCGACATGCAGCGACGGAAACGCGTGTACCACAAGCGATATCTGCTCCGGCGGGGCCTGCATTGGCGGGCCGCCGCCCAATTGCGTCGACACCAACGTCTGTACCGACGACTCCTGCAACCCCGCAACGGGCTGCGTGAATGTAAACAACGTAGCCGCCTGCAACGATGGCAACGCCTGCACGACGAGCGATACTTGTTCCGGCGGTGTCTGCGTGGGAGGTCCGCCTCCGGTGTGCAACGACGGCAACCAGTGCACGACCGATTCCTGCGATCCCGCGGTGGGCTGTGTCTTTACCAACAACAATATTCAGTGCAACGACGGGAACACCTGCACGGGCAGCGACGTATGCTCGGGCGGGGCCTGCAACGGCACGCTGGTCAATTGCGACGATGGCAACGTCTGTACGACCGATTCGTGCAACCCGGCCGTCGGCTGCCAACACTCCAACAACTCTAATACCTGCGACGACGGTCACCCATGTACGACCGGCGACGTCTGCGCGGGCGGTACGTGCGGCGGGACGCCGATCGGCGGCTGCATCGAGTGCAGCCAGACAAGCCAGTGCAACGACAACAACGTGTGTACGACCGATTCGTGCCAAGGCGGTGTTTGTGTGTTCGCCAACAACACTTTGACATGCAACGACGGTAACGCCTGTACTACCGGCGACGTCTGCTCGGGTGGCACTTGCGTGGGCGGGCCTCCGCCCAATTGCAACGACGGCAACGTCTGCACCGACGACTCCTGCAACCCCGCATCCGGCTGCATGCACATGAACAACACGGCCGCCTGCGACGACGGCAACGCCTGCACGACGAATGACACCTGTTCCGAAGGAAATTGCGTCGGTGGACCTCCACCGGTGTGCAACGACGGCAACGTCTGCACGACTGATACGTGTGACCCGGTGCAGGGCTGCGTGTTGTCCAACAACAGCACCTCCTGCAGCGACGGCAATGCCTGCACGACGAATGATGTCTGCAATCTCGGGGTTTGCGTGGGCGGAGCACCACCGAACTGCGACGACGGGAATCCTTGCACTGACGACGGGTGCGACTCGGCCACCGGATGCACCAATGCCAACAATTCCAATCCCTGTGATGACGGGAACGCGTGTACCACCAACGATACCTGCGCGGGCGGGGCCTGCGGCGGTACGTTGTTGAACTGCGACGACGGAAACGTGTGCACGACAGACTCCTGCAACCCGGCCGACGGCTGTCACCACGCCAATAACAGCAATTCCTGCAATGACGTCCACCCGTGCACCAGCGGCGATATTTGTTCAGGCGGTACGTGTCTTGGATCGTCGATAGCCGGCTGCATTGAGTGCAGCCAGAGCAGTCAGTGCAACGACAACAACGTCTGTACGGACGATTCGTGCCAAGGCGGCGTCTGTGTGTTCACTAACAATACGTCGGCGTGCAACGACGGGAATCTGTGTACGACCGGCGACGTCTGCTCAGGTGGCGCTTGCGTGGGCGGAGCACCGCCGAACTGCGAAGACAACAACGGCTGCACGGACGATGGGTGCCTTCCGGCCGTCGGTTGCACTCACAACAACAATTCCAATCCGTGTAGCGATGGGAATGCCTGTACCGCGGACGACATGTGTTCCGGAGGGTTATGCGTCGGTGGCACTCCGCCCAATTGTGATGACGGAAACGTTTGCACCAGCGACTCATGCATCCCCGCAACCGGCTGTATGCACGAGAACAACACTGCTATATGCAGTGACGGCAACTTCTGTACGACGAATGATGTCTGCAATCTCGGCGCCTGCGTGGGTGGAGCACCGCCGAACTGCGACGACAGCAACGTCTGCACCGACGACTCCTGCACCCCTACGACAGGCTGTGTCAATTTGAACAATTCGGCCGCCTGTAACGACGGCAACGCCTGTACGACGAATGATACCTGCTCAGGCGGCGCCTGTGTGGGCGGTCCTGCGCCGACCTGCAATGACGGCAACGTGTGCACGACTGATACCTGTGACCCGGTGCAGGGCTGCGTGTTTCCCAACAACAGCGCCTCCTGTAACGATGGCAACGCCTGCACGAGCAACGACACCTGCTCGGGCGGCGCGTGCCACGGTACTCCGATCAGTTGCGACGACGCCAACGTGTGTACGAACGATTCGTGTATTCCGGCAACCGGCTGCCTCAACGCCAATAATTCCAATGCTTGTAACGACAACCATGTATGCACCAATCCCGATGTCTGCGCAGCCGGTGTGTGTACGGGGACTCCGATTGTCGGCTGTATCGAGTGCAGCGAGAGCAGCCAGTGCAATGACGGCAATGTGTGTACGGACGATTCCTGCCAGGGCGGCATGTGTGTATTCGCCAACAATACCACGGCGTGCGACGACGGGAGCGCGTGTACGACGGGCGACACATGTTCCAGCGGTACATGCGTAGGCGGCCCGGCCCCAAATTGCGACGACAGCAACGTCTGCACCACTGACGGGTGCGATCCGGCTAGCGGTTGCACGCACGACAATAACACCAACCCGTGCAGCGATGGGAATGCATGCACTACTGGTGATGCGTGTTTGGGCGGATACTGCCTGGGAGGCCCGCCGCCGAACTGCGACGACGGAAACGTATGCACCGACGATACCTGTGACCCGGCGCAGGGTTGCAAGAATACGAACAACATCGCCCAATGCAACGACGATAACGCCTGTACTACGAACGATGCCTGCGTACTCGGCGCGTGCGTGGGCGGTCCTCCACCCGACTGCGACGACGGCAACGGCTGTACCGACGATTCCTGTGACACCGTCCAAGGCTGTTACCACGTAGACAACAGCAACCCATGCAACGACGGTAATGCGTGCACCACACCCGACTTCTGCTCGGGAGGAACCTGCGTGGGAGGCCCGCCTCCTGATTGCGATGACGGGAACCTCTGTACGGACGATTTATGCGATACCGTGACGGGGTGCGGGCACTCCAACAACTCGGCGCTCTGTAACGACGGGAACATGTGTACCACCAACGACACCTGCGATGGGGGCGCCTGCGCGGGCGGTCCGCCGCTGAACTGTGATGACGGCAATCTCTGCACAACGGACGCCTGCATTCCCGCGACCGGCTGCACAAACACCAACAACAACGTGATATGTAACGACGGAAACCTCTGCACGAGCAACGACGTATGCTCGGGCGGCGCCTGCAACGGCACTCTTATTAGTTGCGACGACGGCAACGTCTGCACGACCGATTCGTGCAACCCGGCCACGGGGTGCAAGAACGATAATAACTCCAACTCTTGCGACGACGGTCATGCGTGCACCAGCGGCGACATTTGCTCAGGTGGTACTTGTCATGGAACGCCGATCCCCGGCTGCATCGAGTGCAGCCAGGACAGTCAGTGCGACGACAACAGCGTGTGTACGACCGATTCGTGCCAAGGCGGCGTCTGTGTGTTCGCCAATAACACCGCGTCGTGCAACGACGGGAACGCGTGCACAACCAACGATGCCTGCGCCTTAGGCGCTTGCGTCGGTGGGCCGCCGCCCAACTGCGACGACGGCAATGTCTGCACCGACGACTCCTGCAATCCCGCGCTGGGCTGTGTACACGTGAACAACACGGCTGCATGCAACGACGGCAACGCCTGTACGACGAATGACACCTGTTCCGCAGGAGCTTGTGTCGGAGGAGCTGCGCCGGTGTGCAACGACGGCAACGTCTGCACGACGGATACGTGTGACCCGGTGCAGGGCTGCGTGTTTTCCAACAACAGCGCCTCCTGCAACGACGGCAATGCCTGCACCACGAATGATGTCTGCAATCTCGGCGTCTGTGTGGGCGGAGCACCACCGAACTGCAACGACGGGAATCCTTGCACTGACGACGGGTGCGACTCGGCCACCGGATGCACCAACGCCAACAACTCCGATCCCTGTGATGACGGAAACGCGTGTACCACCAACGATACCTGCGCTGGCGGAGCCTGCGGCGGCGCATTGTTGAACTGCGACGACAGCAATGTCTGTACGGACGACTCTTGCGACCCCGTGACCGGCTGCAAGCACGACAACAACACCAATTCCTGCAACGATGATCACGCCTGCACCAACGGCGACGTTTGCGCGGGCGGAGTTTGCGCCGGGACGCCGATCGGCGGCTGCATCGAGTGCAGCCAGGCCAGCCAGTGCAACGACAACAACGTCTGTACGGACGATTCGTGCCAAGGCGGCGTCTGTGTGTTCACCAACAACACTGTGGCGTGCAACGACGGGAACGCCTGTACCACCGACGACGTCTGCTCGGGCGGCTCGTGCGTGGGCGGGGCGCCGCCGAATTGCGACGACGGCAACATCTGCACGATGGACGCCTGTGACTCGGCGATCGGTTGCACGAACACCAACAGCGCCAACCCATGCGATGATGGAAATGCGTGCACGACGGGAGACATGTGTTCGGAAGGATCCTGCGTAGGCGGCCCGCCGCCCAATTGTGATGACGGAAACGTTTGCACCAACGACTCATGCAACACCGCAACCGGGTGTACGAACGTGAACAACGTTTCCTCCTGTAACGATGGCAACGCCTGCACGACGAATGACACTTGCTCCAGCGGAGCGTGTGTGGGAGGCCCTCCGCCCGTCTGCAACGACGGCAACGTCTGCACCGACGATACCTGCGACCCGATCCAGGGCTGCCACACGGTGAACAACAGCGCTTCGTGCGACGACGGAAACGCCTGTACGACGAATGACACCTGCTCGGGCGGCGCCTGCGTGGGCGGTTCGCCGCTCAACTGCAATGACAACAACGGCTGCACGGACGATTTCTGCGCCCCTGCCACAGGCTGCTTCCACGCCAACAACTCCGCCACCTGCAACGACGGGAATGCGTGTACCACCAACGATACCTGCGCCGGCGGAGTCTGCGGCAGTACGGCGTTGAACTGCGACGACGGCAATGTCTGTACCGACGACTCTTGCGACCCGGCCGACGGCTGTCACCACGCCAACAACACCAATCCATGCGACGACAATCACCCGTGCACCAGCGGCGACGTCTGCGCTGGCGGAACGTGCGGCGGGATGCCGATTGTCGGCTGCGACGAGTGCCCGTGCGACGATGGCAACTTATGCACGACCGATTCATGCCAGGGCGGGATCTGTGTGTACGCCAACAACACCGCGTCGTGCGACGATGGGAACGTATGCACCACCGGCGACGTATGCTTGGGCGGCGTCTGCGGCGGTACTACGGTCAATTGCGACGACGGCAACGTCTGCACGACGGATGCGTGCAATCCAGCGACCGGCTGCACGCACACCAACAACGCCAACCAGTGCGACGACGGGAATCCGTGTACGACGGGCGACACGTGTTCGGGCGGATCCTGCCTGGGCGGCCCGCCACTGGTCTGCAACGACGCCAACGTTTGCACCGACGATAGCTGCGATCCCGCGCAGGGCTGCTTATTTACGAACAACAGCGCCCAGTGCAGCGACGGAAACGCTTGCACGACGAACGATGCCTGCTCCGACGGGCTGTGCGTCGGCGGTCCTCCGCCTGACTGCAACGACGGCAACATCTGCACCGACGATTCTTGCAACCCCGCAACGGGCTGCGAGCATTTGAGCAACTCGTCCTCCTGCACAGACGGAAACACCTGCACGACGAATGATACCTGTGTCGCAGGAGCGTGCGTCGGTGGTCCGCCGTTGGTGTGCAACGACGGGAACCTCTGTACGACGGATACATGCGATCCGGGGACGGGTTGCGCGTTCACGGACAACAGCGTGCTTTGCAACGATGGGAACGCCTGCACCACCGGAGACGCTTGTTCCGGCGGGGTGTGCGTCGGCGGTCCGCCTCCCAATTGTGGCGACGGCAACGTCTGCACCGACGACAGTTGCGACGCACCCATCGGGTGCCGAAATGTGAACAACACGAGTCCGTGCAATGACGGTAATGCATGCACGACCAGCGATACCTGCGCTGACGGCGCTTGCGTGGGTGGTCCGCCGCCGACTTGCAACGACGGCAATGTCTGCACGGACGACTCCTGCGACCCGACAATGGGTTGCGAGTTTACGAACAACAACAACCCGTGCAATGACGGCAACGCTTGCACAACTGGCGATATCTGTTCGACCGGGTCGTGCGTCGGCGGCCAGCCGCTCAATTGTGACGACGGGAACGGCTGCACCAACGACGCGTGCAATTCGGCCACGGGCTGCACGCACGCCAACAACACGAATCCGTGCAATGATGCGAACGCCTGCACGACGAACGATGTCTGCTCCGCCGGGACGTGCGTCGGCGGTGCTCCACCGGTATGCGTCGATGCAAACCCCTGCACAACCGATACCTGCGATCTCGGGCTAGGATGCGTCTATACCAACAACAGCGACCCATGCAGCGACGGGAACGCGTGTACGGCCGGCGAGGCCTGCTCCGGCGGGCTTTGCATTGGCGGTTCGCCGCTGAACTGCGATGACGATGACCCGTGCACGGAAGATACCTGTGGAAGCGGCGGCTGCGCTCATGTGAACACGGTGTGCGGTGCGTGCTGCCTGCCCTCCGGGCCTTGCGCAGACGATAAGACCGAGGAAGGCTGTGCGGCCATCGTACCGGGCGGCGGGATTTTCCAGGGTGTCGGCTCGGTGTGCCTTGGCGGCGCAGACATTAACGGCGTGGACGGCCTCTGTGATACCAGTAACGTCCCCACCGTATCCGAATGGGGCTTAGTTATCATGACGTTACTGTTGCTGACATGTGCAAAGATATATTTTGGTAGGCGACCCGTCGCCGTGTTAGCCGGCGTGAAACACTAGTGCTCTGTCAATCGTAATCCGACAAGCCAGTCCGCCGACCGGCGGATTCTGACGTCTGAGCCGCACCATTCATGGGGCGGGTAAATCCCGCGGCATGAATCCCGCGGCTCAGGTCAACCCGTCGAATCAGAGTTGACGGAGTACTAGAGCAACTCTTTTTATCATGGAGCGTCGGTCCTTGTGGACGGCGCAAGCCCGCTCGCGCTGCGGACAAGCCGCCGGCGGCCTACAGGGCGCATTCAGTTCAATCAACGCTTGGCCGTTTTGGAAAGGGAAACGTAACTTTTCGCGCCGCCGTCGCCGCGTTCGATGGGGTAACCCAACGTGGACCAGCCCTCTTTCACAATCTGCCCCGTCGGGTCGGTGACGCCGGCGTAGCCGCCGTCCAGGTTTCGCAAGTTTTTGTAGCCGGCTTGGGCGAGCAACTTGCAAGCGGTGGTCGATCGTCCGCCGGTTTTGCAACCGACGATGAGCAGAGCGTCGGGTGGAATATTGGCCGCGACGACGCCGAGGAATTTTTCGTTAAGCTCCATTGCGACTATCTGTTGGTTCATCTCGACGACGGGGATGTTGAGGGACGAAGGGGCGTGGCCGTTGACGAACTCCGGAACCGTCCGTACGTCGAGGTAAATGAACCCGCCGCTGTCGAGAAGGCGTTTGGCTTCTTCAGGGGTTACTTGTACTATAGGCATAGGTTTCTCCGGCTCGCCAGGGGTCGGGCGCTCGGCGCTCACGGGTGCCGCTCGGTTCGGGCGGCTTGCGGTACAGCCCCAACCAACGAACGTCAGGCTTAGCAGCGGAGCGACCATTCCCAAGAGACGACTTCCACGATGATCCATAAACGGTTAGTGTCCCCAATTGGCGGTGGGAGTCAAGGACGTTGGGGTGCTGGGGCATCCCTTCAGGAAGGGCACAGGTATGACGAAACGAGAATGGCTTTTTACGGGCATCATCGCGGTCATGGGCGCAGGGGCGCTTCGTGCCGAGGTTGAACCCACCCGAGGCAGCGGGAAGTCCGCGGCCCCACAGCCCTTGATGACTTATCTCGCCGACGAGTTGGCGTACTCGATGGAGCACTTGGCGACCGAGGATGGATCGAAGCCCTATTATCTTAATTACGCCGTTTATGAGGAGCACACGGCCACGATTTCCGCGAGCCTGGGCGCGATTACTCAGGATCAGCGCGGTGACGAGCGCAACCTAAACATCGACTTACGCGTCGGGGACTACAAGCTCGACAACACGCACCAGCTTCGCGGTGGCGCTCCCTCCCACGTCTACGGCAACGGCAACATGGCCCTGCCGCTGGGTGACGACGCGGACGCCGTTCGCCATGCGCTGTGGTACAACACGGACCGCATCTTTAAGAACTCGGCCAAGCGTCTCACGCAAGTGAAGACCGATCTGAAGGTCAAGGTCGAGGAGGAGGACCGTTCCGACGATTTCACCAGCGAGGAGGCTCACGTCTTCTACGAGGAGCCGGCCAAACTCGCTTTCGACGGCGAGGCCTGGACCAAGCGGCTGCGGAAGATATCCGCGATCGCCCGCGAGTTCCCCTTAATCTACAGTTCGACGGTCACCATCGGGGCCTACGCGGGCACTCGCTACGTAGTCACGAGCGAAGGGGCACGTTTGCAGACCGCGGAACGGCGCTGCCGGGTCACTATGTCTGCGGGGACCAAGGCCGAGGACGGCATGGATCTGTCGCAGTTTTCCGATTTCAACGCCGCCACGATGGAACGGCTGCCCGACGACGCGAAGATCGAAGAGGCTTTCCGCGCGGTCATCAAGCAAGTGCTGGCTTTGCGGGAGGCGCCGCTTGCGGAACCGTACATCGGCCCGGCGATTCTCCGCAACCGGGCGAGCGGCGTTTTCTTCCACGAAATCTTCGGCCACCGCATCGAGGGGCATCGCCAGAAGGACGTCACCGAAGGGCAGACTTTCACGAAGAAGCTCAACCAATCCGTCCTTCCGACGTTCATCAGCGTTCATGACGACCCGACGCTGGCGCGGCTTGGCGACATTGACTTACGCGGGCATTACGACTTCGACGACGAAGGCGTGGCCTCTTCCAACGTTACTCTCGTGGATAACGGGATTCTTAAGACGTTTCTGATGTCCCGAAGTCCAGTGCAAGGTTCCCCGAAGTCCAACGGACATGGGCGGCGGCAGTCTGGCAACGTAGCGGTGTCGCGTCAGGCTAACCTTATCGTGCAGTCCACGAAGCAGGCGCCGTTCGATCAGCTTCGTCGGCTCATGGTCGAGGAGTGCACCCGACAAGGAAAGCCCTATGGTTTACTGTTCGAGGACATTTCGGGCGGTTTTACGATGACCAGCCGCCGCGGGCCGCAGTCGTTCAAGGTGCTTCCCATCGTCGTCTACCGCGTGTACGCCGATGGGCGGCCTGATGAATTGATCCGCGGGGCGGACATCGTGGGCACGCCATTAACCTCGTTTGAGAAGATTCTCTATACCGGCGATGACGTCGGTGTTTTCAACGGTTCATGCGGGGCGGAGTCGGGGTGGGTGCCGGTGTCGGCGGCGTCGCCGAGCATTCTGGTGGGGACGATCGAGATTGAAAAACGTACCCGCGACCAGAGCCGCCCGCCGATCCTTCCACCGCCGCTGGCGGTGAAGCCGTGACGAGAGCACTTGGGCACGATGCTATGAGGTACGAAGCGATGGCTATTCTGAAAATGTCGAATGGCGAATGTCGAATGGCGAATGAACAGCATTCTAATCGACAATCGATATTCGACATTCGACATTCGCAAATCAAGTTCACGGCAACTCTGCTTTGGACCATCGCCATCCTGACGGTCGGTGGTCGAATGGCGCTCGCGCAGAGCGGGGCGAGTGACAACGACGTCATCATGCGGGCTATGGTGGACGAACTCGACCGCTCGGCGAAGGAGCTGGTCCTTTCGGACTTGTCGCGCCCGTACTTCATCCAACTTAATGTCCAGGATCGACAGCTTTACACGCAGAGCGCCGCGTACGGCGGGTTGCAACGCTCCAATCAGACGCACAGCCGCATGATCAGCGTGCGCGTGCGCGTCGGATCCTACGGTCTGGACAACACCAACTTCCGTCGTGGGTTCGGCCAAGGCGGTACTCTTCCGCTCGACGACGACTACGCCGCGTTGCGGCATGGGATCTGGCTGTTGCTCGATCAAGACTACAAGCAGGCGGTCGAAACTTACACCCAGAAGCTCGCCTACCTCAAGGACAAGACCGTCGAGGACCGTCCCGATGATTTTTCCACAGTTTCGACGGTCACCGTCGTCGAGCCGATGGGCACGATCGACTTTGACCGCAAGGCATGGGAGGGGAACCTCCAACGGCTTTCGGAACGGTTCAAGAATCACCCCAAGATTCAAGACTCCAACGTGACGTTGTTCGCGGGCGGGGTGACGGAATGGGTGGTCAACACCGATGGCGCGCGTCTGCGGAAGGGCGACTCGGGCATCCAAATCCAGATCAACGCGGAGCTTCAGGCTGTAGACGGGATGCCCCTGACCGATTCAAAAACGTATCTGGGGGAGCGGGTGGATCAGCTTCCTCCGATCGACAAGATGCTCGCGGATATCGACGAGATGTGCGCCAAGCTGATCGAACTGGCAGGCGCTGCGCGGTTGGAGCAATACACGGGACCGATTTTGTTTGAACCGCTCGCCGCCGCGAACGTCTTCGAAGCGTTGTTGAGCGACGGTTTGTGTGCCCGGCCTACTCCACTGGGGAGCGGCGCGGAGGACGACAGCCTTGAGAAAAAGATTGGGCTGCGCATCTTGCCGCGGACCTTCCACGTGTTCGACGATCCCGGTCCGAGAACCTTTGAGAGCACAGTCCTGGCCGGGGCGTATCGCTTCGACGATGAAGCGGTGGCGGCCACGCGCGTGGAACTGGTCGATAAGGGCATCCTTAAGACATTGGTCGCCGGGCGGGCGCCTACCAAGAAGATCAAGCAGTCCACCGGTCATGGACGTAGCGCCGGGTTGGGCGATCCGCGGGCGACGACCGGGAGCCTGTATATCTCGGCCGACGACGCGTTGTCAACCGAAGAGCTGAAACAGGAATTGATCCAGACCGCTCGCGATGAAGGGTTGGAGTTTGGGCTGCGGGTGGCGTCGATCGAGGAGGGGCAAACGGGTGCATTGGGTGATCCGATTCACGCTTACAAGGTAAGTGTGGCCGACGGTCACGAAGAACCGGTCCGCGGAATGCAGTTTCGTCCGGTGGAAACCAGGACACTGAAGCGCATCCAGGCCGCTGGAAAAGAGCGGCGAGCCTACAACTCGGTCTCCGGCACGTCGGCCAGCATCATCGCCCCGGCATTGCTTTTTGAAGAGCTGGAGTTGACCAAGGTCGAAGGCGAGTTCGACAAGCTGCCCATCCTCCAGTCCCCCGCGACGCGGAAGGGCACGCTCGGTAAGTGATGGCGGGGACATGACGCAATACACTCTGGACGAGAAGTACGCTCAACTCCGGCAAATTCTCCACGACCTCGAATCCGTCGCGGTCGCCTTCAGCGCAGGGGTGGATTCGACGCTTGTATTGAAGGTCGCGATCGATACACTGGGGGCGAAGAACGTCGTCGCCGTTACCGGCCGTAGCGACAGCCTCGCCCGTGCGGAGTTCGACGAGGCCGGAACGCTTGCGGCGAGACTGGGCGCCGAACATATCATCCTCGACACCGATGAGTTTGAGAATCCCAATTACCTCAACAACCCGACGAACCGCTGTTACTTTTGCAAGACGACGCTCTACACGCACTTGGAACGGTTCATCGCCGAACGCGGGCTGAAGGCTATGGTCAACGGCATCAACGCCGATGACCTGGGAGACTATCGTCCCGGGATCGAAGCCGCCCGTGAGTACGGGGTGCGCTGCCCGGCGGCGGAGGCGGGATTGACCAAGGCCGATATCCGCGAGTTGTCCCGGCGACTGGGATTGCCCACCTTCGATAAGCCCGCCAGCCCTTGTCTGTCCAGCCGTGTGCAGTACGGCGAGCACATCACGCCTCAGAAGCTGCGGATGATCGAGGCCGGCGAGGCGTTCCTCCACGAAATGGGCATCCGCCAGTGCCGCGTGCGGCATCATGACAACCTGGCCCGCATCGAGGTGCCGCCGGCATCCATTGCGATGCTCGCCGATCCGGTCCAGGCTGCTCGCGTAGACGCCTACTTTCGATCGTTGGGATACCAGTATGTGGCACTCGACCTCCGGGGATTTCGCAGCGGAAGCATGAACGAAGTGCTTCCCCTCGGCCTCACCCAACTGCGAGTCTAGGCGATTCACGTAGCGTCCAATCGCCACGAAGACCCCTTTTCCGCAAGTTTGGGCGAAATATGGACCGATGGTAGTTCGGAAAATGCCACTGGTTTTCCGGCGTCCATCAAGCTAGAATCTGAAGGTGGGCGGGGTAGTAGTCGAGAGTAGGCGGGAGCGATGTCCGACCAAGCACAGACGCAAAAGACGAAGCTGGAAACCGTGGAACCGCTGGGCAAGCGCGTCCTGATCCGCAAGGATGAGGACAAGAAGGTGACCAAGGGTGGGATCGAGTTGCCAGACTCGATCGAGATCCCGACGATCACCGGGCGGATCGTGGCTGTCTCCGCTCAGGTCGCCCACGATGAGGATTTCCCCATTCGGCAATACGACCGAGTCCTCTTCAACCCCAAGCACGCCATTCCCGTCGAGTTCGACGCGGACAACTACCTGTACGTCGTGCCTATCGAAGATGTCGTCGCGGTATTCCGCAAGACGAGCTAGCCCCTATATTCGCCTCCGTTGCCTAGGCGCGAGTGACCCACTTCACTACACTTCTCCTCACGAACCATGCTTGACCTACCCACACCTGCTTTGATCGGAGTGATCCATCTGCCGGCGCTTCCGGGCAGCGCATGCCATCGACTGTCGATGGATGAGCTTGTGGAGCGGGCACTTGTTGACGCCCGGGCATTGCGTCAGGCGGGCTTTGACGCGGCCATCATCGAGAACTTCGGCGACGTTCCGTTTTCCGCGTCGGCGTTGCCCCCGGCGAGCATAGCGGCGATGGCCGTCGTCGCGGATCGGGTTCGGCGCGAAGTGGGGCTGCGGATCGGGATCAACGCTCTTCGTAACGACGCTCTGGCGGGTTTGGGTATTGCAGTCGCCGTCGGAGCGTCCTTCATCCGCGTCAACGTTCATACCGGCGTGTATGCCACCGATCAGGGCTTTATCGAGGGTCGGGCCGAGGAGACGTTGCGTTACCGAAAGCAACTCGGATCGCGGATCGCGATCTTGGCCGACGTGAACGTCAAACATGCGACGCCGATCAGTGAGCCGGATATCGTCCGAGCGGCCAAGGATACTGCGTATCGCGGATTGGCCGACGTGTTGATCGTCACCGGTCGTGCGACCGGTGAACCGGTGGACGTGGACCAACTTCGCCGGGTCCGCCACGCCGTGCCCGACCGGCGTGTGTTCGTGGGCAGCGGGGCGACGGTGGAGACCGTAGCGTCGTTGCTCACGCTGGCCAGCGGGGTGATTGTCGGCACGGGGCTGAAGGTCGGTGGCGATACTTCCAAACAGATTGACGCGGCCATGGCGACGGCGTTTGCCCATGCCGCGGGACGGGGCTAAACCCGTGTCCCGACCGCGGATTCATCTCATTTCACCGGCCGGGGCTTGCAGACCATTCTTTGAGCCGATCGGCGTGCGCTCAGGTGTAGAACTCGTAGCCCTGGTACAGGAAGCGATCGGCGGGAACTACCAAGTCAGCGGCAACGAGTTGATCCTAGACGCCGTGGAAGATGAATCGCGCGGCGGGCGGAGTGACGATCGACTCCGCGCCGAAGACCTGCAACAGGCCTTGGCCGATTCCAATGTTGTCGCCATCGTCGCCCTGCGCGGCGGGGCGTGGTTCACGCGGATTCTTCCGTTGATCGACTTCGGCGTGCTCGATCGTCGCGAACGGCGCATTGCGGTCTTTGGGTTTAGCGAACTAACCGGCCTGGTGAACATCGTCGGGTCGCATCGTCTTGGCTTAGGCGTTTACGGCATGGGACCGGCATTCCTGACCTACGGGATGAAACGATACGTGGCCACACGGTTGCAGTCGGGCAACCTCGCCGGGGTGACGCCGGAAGAGTGGATGCTTCAGCGGTTGCGAGACGAGTTCTTTGCGTTCTTCCGAAATATGACGTCGCAGATCGAAGGGCGCAGCGGGGTTGGACCCTTGACTGCCCGGCATATTCAAGGGGAGTTGCCGCGTTCGGGCGAGGTGCGGTTCGTCGGCGGGAATCTCACGGTCTTTTCCACTCTGATCGGTTCGAGATACCAGGAGTGCATCAGTCCGAAAGGTCGCTGGTTGGCGCTCGAGGACTTCAACGACAAGCCTGAACGCTTCGACCGCTTCCTTACGCACTTTACTCTGGCCGGTTACTGGGATGATTGCGAGGGGGTTCTTTTGGGCGACTTTCATGAGGGGCAGCGCGACCTTTCCGAGACCGTGCTTGCGATCCTCTCCTATCATCTTCCGCGCCATCGCCCGCTTCCGATTCTCGTGACTTCGCAAATAGGACATATTTGGCCGATGACGCCGTTACCGTTGCACATTCCGGGAACACTGACAGTGATCGACGAAAGTCGTGTTTCGCTTGCTTGGCCTGCTTCAACACTACGCGTCGTGTAACCGGTCTACGGCTTTTTGAGGTTCGGCGGCGAGGTGTGGTCGAGGAGGACGCGAGGGGCCTTTTCGATTTCCGTAATCATGGCCCCGCGACGCCAGACCCGCACGTCGCCGGTGGATTCGGAAAGCGAGATCGCGATGCTCTTGGTGGTGGCGGTGATGGCGGCGGCGGTGGTGTGGCGCGAGCCGAGTCCTTGCGGGAGCGCGTCGGCGGCGAAGGTCGGCCGCAGGGTGGTGCCCGCGGCGATGATGACTCCGTTTCCCTTGAGAATAAAAGCGCCGTCCAGCTTGGCGATTTCTTTCACGGTATCGCCCATCGAATCGTCGAGGATGTTCCGCTCCTTCTCGGTGTAGCCCTTGAACGGATTGATGCGCCCCGGGAGGCAGAATTTTTGCACCTCGCGATGGTCGCCGATGACGAAAAGAGTCCCTATGGGCTTTCCTTCGCGGCCCTCGTGGGCGAGTTCGAGCGCCAGGCGAAGCACCCGCTCGAACACGGGGCGGCGGATGTGCTCGGTTAGCTGCGGCTGACCGACGGATTGGAAGAGTTCGAATTCTTCGCCGACGCGCATCGCCACCAGCGTATCGACCATGCGTCCGGCGACGCCGGTCAGGAAGACGAATACATCACCGGC
>JAGVHG010000178.1 GCA_020056715.1 Phycisphaerae bacterium | reverse complement strand
TCAACATCCCTTCCGGCACGTTCATCGCCGTGGCCGCGGGGTTGGATCACAGCCTCGGGATCCGCAACGACGGGACGCTGGTCGGGTGGGGGAACAACGGTCGTGACCAGATCAACGTCCCCTCCGGCACGTTCACCGCCGTGGCCGCGGGCTACACTCACAGCTTGGCGATCCGCTTCGACGGGACGCTGGTCGGGTGGGGGAACAACGGTAGTGACCAGATCAACGTCCCCTCCGGCACGTTCACCGCCGTGGCCGCGGGCACCTGGCATAGCTTGGCAATCCGGAGCGACGGGACGCTGGCCGGGTGGGGACAGAACGATGTCGGCCAGATCAACGTTCCTTCGGGCACATTCACTGCCCTGGCGGCGGGGTGGGAGCACAGCCTGGCGATACGCAGCGACGCGCCGCCCGTTCCCACTCCGGGTGCCTGCTGCGATCACGACCCATTCGGAAGCTGTGAGGACAACCGTACGCAGGAAGAGTGCGTGTGCGGCAAGTGCGAATGGTTCCAAGAACGGACGTGTGCGCAGATTGACTGCACAAGGGAGGCCATCCCGACAGTTTCGGAATGGGGGCTGGTTATCCTCACGCTGCTGTTGCTGACCGGGGCGAAGATTTATTTCGGGCGATCGAAGGTCTCGAACCCGTAGGAACCGGGTGCCACTGCTGTGTCAGCAGTTATGTGTTTAGCGTCGCGATTGGCAGTTGGAGTACGTCCACACGCCGAAGGCGTCTCGGCCCGCTGCCCAGGGTTGCCGCAACGCGGCTACCCTGGGATCATGGGGCATCAAGCAATACAACCCCAACGGGGTTGTGTCCGCGGGAGCCGCAACCCCGTTGGGGTTGTTGGTGTTCGTCGCCGTTGACCCAGGGTAGCGCCTTCGGCGCAACCCTGGGCTTGAGGCCATGACCCCTTTGGGGTCGATCCCTTGTACACGATAAACACATACGTCAGCAGTGGAGATTACTCAGGTCGGAGATAATAACACTGCTCGCAGAGCAGTGGCACGGTACAATCGACAATCCCGAAGGCGGTGACCCTTGCCAACCTACGAATGCCCAGTCTGCCGGAAGGCAGTCACCGTAGCCAGGAAAGAAGAGGCCCCGTCTCGTCCCTTCTGCAGCCAGCGGTGTAAGCTCGTGGACCTGGGGCGGTGGCTGGACGGAACCTACTCCGTCAGCGAACCCATTTCACCCGCCGACCTTGACGATGCGGCTGACGACGAGCCGGCGGCGGAAACCGATTATAGTGCGTCCTGATACCCCCTCACCCTGCCCTCTCCCCCAGTAGGGGGAGAGGGGTTTTTACAGGATGCACTCTTAGGGCACGCTATGTGCGCCCCTGACTGTGCTTGCGTTCCCAGACCTCCTCGGCCTCCGGTGGTCGGATGTAGGTCGGGACGAGCGTCCGCTGATCGGAAAACCCGCCTCGTTCTGCCCGATCGAAACCCAGCCGATAGACGGTCTCCGCCCGCGGACGATAGAGCGCCTCCGGGAGAATGCGTCGGTTGGCTGTCTCGATCACCGGACGATGGTACAGAACCCCTTCGCCGAGGACCGCGCAGTCGTGGGGCTGGGCGGAGAGGAATGCAAACGGGTCGGCCTCGATTGCCTCGCTCATCGCTATGTACGCGCCCCCCTGACGAACAAACACTGCCGTGTAAACCCTACTACGCTTCGCGTCGAGGATGACGGCTACGCGGGACGGCGGAGGGTCGGCATCGAGCGCGTTCTGGGCGATGACCTCCAATGTCGGCACACCCACGACCCGCGCCCCGACCCCCAGCGCGATCATCCGAGCCGCAGTCACACCCATTCGCAGACCAGTGAAGCTGCCCGGCCCGGCCGAGACGTAGACGCGTTCGATGTGCGTCGGCTCAACCTGATGGGCCTCGCAAAGGGCCTTGATGGTCGGGAGAAACCAGGTCGCGACAAGGCTCACAGGCCTTGCCGCTGACTGCGCGTGGGCCTTGGGGCGACTGAGCGTCCGAGTCTCCAACACCTCCGCGCCGCGCCCGAGTGCTACGCTCCCCACGGCGCTCGAAGTCTCGAATGCGAGAGCATAACCAGGATTGGAATGCGGAATGGTGAAAGCGGAATGCTGAAAGAGCAACGGCGGAACCACCGCGTTCACCATTACGCCTTCACCATTCCGCATTCGCCGTTATGCGGGCGAACCCACTTCGACAAGTACCGGCAGGCTGATTCGGTCGCTTGGCGCCACGGAGGCGTGCGTCCGTGCCCGATGCGGCGCGCCGGCGCGCTCGATCGGTCCGCGCCACAAGCGGTAGGCCCACATGCCCGAGTGCGCCACCGTCCGGGCGAGTTCGTACATCCCGGTGACCTGGCAATACACGCGGACGAGGCGAAAGCGTTTACCACGGCGAAGCAGCGACCGGAAAAAGTTCAAAGGATTGTAAAACACAAGGTAAGCGACCAGCATGTTGAGTTGAATCCGCCAGGGCTTGTCGGACTCCGACGCCACCACGTGGTTCCCATCGAACTGCCATTCGTCGACACTACGCCCGTTCACCCTGGAAAAGACCATCTCCTTCTCGAAGGTCGGCTCATACGACCGGGTCCCCACTGCCGGCGTGAGAACGGTGACCTGCATGCTCACCGCTCCGATCTTGCGAAGATAGCGGACCTGATTGATCAGACCGTACATGCCGTCCCGCGAATACAGCGGCTGGCCATCGTGGTGCATGAGCATCGGTCGAGGCGTGATCCCGCAGCCTTCCAGCAGGTCGAAGAGTTCGGCTGTCTTACCGACCGACTGTCCTTTACGGATCAACGTCGCGGTCATGTCCTCGATGCCGAACCAGATCGCCCGCAGCCCCGACTTCCTCGCCGCCGGCAGCAGGTCGCGGTTCTTCCAGGTGTCGAACTCCGTCGCCTCCGTCCCCCAGAACACTTCGTCTGCAAACTGGCGACCGTTTATTTTCGTCTTGTTCATCACTTGGAACATTTGCTCGACGGCCGGGCGATTGTTGAAAAAATTGTCGTCGGTGCCGAAAAAGAAACGAATCCCCAACTCTTCGCGAATCCGGCGCATTTCGTCCGCGATCCGTTCACCGCTCTTGTGCCTATAGGTCCGCTGGTTGTAGGCCGGGATGGGGCAGTAGTCGCAGTTGAACTTGCATCCGTGCGACAGGCTCAACGACGCAATCGTGCTGTTCCTTCGAACACGCGACGCCGGAAGCGGTTCGCTGCGCAGCGTCCGACCACGATGCGGCGGCTCCAAAAGTTTGTATCCCAGGATCGGGTGCGGGAACTCGTCGAGGTCGCGCACCAACCGCTGGGTGCCGGTGTTGCACAACGGGGTATCGAGATCGTCGCCTTGGCGATACACCAAGCCGGGGATTTCCCGAAGGGCGTTCTCGCGTCGCGCGAGTCTAAAGGCCTCACGCATCGTGCGGCATCGCCGCCGATAATCGAGCAGCACCTCGAGGAGTTGCATCAAGACGAACTCTTCGCCGGTCACCGCAACATCCGCGCCGATCCGAGGGTCTCCATGGAGGCTGAACAGGTCGTTGGGTTCGTAGATGGCCTTGGGACCGCCGGCGATGATGAGCGGCCTCTGGTTGCCCGCGAGGTGGGCATCGGCGATCAGCCGATACGCCTTCGCGGCGTGGATTTGCATACTGGAAACCAGCAGCATCTCGATCGGTTGGCCATCCAACGCCGCTTCGCTCGGACGGAAGTTGGGCGTCCATTGCTGGAGGACGACCCGCGTCCGGGTTAGACCCGAATCGACGAGCGCCGAGCCCAACGCCCGCGCCCCGGCGGGGGCCATCCGGTGGCTGGTGGAGTAATAAGGAAGCAAGCGTGTTCGCGGGTCGAATGCGTACGCGACGACCGTCCGAATATCCAGCCCGTCCGCGACGGCTCGGATATGCCGCCGCAACTCCGGATACTCACCGGGTCTGGTGAAGATGTCGTTTTTCGACCGACTAGCTAGTTCCACGCTTTTTTCC
This sequence comes from Phycisphaerae bacterium, assembly GCA_020056715.1. Lineage (GTDB taxonomy): Bacteria > Planctomycetota > Phycisphaerae > UBA1845 > UBA1845 > SBAX01. The sequence continues at coordinate 12,493 of JAGVHG010000178.1, read as the reverse complement.
TCTGCGTATCCGCGCCTAGTCGCCGTCGGCGGTTGCCGAACAATGCGTCCCAAGGAGATGAGCTTAAAGCTCGTCGATTGGACTGTCAACGCAATGCCGTTGAGGTAGCCGACGCGCAACCTCCGAGGGGATTATCGGCCACGCGTTCCCATTGGGTTAGTTCATCTATCGCTAAGTCTCTCGTTCCCATCTTCGTAGTAACTGTAGGTTGACGCTACGAACCGATCGGGTATTCTGCACGAGGTTGGCATGACCCCGATGAACCTTTCCTGAGAAACAACATGCACGATGTCTTACGCAAACTCGGACTCGAATCGATCAACGCCGGCGGCTTCTGTGGCGAGTGGATCGGCGGGGGGGAGAAGCTCGACTCCGTTTCGCCGATCGACGGCAAGGCCTTGGCGTCCGTGAAACAGGTCACTCCCCAGGAGTACGACCGCATCGTCGATCGGGCGTACGCCGCCTTCCTCAAATGGCGGCGGGTACCGGCCCCGGTCCGCGGCGAGACCGTCCGACAGCTCGGCGACGCCCTCCGCAAACACAAAGCCGACCTCGGCGCGCTTGTCACCCTTGAAAACGGCAAGATCCGCGCCGAAGGCGAGGGCGAAGTCCAGGAGATGATCGACATCTGCGACTTCGCCGTCGGGTTGTCCCGGCAACTCTACGGACTGACCATGCACTCTGAGCGTCCGGGCCACCGTATGTACGAACAATGGCACCCGCTGGGCGTGGTCGGCGTCATTTCCGCGTTCAACTTCCCGGTGGCCGTATGGTCTTGGAATGGCGCGTTGGCGGCGGTCTGTGGCGACGCGACCCTGTGGAAACCGTCCTCGCAGACTCCGCTCACCGCGATCGCCTGCACCAAGATCGCCGAGCGCGTCTGCCGCGCCACCGGCGCCGATCCGGCCATCTTCAGCCTCATCATCGGCCCGGGAAAAACCGTCGGCGAAAAACTGCTCCACGACCCCCGCGTCCCACTGATCTCGGCGACCGGCAGTTGCAAGATGGGGTACCGCGTTGGAGAGGTAGTCGGCAAACGTCTCGGGCGGAGCATCCTGGAACTTGGCGGCAACAATGCCATTATCGTGACACCCGAGGCGGACTTGACGATGGCCATGCGGGCGATCCTGTTTGGCGCCGTTGGCACCGCGGGGCAGCGCTGCACCTCTACTCGACGCATTATCGTCCACGAGTCGATCCGCAATCAGCTCGTCGAAAAGCTCATCGCCGCCTATCGACAGGTGAACATCGGCAACCCGCTCGATCCCGGCACGCTGATGGGCCCGCTGATTAACTCGGCCGCCGTGGAAACCATGATGAGCGCGATCAAACGGAACAAGGACGAGGGCGGCGAAATCCTCTACGGCGGGCAGCGGCTCGACGGCGACAAATACCCCGGCGGTTGTTATGTCACTCCGTGCATCGCCGCGGCGCGTAATGAGTACAAAATCGTACAGGATGAGACCTTCGCTCCGATCCTCTATATCATCACCTACAAAACGCTCGACGAGGCGATCGCGTTGCACAACGGCGTGCCGCAGGGACTTAGCTCGGCCATCTTCACGAGGAACCTATTGGAGGCCGAGCGGTTCCTATCGTGTGCGGGCAGCGATTGCGGCATCGCCAACGTCAACATCGGCACTAGCGGCGCGGAAATCGGCGGGGCCTTCGGCGGCGAAAAGGAAACCGGCGGCGGCCGCGAATCCGGCTCCGACTCCTGGAAGGCCTACATGCGGAGGCAAACCAATACGATAAACTACACAACCGAACTGCCGCTTGCCCAAGGGATCAAATTTGGGGATTGACCCGACTAGGCGAGGCGCGGAGTGCTCCGCGTTTCCAGGGTCCTCGTAGCGGGGGTATCGTACAGCCGCCGACCGAGCTTCGCTTCCAACCATGCCAAAGCGTCCCGATCCTCCGCAGCGCGTTCCGCCGGATTAAGCTTCGCCATTCGATCGGACACCTCTTGTTTCCAGCAATCCACTTCACCTAGATATTCATTTAGCGTCATGTCCATTCCAGCACCTCCAAAGGAGTGTGGATTTCCAAGGCACCTCTCAAGCCGGAGAGAACTGCGATCGCATTGAACGCTTCAGCTTTTCGCACATTGGCGATGTGCCGATAATTCCAGCTTACCAACAGATCGATCTCATGGACCAACGCACAGGCCACATGTCGCGCATCATCGAGGCGGCGCGGGGGCAGCACGCCTTCCCTGAGGAACCGCTCAGCAAGCGCCTCGCTCGCCGGTGTGATCGCCAGTATGTGCGGATCGACCGCGCCAAGCTTGGCGATTGTGACTTGTTGCACCTCGACACCCGCTTGCCGGAGTTCATCGGCCACCACTGCCGAGATGTACGGCTGATGCTTTCGTGCCGCGCATTGGTCCAGAAACTCGACGGTCGGCTCCTGAAGCGCCGGACTCTGCCCCGGCGCGACCATGCCCCATACGCTTGTTTCGATGTAGACTCGGCGCATCTACTAGATTATACTTGCCTTCCTGCCGCAAGGAAACGACGGTAACTGCAACCATGAAACTCCTCAGCCTCGAAACCGTCCGTCTCGGCATTCATAACCTCCGTCTGCATAAACTGCGCTCGTTGCTGACTTCGCTGGGGATCATCTTCGGCGTGGCGGCGGTCATCTGTATGTTGTCCATCAGCGAAGGGGCCTCCGCCGACGAGTTGCGGATGATTCAACTGCTGGGCACGCGGAACATCATCGTCAACTCCGTCAAACCGCCGCAGGCCGCGGAAAGCTCGCAGCGGAACACGTCGCTTGTCGAGTACGGCATCACTCGAAACGACGTGGCCGTCATCGAAGCGACCCTCCCGCACGTCGCCCACGTGATCCCGCTGCGAACGGTGGCCTATCGGCAGCGGCACGCCGATCGACAGTCCGCCATGGACGTCATCGGCACCACGCCGGACTTCTTCGAAGTCGTCAATATTAGCGTCGCCCGTGGCCGGGCCATCAGCAGCGAGGACATCAGCGGGCGCACCAACATCTGTGTCATCGGCGAACAGGTCCGTAGCGAACTGTTTCCTTTCAAGGATCCGCTTGGCGAAAGCATCCTGGTGGAACGCTTTCCGACGGCCGTCCCCTTTACCGTCGTCGGCATCCTCCAACAGGTGCAAACCGCCGGCGCCCCGGCCCGCGGCGTCGAGGAACGCAACCTCAACCGGGAAATCTTCATCCCCTTCTCCACCGCTATGGTGCAGTTCGGCGAGATTACCCGCCGGATCGGCGCCGGCTCGCGGGAACTGATTAAGATGCAGTATTCGGGCCTGTACGTCACCGCCGATGAGATCGAGCACGTACTGCCGCTCTCGAAAATGATCGAACGGGTTTTCGAGAACGCCCACCCCAAAGTCGACTACGAGATCAAGGTGCCGCTCGCGCGTCTCAAACTCGCGGAAAAGAAAAAACGCAACAATCAGCTCACTCTCGGATTCATCGCCGGGATTTCCCTTCTCGTCGGCGGCATCGGTATTATGAACATCATGCTCGCTACGGTGACGGAACGGACCAGGGAGATCGGCATCCGTCGCGCGTTGGGGGCACGGCAAGGGCACATTACCGTTCAATTCCTCGTGGAGACCGTCGTCCTCTCGACCGCGGGCGGATTGGTCGGTGTCGTTCTCGGAGTGGCGGGCGCACACGTGGTCAGCAACTTCGCCGATTGGCAGACCATCGTCAGTGTTTGGTCCGTGGCCGTGAGTTTCGGCCTGTCGGTATTGGTCGGCATCTTTTTTGGTATGTACCCCGCGATGTCCGCCGCCCGCCTCGACCCCATCGAAGCGCTGCGCTACGAATAGAACGACAAAAGCAGAAATGACGAGACACGGAGGCATCCGCCACGGGCGTACCTTGCTCCGCCATCCATCAAGGGCAGGCTCCACCACAAAGGGCGAACAAAACCGCGAGCGTGACCAGTGTTGCTCACTTTTGTTCAGCGGCAACTTCAAATGGGTTCGTTTTGCGAGTACAGTTTTTTTGGGTAGTGTCAGCATATGGCACCTGCGAAAACGCAGAAACGCGGAAAGCCGAAATGCCGAAATAGAGGCACGAAGGCTGTAGGCCGTAGACTGTAGGCAGTAGGCGCGGAGGCAATCGCCGGCATTCGGTGGGTTTGATTTGGCTTTCCGGGCGGGTACGCAAATTCATAACTCCAATTCCCACAGACAGTTATCAATTTCGCGGCGGGTTCGTTTCGCAAATATCGTTTCTCGTAGCATCACCGCTATTCTCCTGTCGAGCGCACATCGCCCGTGAGAATAACGTGAGGGGTGATCGGTGGGCGGGGGTCGGCGGAGCGATCATGGCGGGGCGCGGACGGTCAACCCTCGGGGAGGCCATCGACGCCGTAGAGGACGAAGACGGCCTCGTCGATGCGGCGCTCTTGGGCGTCTACGGTGGTTTCGAGTTGGCCGCGCTCGCGGTCGGAGAGTTTACCGTCGCGTAGCTTCAACTTGGCATCCATGATCTCGCGGACGGAATCGACGATTCGATCCGCGAGCTTCTTTTCGTCCTTGGTTTCGGGGAGCTTGATCGGAAGGTCACGAATAAACCGGATTTCGCAGTTCAAGTACCCGCCGCGAAATTTGGTCCCCGTCTGCTTCAGTTGAGCCTCGATCAGCCTGCTATTCAGCAGGCCCGCGATAAACAAGAGAAGCGACGCATCGTGGGGCAAAATGGCGTTTCCACCAGCCGCGCCACCGGAAAAAATGAACTTGCCCTCAGCGTCGATGCACACCTGCATGTGCTCGGACATGTCGGGGATGCAAAGTTTCGGCTGCGACAGAACATGGAAGTTCTTGGGGTAGATATAGGCATACCAATCCGCGCGGTCTGTCATCCGGCCCTTCTCCCGGGCCTGTAGGACCGCTTTCAACTCGCTGAGGTAGGCCCACGTGAGGGGCAAGTCGGCACGCCATGTCGCCGCCGGGATCGGTCGGAATGAGTCTCCGTTCCGCTCGTATGGGAACAAGAGGTACTTTTTCGATTCCTCAATGCGGAAGCGTTTCATGTGTTCACTCTTGATGAGCGGCCTGATCGCAGTCCACTCTACCTCATGCTCTTTGCCGGTTTCTTGGGAGAGGATGATGGCGTGGTCCTTCGCCTTGCGCACCAAGTCTACGACAAAGACCTTATCTGCGCTCGTCTTGATGCCTTGGGCCAAGCGAGCGACCTCAGACAGGGGGCGGGTCCCGGATCCGCCCAGTAGCGTTGTGATGCGCTGAGTTTCGACGACAAAGGACCAGTGTCCAGCGCCCGGCTGAGCCGCGTCGGCGATCTCGATGCCCTCGGTCTCTCGTCCCGCCTCGATCGCGATCATCTGCGAGGTGCCATCAACGAGCTTCGTCGTAGCTGCGTATTTGACGCCATTTGTGTTCGGCATTTTCGTGAAAACATGCACGGCCGTATATGTCGTCGCGCCCTGAAACACCTGTTCTTGTTTGAAGTCGATCACGCCCCGCAGGTGCTTTCCGTCGGCGATGACCTTTCGTAGGCCCTCGCCGTATTTGGCCTGCCAGAACTTGTGGGGCATGATGAAACCAAGGAGGCCGTCGGGGGCGAGGAGGCTGAGGGCTTTTTCGGTGAAGACGACGTAGATGTCGTAGTTGCCCTTGGCAGCGCTTTTGTAGCGCCATTTGTAGAACTCGCACTCATCGGGCGCCCATTTGTTCAATTCCTGGACGCGGATATATGGCGGATTGCCGATGATGCAGTCGAACCCCGTGCGGCCGCGCTGCCCTACGGCCTCTGGATCGAGGATTCGTCCGAAGCCGCGCGTGCGGCTGGTCCAATCGAATGGATTGATACGGAAGCGGAGGTCGTCGTCCATAGGGAAGAGGCCGCCGTGCTTGTCCTCGATCCAACGGGAGAAATCCGGCGAATCAATAAGAGAGTTTCCACAACGGATGTTGTTATCGAGGGGAGGAAGAAGCTCGTTTTCAAGCCACTCGCGCTGCCAGTTGGGCGGGAGCTGGCCTTCGAGCATCTTCAAATAGAGCGACATGACGGTGACTTCGACGGCCTGTTGGTCGATGTCCACGCCGTGAAGACAGTTGGCGAGCAAGGCGGCCTTGAAGTCGGGGGCGACGTGCCAATGCCCTTTGCTGTCCTTAAAGGCTATCTCCTTGCGTTTCTTCCGGGCCTTGGGGGTCGCGGGAATCGTGGCCAGGGCGGGGTCCGCGCTCACGGCGCGAACGCAGTGGTCGATCAAGTATTGAAATGCCGCGACGAGAAACGAGCCGGACCCGCAGGCGGGATCGAGAATCTTCACGTCCAGCAATTCGGTCGGGGGTTTGCCCGCGATCTTCGGTCCGAGGACGCGGCGGATGATCGTATCGACCACGAAGCGCGGGGTGTAGTAGACGCCGCCTGCGTGGCGGACTTCGGGCTTTTCCTCGACCTCGGCCTGGTGCTTCTTGACGGTGACGACGTTGCCGAGAAAGCGCTCGTAGACGATTCCTAGAATGTCGTCGGCGATGGCGGAGAAATCCCACGGGCCGTCCGGGGGATATAGCTCACGGATGAAGTCGGAAAGCACGCCGCCGTCAACCGTCAACTCCTCGGAGAAGTGCGGTTTGAAGAGGAAGCCGTTGTAGGCGCGGTCCAGATCACGAAACTCGGCACAAAGGGCGTAGTAGAGGTCGCCGCCTTCGGTCCCGATCCGCTCCAGGGTCGCGCGCAACCCGCCCCACTTAGCGATTCCCCGGTCCTCGCAGACTCGCATGAACACGAGACGGTCCATGAGGCGCTGCACGGCCTCGGTTAGCTTCGCGGCTCCGTGGAGGGTGTCGGCCTCCGGAAAGAGTTTGCGGTTGTCTCGGTAGATGTGCCGGGCGAAGTGCCTACGGTGCAAGTCGAGATAAGAAAGAAACTCACGGTCCACCGGCTCGTCACCTTTGAGGTCGATTGGCATACGATCGACGGTTCGCAGGCGACGACCGGGACGTACCTTTCGGATTTGGGCGCGGAGGCGTTCGAGCGATCCGTCAGCGACAGCGTCGCGCCCGAACGTTGCAAGCAGCACATCCCATTGGGCGGGGTATTGGTGATGTTCGAGCTTGAAATCCGTGATGAGGCCGCGGAGTGGTTCATTCAATACAGGTTTAAGCGCCGTGTCGAAAAGTCGGAACTGCTCAAAGTCGGTCAGAACAGCGAACGGGATGACGGCGCTCCAGGCGTAGCGTTTGGCTTGGTAAATGGCTTTCCGGTCGGTGTCGATATCGACGGAGGGCTTCTTGGCCTCGACGACGAAACGGGCGAAGCCGTTCACGCGGAAGACGTAGTCTGGCTCGCGCGAGCGCATACCATCGTCATCCATCGTGTCCATGGACGGCTCGACGACGACTTCCACGTCTTGCGGGGCGCGCTGCGCTCGGTTTTGAACATCCCAGCCGAGCAGTTCCAAGAAGCGGTCGATGTAGTGGAGGCGAACCTGCGATTCCTTGTATTCGGGCGCCTTGATTTGCTTGATGTGTCGGGCGAAGCCCTGGACCAGGGCGTTAATGTCGGTTTGCGTTTCGGGCATAGGCATTGCCTAGAGTAGCGACGAACGCGGAATCGAAAAGCCCTTGGGGGGGCGACACGATGGTGGATCGTCGCGCGACGAGAGTGCCGCCCCTATGGGGCTTGGCGATGATGGGGACGCTTCGTCATCCCAGGGCTTCCGTCTCAAGTTTACCCACAATTCGCTTGTCGTGCGTATGCGGTGTCCCGGCGGGACACACTGAGAATAGCCCAGCCATTCATGGCTGGGTGGATCGCCGCCGTTCGAGTCGTGTCCCGGAGGGACGGCTGAGCGATTCAATCGTCCCTCCGGGACTCGGGATGTAACACGGTTCGCTTTCCCAGCGTTGAAACGCTGGGCTATTGTCAATCGTCCCTTACGGGACGGGCTGAAGATAGGGTAAGCTTGAGGCTACGTCCTGGGCTAGCATGTTCCGCCACTCCGTGGCTCGCCGTACCACCCGTCGCTTACGCACTCTGCACTCATTGACCGGTTCCCGGCACGACGGAGTGCGTTCTTCGGGCAAAGACAGCCCGGTAGATTGTAACCGCGGATCAGGTAAAGTGAAAAACCCGTTTCCAGATTTGGGCTTATAGTGAATCCAAAAACCCCCTCACCTTACTCTCTCCCCCAAGGTGGAGAGGGGTTTTAGGACGCAGTCTTGGTTTCGTTGACTACCGATTTGCGAGGTCAAGATGCGTGGTTAACGGTCTCACAAAATATTCCTGGGACCTTGCTTTTTCCCTCAAGTTGGGGTATACTTACGTCGTGGCAGTCGGTCCCCCCGCCACCCATCAGTTTTCCCCAGCGTAGAAAGTGGTACGCCTTGCTTCAGGTACGTACTGTGCGGCCGGTTTTACGGCACAGTTCGTGACCTTTTAGCAACGTGAGGCATCCTCGCGTGGTTGGTCAGCGTACTACAATTATGAGGGGCACTCGTTATGGGTCCAAGAGGACCCGAGCGATCGCTGGGAGAGGCGATCGAAAGGAACGGGGTGGATTATGCAGCTTATGGATGTTGTTATGCCGAAAGGGCCGGTGGGGGCGTCGGTGAGCGTTAAAACGCCCAGCGACGCGGTTATCCGCAGCTTGGCCGCTGAGGATCAAGTCCTATTAACCAAGTTGCTCACAGAACCGAAGGATTACGTCGATCATCCGAGTTTTGCTACGGCGGACGTCGAGAACACTTTGTATGGCGGCGAGGCTAAGCTAAGCCGCATCAATCCGACGCGGTTCGTGGAGTCGATTGATCCGATCTCTTCGGCGGTGACGGCGGGCGAACGCGTCCCGACTTTGTCCTACCAACAAGAAACGCATCTCTTCACGCGGTACAACTACGCCCGTAGGCAGGCGGCCGCAATCCTTCGGGAGCACGCCGGCAAGCGGTTATCCACATCGGCGTTGCGCCGCCTGTTGGCGTGGGGTCACCGTATGCTCGCGGCACGGAGCGTCATCGTGCGGCTGAACATGCCGCTCGTTTTGGCTATGGCGAAGCGCACCCGGCTGAGCAACATCGACTTCAACGAAATGGTCAGCGAGGGCAACATGGCCCTTTTGCGGAGCGTCGAAAAGTTCGACTGTTCGCGCGGTTTCAAGTTCAGCACGTACTCCTGTCGCGCGATTCTGAAGAGTTTTTCGCGGGTGGCCATGCGGGCGAGCCGTTACCGAGGCAAGTTCCCGGCGGAGTTCGATCCGGCCCTGGAGCGCAGCGATTATCAGGATCGGCAGCGTGACGACGTCGTGGCCGATTGTGTCGATGAGTTGAAGGAAATCTTCCTCGGCAACCTCGCGGACTTAAGCGACGTGGAGCGTACGGTGATCAGCGAGCGGTTCGCCCTTGGCGTGGCCGTTAGTGCGCCGCCGCTGCCTAAAACCCTCGAACAGGTGGGGAACATCATCGGCGTCACCAAGGAACGGGTCCGACAGATTCAGAATAAGGCCCTGAAAAAAATTCGCGTTGTACTCGAGGACCGGTACCTAGCCGCCTAGTCGGAAGATGTGACGGACGAACCTATCGTTTACAGGTTTGCCCCAATCGGCAATCGACAATCGAAATTCGCCAATCAGGCTCTGGGGTGCCATCCCGCGTCAGCCCAAAGTGTTCCGCTGACTGCGGAGTTCTTCAGCATGAAAACAATCGCTCCCGCGATTTCGTCCGGGCGGATCAAGCGGTGCAGTTGAGTGTTGGGTAGGACCTGTTCCTGGATCATCCGCTGGCCAAGTGCCCGGACCATCGGAGTATCGGTAAAACCGGGGTGGATAATCGCGCAACGAACGCCGTAATAGATGGCCTCCTTGGAGAGGGTACCCTGCGCGCCTTCCAGCCCCGCCTTGGCCGTGGCGTAGGAAATCTGCCCTCGGTTTCCCGTGGAAGAAATCGAACCGATCAGGATGATAGCCCCTTGAACCGATTCATCGGGATTCCATTCCTTCAGTCCGCGCTTGACACGATCGACTGCCACCGACCCCACAGTGCGCATCGCCCAATAAATCGGGGCGATTAAATCGACGTCGACAACTCGCCTGAAATCCGTTTCGCTGTAGATGCTTGGCGAGGTCCAGCCGTTGTTCTGGTGGACTTTCACGCACAGACGGTCCCGGATAATACCCGCGGCCGGAACGCATAGGGTCACCGGGCCAAACCGGCTCTCCAGCTCACCGAAGACCTCTTCGCGGAATGAACTGTCCACAACGTCGCCCCGGAAGGGAATCAGGATTTCGCCGCCGAGTTGTGTGTTCGTCTCCGCACAGACCGATCCGACGACGTCCGTCTGATCGACGACGCCGATCGCTTTGACCCCCTCGCCGGCCAGCTTCAGGCACGTCGCGCTGCCGATGCCGCTTGCCCCACCGGTGATAATCGCGACTTTGCCTTTGAGTTCCATGCCGTTACCCACCCCTGAGCCGCGAACCCCTTATTGTGTGCCAAAGCTGTGTCAGCAGTGGCGACCCCGTCTATGTTCTTTCCGAGCGTTCCGCCAGCCAGTCGCACACGCTAGGCCACAGCTCGCGGTTCGCCTTGGTCCCCACGGCCAACCCGATATGTCCCGCCGGAAAGTTGATGCTCTTGCGATCGGTAGAGCCTACCGCGTCGTTGAACGGCAGGCTCAACTCCGGCGGCACCAGGTGGTCTTGCGTGGCCGTCAGGTTCAGGACGGGGCACACGATCTTTCGCAGATCGACGATCCGCTTGCCGATCCGCAACTTCCCTTGGATCAATAGATTTTGCTGCATGCAATACTTCACGAACTGGCGGAACATCTCTCCCGCGACGGGGATGTTGTCGTTCAGCCAGGTCTCCATGGCGAAGAAGTCTTCGAGGAACTTCTCGTCCTCCATGTTCTCGTAGAAAGTGAAGTACTTTTCCACCATGGTGGACACCGGCTTCAACAACTGGAACGATCCCTGCAAAAGCTCCGCCGGCGCGTTGCCGTACACTTCCATGAGCTTGTCCACGTCGAAGACGCTTGCGTCCGTCCACTTGGCGAGTAGGTAGTCTCGATTCGACCAATCGACCGGCGCCGCCATGAGGATCAAATTCTTGATTTTTTCAGGATGAAGCGCGGTATACATCGCCGACATCGAGCCGCCCATGCAGTAGCCCAGCACATTGATCTTGTCGCAATCCGTGCGGCTGCGGACCTGATCGACGACCGTGTCGAGGTACCTCTCGATGTAGTCCTCCATGTTGAGGAACCGATCGCCGTCTGAGGGGACACCCCAGTCGAGGTTGTAGGTGTCGAATCCGCGGTTGACGAAGTGACTGACCACGCTCTTGCCGGGTCGCAGGTCGAGAATGTAAGGCCGGTTCACCAGGGCGAACACAACCAGCAGGGGCGTCGAATGCTGTTGCTCAACGTCGGTGGTGTAGCGCAGCAGCCGCAGTTTATCCAAACGGAACACGGCGTCGCTCGGCGTCGCACCCACGCGAACCTTCCGGGCCACCTCCATCGCCTTGGGCAGGTGCGCCATCTTTCGCGCAAAGCCCATCCACTGCTCTTGCATCTGTTTAGGAGTCGTCATCCACGGCATGAGCTGCGGGAAGGTCACGCTCATTGCGGTACTCCTTTGGGCCGGCGCTTGCCCGACGCCGCGTCGGAAGATGCGACGGATACGGATGACTCCAGGGCATCGACTCGGTGCGAGAGTCGGTCAATTCGCTCCAACACTCGATCTTCCATGCTGCGGAGCACCACAAGGATGGAGTCGGTGTCGCTCCGTGCGGGCATTTGCTGGTCGTGCAACGCCTTGGTCATGAATTCGTTGAGTTCTTGTTTGAACGCCAAGGCGTTGTCCATCGACTTCTTCATAACTTCGAGGAAGGCGTCGGAGCGCAGGAACTCATCGCAGTGTTGTGCCCAGGCGTCGAAGAAAGCCTGCCGCGTCCGCTTCATGGTGTCGCCCTGCATCTGCGAAGCCGTGGGTGCGAACGGCGTGCCCGACATCTTCGACATCAGGTCCACCCAAAATCGCGAAAACGGATCGCTTGTCGCGCCGCTATCGTTTGCGTCGTAATTGCCCATATCCCGGTTTTCTCCTAGCGGCAACGCTCGATGGCGATGGCGCTGGCCTCGCCTCCGCCGATGCACAAGCAAGCGATGCCTAACGTCTTGTCGTATCGCTCCAATGCTTGCGTCAGCGTGTTGACGACCCTCGCCCCGGAAGCGCCGATCGGATGACCGATCGCCACCGCACCGCCGGCGACGTTTACCCGATTGCGATCCAACTTCAGTTCGCGGATCGCAACCAGTGGAACCACCGCAAAAGCTTCGTTGATTTCGTAAAGATCAACCTCACCCGGCTTGATCTTAAGTTGCTCACAGAGTTTGCGAATGGCGTAAATCGGGGCGATGGTGAACCAGTCCGATGCCATGGCCGCGTTGGCGTGCCCGAGGATCCGCGCGACCGGCTTGATCCCCAGCGTCTTCTTCACCTCGTCGTCGAACACCACCATCGCCGCCGCCCCGTCGT
>JAGVHG010000155.1 GCA_020056715.1 Phycisphaerae bacterium | reverse complement strand
TTCTCGAATCGTCCATCGACGACATAAACTTGACCGTCCGCGTCTACGGCGATGCCTTTCGGTAGAGCGAGGTCCCCGGGCGCATCGCCGGCCTGCCCGAAAACCGTGACCGGTTCGCCGGACCGCGTTATGGCCTGCACACGGTGGTTACCCGAGTCTGCGATCCAGAGTTGATGTTCGTCGGCGGCGATCGCCGAGGGGAAGTTCAACTGCCCCGGACCAGTTCCGCGCCGTCCGAGGATGCGCAGAAGCGCCCCGCCACCATCGATCACCTTGACATCATGCGCCGTCACATCCACCACGAACAGTTCCTGCGCTGGTTCATCGTAGATCATCGCCGCCGGGCGCTGAAGTTCGTCCGGCAACCGGAGCGTCCCCAACCATCGTCCATCACGGTCGGAAAAGCGATAGATCGCAACCCGTTCAGCGTCGCAAACATAGATCGATCCCGCAGGACCCAGGGATAGGCCGACCGGCGACAGCAACTGGGCGTCACCGATCCGCTGAACCTTCAAATACCTGCGGCGTTCAAGGTCGAACAGGTGAAGGCATCGTCCGCCGGGGTCGGCGACCCAGACGCGATTCCCGTCTCGCGTACAAACGACGGCTCGTGGCCCATACAGCGACTCCGGCGACTTCTTTCCGACAATAATCTCGCCCAGTAGGTCGAAACCGCTACGTGGACGCTTCAAATCGTCCGCAGTCCGCAATTGACCGACGTAGCGGATGCGCGGCGAGTTCGGTGGAGGCGGCCAGGCGATCGTCGCCGAAGGCGCCTCAAACACCGGCCTCGCAGGTCCGACGCAACCGATCGCCATCCAAACGAGGCCGAGAAGCACGCCGTACAATTGCAAACGACGGACGGCGTGCCAGGCTCCGTGCCGAGTCGACAGAACCGCGCTTCTCCAGACATGATTAACCGACTCCGTCAACTTCATTCTCCGTTCTCACCGCCTTTTAATCTCAAAACCGCCGCCGGACCTGGACATACAGGCTGGAGGTACGGTTCTCGGCGAAGTCATCCTCGAACCTTCCAAGTTCATAGGTCACGCGGACTTCGGTCTGCCGGTACAACCATTCCAAAGATAGATCGACGTCCACGCCCTGATTATCGGAGCTGAGGGTGTCTTGTTGCGTGCGATAGAGGACGGCCCCTTCGACCGTCAGCGCTTTCTTTATCGTCTGCCGGTAGCGCCCCTCGACGGTGAAGAACTCCGTCTCCCGGGTCTGCGGAGCGAAGCGTTCCACGTCGGTCCATCTTGCTTTAAGTCGGGCCGTTCCGCCGGAATTTAATTTGTGGGTCAGATAAGCACTCAAGCGGATCGCCTCGAAGGGGACTATCGTGGAGTCATGGTCCTCGTATTCGGCGGTCATTCGCAGAGGACCGCGCTGATACTCCACACCGATGGTGTGCGCAGTGATGTCTTCGGGAGTGATACCGGTCGCATCCACGGGCGTAAGCGTCTGGTCCTGCTGGCGAAGTCCGTAATAAGGTGACAGACCGAAGGGGAAGTTCTGGCGGATGTTGAAGTTGTGGGCGATGGTGTCCAGGCTGAAGTCTCCGCCCAGAACAAAGACGTAGTCCACCAGGACCGTCTGCCCATCCTGGATGCGGCCCGTAGGAACGCGCTCGATCTCCACGAAGTCGCCGACCTGTCGGAGGCGATAATCGCTGCTTTCGCGGTAAGTCGTCGTGCGATCCTCGGCCGTGATGAAGATAGAAGAAACCACGATGTTCGGGCTGTTCAGGGTAATCGGGTCGGGGTCTTGAAAAGTGCGAGTTTCGTCCACGACCTCCATATCTAAGGTGCCGCCGTTGCGGTCTTCCCGCTGAATGCGGACGTTGTAGTTGGCCAACAGTACGCCCCAAGGGTTCTTCTTTCGGTAATCGAAACCAGGCTGCATTCCATATCGGAGGACTTCCAATCCGGAGTCGTAATCCTGCTGTTGAACGAAGGCGAAGAACTGAGACACCAGACTTTCGTACAATTGGTGCTCGACCGTCCCTGACAAATAGGTGGATTTTTCACCAATCGGCGGCACGCCCGACAGGCTGCCTTGTGTCCGGTCGAGCAACTCCAACCGATACCATGACCGCAACGTTTCGGAGTGCGACAGGCGTAGGATCTCGCGGAACCGGGTGCGCTGCACGTCGAAGGTGCCCTTCTGATCGAAGACGTTCAACTCCGAGTCCAGACGATGCTGGTGGCGGTCTCCGAAATCGAGTCGATGCGCCAAGGTCAGCTCGTCCGAGTCGATGGCGAGCGCGAACGGGTCCTCTGCCACTGAGCGGCGGTTATAGGTGAAGGTCAACTCGTTGTATTCAGAGAACTTATAGGCTGTCTCAAACCGGAGCTCGTCGTTTTTCTGACGCCCCGGCTTCTCTTGTTTGTCGAGCGGTTCGAGCAGAACGTCTGTGGAATTAAACTGAAGACTGGTGGGCGTTTTCGGATCGACGTACTGCCAGACGAATCCGTAGTTCGTCGTGGTGGTCTGCAGACTGGAGAGGAAAGGCCGCGGAACGATGGACCGATACCGACGGGCATAAACCGTACCGGGATACGGTTTCTTTTTCAGGAATTGTCCCTCGAAGTCGAACTCATAAACGTCCCCGTCGCCGCCGCTGGTCCGCCGTTGTCCGTCGTAGGTCTGTTCGAAATCCAGCTGTTGCAGACCGAACAGTCCGGCCAGCGTGTACTCCAGGAAGTTGGGGTGGTAAACGGAGCCGTCGGTTTCCAGCCGGACGTTCTCCTCAAAAATGCTCTCCTTGAAGGATGTGCTGCCCGCTCCCACTTTGGAATCCTGTTGCTGATTGCGCACCCGCGCGACATATTCCAATCGGCCTCGGACGTCGTTAATCGCGAGGTTGCGAGCGCCCGTGCTACTAGTCTCCTTTGGGGGCGTCTGGCATCCTGCGATCCAGACGGCTAACGCCGCCGCAAAGGCAAAGACAAATGCGGTCCGCCGACCGGCGGAGTGAATGCGGTACGGAGCTGTGGCAGTGACAGAATCGCAGTACCGCTCAAGGGCGGTCCTGCTGACGGGTTTGGCCGTTGCTCTTTCAGCATTCCGAATTCCGCCGGTGCGAGATTTCAATCTCGCACCAGAGCCGTGACCGCCTTCGCCCCTCAAGGTCCGGTCCGTTTCAAGAAGAACCGATCGCTTCCTCTGTGCGGGTTGTGGCACTCTTCGCAACTCCGCTGATCACTGGTGCGAGATTCCAATCTCGCACCAGCGTGGTGGTCGCCGACTGAGAGGTCCTCCCGGTCGTGGCAATTGAGGCACGTCGCCACGGGATCGACGAGAAGTTGGTTTGGAAAAGGTGCGCCGTGGAAGTGATGACAGGCTGTGCAGTCACCCACGGCCACCGGTCCGTGTACGAAACGTGCATCGGCCGTGAGCTTCGAGTGACAAGTAAGGCACAGCCCCTCGCTCACGGAGCGGATCAACTGGCCGCTGGTGGGGTCATGGCAGCCTTCGCAGCGGTTCTCGCGATAGGGCGTATGGGCGTAGTACTGCTTGGGCGGCGTCACAGGGCCAGGCTCCACCGCAGGGCTGGTTCGATCTCCGGTTAGCGCACCGGCCGTATCGCGGGCGCGACCGGGCTCAGGCACGCCGTCGAAGAAAAACGAAAGCACGTGGTACCTGGTGGCCTGGGAGCAGGCGAGGCCGTTTGAAAACACCCCTGCGGCCAACATTACGAGGCAGAGGACAACCGGCCGTTTGGCCATGAGGCGAGTTCCTTCCAGTCAGCACCAACGCCCGTGAGCGTTGGTGCGAACGCTGCTCGCGACGCCGACGTTAACCACTATCGTCTTTCTGCTCTCCATTGCCTGGGGGGGGTTCGACGGGCGGTACGTCGCTCTGAACCGGCCCGATGCCCTCGCGCATGGGGATCGGTTCGAGACTCCGAATCTCCGACTCGTTGAGTTTATACCCCGGCGGGAAGGAACCGAAAGCGTAGACGTTTACCAGTCGCTCACCGTATTGGCTTGCTACGAACAGGAGGTACTCCACCTTGAACGCGTCGTGAATGTACTCCTTGAAGTAGGGTGTCGAGGTGGTATCTACGGCCAGCGTCGAGGGCAACCCCAACGCCCCGGGCGCCTCGCCCGGTCCGCCGAAACGCATCAGCGTTTGCCCTTCCGGATCGAACATTTGAACGATCTCGGTGGCCCCATCGACGACGTAGACGATCCCCTCCGGTCCGACGCGAATGCCGCGCGGCCGACCGAACTGGCCGAGCTTGTAGCCCGGCTCACCTTTCACCCAGACCGGCTGGCCGTCGCGGGTCAGCTTCTGAATCCGCCAGTTATGCGTGTCGCTGACGTATACGAATCCGTCCGGGCTTACGGCGATGGCGTTGGGGATCTTAAACTGTCCCGGTTCGCCCCCCGATGAACCGAACTGTCGTATAAGCTTTCCGCTCACCCGATCAAGCACGACGATCTGGCAACTCTCATCATTATCCAGCACGTACAGCTCGTTCTGATAAAGGGCCACGTCGACCGGATGACACGGGGGCGGGACGTCGAACGCGGTCACGTACGCGTCATCCGGACCGAACACCACCACCTGCTTACGGTCGGAGTCCACGACGAACTTGTAGCCGAGGGGGTCGATCACAATGTTGAGCGGTTTTCGCAACCGGCCCGGGCCGCTCGAACCCACGACCGAAAAGCTGCGATTGCGAAAATCCAGCCGACAAAGACTTAGACCCTTGGTGTCGCAAACATAGACGACGCCGTCCCTCGCGGCGATGCCGTACGGCTTCTGGATCGCCCGCTTGACCGTAGGCTCCTCGCCGAGGACGAACGTCTCGAAGCCCCCGCGCTTCGATTCGAGCTCATCAGCACCGTTCGCCCAGGTAAGGAACTGCACCCGCGGCGCTGCCGGTGGCGCGGGAAAGAAAACCAGCGCCCGCCCCGCCTTCGGTGCGGATTGACAACCCGCGACGGCGACGACAGCCGCCAAGCAAACGACATTCGCTGATCGTCCGTGCATGGACATGGCCGGAATCTTATCGTCTTATTGCGGATGAACCACCCTAGGTAATGCGAAGGAGAGGGGCGCGGGCCTGTCCAGTAAATGACAGGGGCGCACGCGGCTCAATTTACAGCCCCGTGCGCCCTTGTCGTCCCCCCAGATTTTCTCTTCAGGTCCGCCCCGTGCAAGATTCCGCAATGCCGGTCTTCGACCGCGGCAGCCCCGCCTACTTAATGTGGCACTGCAGGCAGAGGTAGCTTTCTTGGATCGGAACCCGCAGGAAGCTTCCCAGTCCGTTGTTGTGCACGTTGTGGCAGGAGGTGCATTCCACGCGATTCACGCTGTTGATGGACACGAGCTTCACACCCGGCCCGCCGCCGATCCCCGGAGCGAACGGCGGGGTCTTGTACTCCAACGGAAGACCCGTGGGGTACGCGATGCCGATCGGGTGGTCGTTCGACAAGTCCGTCCCGAAGGCCGCCTTGCCGGTAATCTTGATCCCCGTTCCACCCGTGCCGCCGTAGTTGTCGATCGCGGTGACGCCGTCGTGGCAGCTTAGGCACATCTTGCTGGGCCCTTCCGGCTGGCCGGCAGTGCTCTTATACATCACGAATGTTTCGCCGGTCTCCGCGTGGTTCCACAAGACGTTGTCGTCGCCGGAGAGCAAAGCATTGTGCGGCGTGTGACACGGCAGGCAAATCTGATTGCCGGGGATGTTGACGCCCGGATAGTTGTTCAGGTTGTGTGGCGTGTTCACAATGCTTACCGACGGATAGGTCCCCGAGTCGCCGGGAATGATTTGGCCCAAAGCCATCACTCCGAGCACCGTCACAAAGATTGCTGGAACGAATAGACTTACATGTTTCATGGCCTCAACCTCCTCAGGGTTGCCCGCAGGTCCGCCCATCGGAACCTGCCTCTTATTCGCGTTGCACCAAACAACGGCTTGCGAGAAACCCACGCCACGCGCAGTTCTCATATTTCCGCATCCGCCTTCTATTGACCTACACGCTCTGTGCCAGACGACCCTGAGCATTAAAAACCGTTCTGCGCCGACCGCGTTATCCATTCCTATAATCGCCCTAAGTGTTGTGTATGCAAGTAGTTACGAACCGGTGAGACGACCTTCCGCCAGCTGATCCTACCAGTACCGCAACGTCCTATTTTCGATTTCAAGAAGCTCCGACTCCAGGCCAGCCACGACTTCCGTGATTCGGCACCCGCGAACGCTGTGGGAATGTCCACAGTTTACTGGGACGTTAGAAGGCGACGAGCTGTGCGCGTAGTGGACCTCGCCCCAACGCTCAAGGGCGTTGGGGCTTACGGGACGGTAACGTTGACCACCGGCTGCTCGCGGTCGTAACCGTACGGCTTATGGCATCCAGGCTGGCAGGAACCGCCCGTCGGCGTCAGTTGGAAGTTCAGCGGAATGTTCCAGTTTCCAAACGGAACACGTTCAACGATGTGCTTCGGATTCCGTGAGGCATGTGGATCATGGCAAGCCCGACAGGTACGCCCCTTGAACGGCTTGTTTACGTGGACGTAATGGAGATTGCGTGTTCCATTGCGAAACTCCGTATCCGTATCGGTCTCCAGGCTCTCGAAGCTCGCCGCGTCGTGACACTCAAAGCAGAGCTTATAGCCGTCAGGCTTAAAGGCAGAGTAGAACCGGCTAGGGTATTCCCTCGATAGGAGCGCTGCCTGCTCACCGCCGTGAGGGTTGTGGCAGGCCGTGCAATCGCCGCTCTGAATGGGACCGTGATGGTGTGAGTTACCCTCCAGATGTGCAGCTATGTTTAACAGCGTGCCTCTCGGAGTCTTGATCTCTTTGTTGTGGCAAGACAGACACAGTTGCATGGAGCTGGGTCCGATCACCAGACCCGCAGCCTCGGAGGCGTGCGCATCATGGCAAGTCAAACAGGCACGCTCCGCGGTGACCGGGGAGTGTTTGCACTTCGCAGTCTCCAGCCGCCCTGCGATGGTGTCGTGACAGTCCAGGCAAAGCTCCGGCGCCGTTGCCGACAACATCATCTTGTTGGCGGCGCCATGGGGTTTGTGGCAACTCAAGCAACTGCTTTCCACCGGCGGGTGGACGTGCTTTCTCTCGGCCGTGCGATCCCGAATATCCGTGTGGCACTCGGTGCAGAGTTCTCGCTCCGCCGCCAGTAGCAACTTCGGGTGCTTGGATGCGTGCGGTTGGTGACAGGCGGTACATTGACCGATCGCCGCCGGGCCGTGGACGAAGGCTAAACCATCGAGTGTCTTATCGTGGCACTCCGAACACAACGCAGCGACCGTGTCGGTGGTCAGCAGTCCTTTGGCCTTGCCTCCGTGCGGATCATGACAGGCGACGCACTGCCCTTGAACCACGGGACCGTGTACGACCTTTCCCTGAAACTTTTCTGCTTCATGGCATTCGGTGCACAAAGCGGCGCCGGTCGACGTCAGTTTGAACTTATGTTCTGCTCCGGGGACGGTCTCATGGCATGCGTCACAGGTACCGGTCTCGACGGGTGAATGCACGACCGGTCGCTTCGTATACTCTTCATGACAGCCGGCTTTCGTGCAATTCCCCTCGTATTTCTTAATCTCCGGTTCGGCAGCATGCCCTACGCGATCGCCAAGCGAAAGCAGGGCTGCGCATACGATTGCAACGGTGTATCCTCGAATCACTCCGCGGGATCGAATCGGTTTCACGGATGGATTCCCTGAGGCGCTTCCTCGTCCTTTGCATCAAAAGACACGATCATCGAGCCGGCCGGCGTGGCGACGGTTCGGTTGTTTCCCAATTCCAACCATAGCTTTGCGGGGGATCCGACCGCATCGGTATACTCAATTTCCAACGCTGGTCCACCTTTACCTTTTTCGACCGATCGATACTCCTCGATCATCCGTGCGTTCGGCACGAAGCTCGTCACTCGAAAGCGATACTGCGAGTGCGGAATGGCGATGGCGTCGTCCTGTGCCAAAGGTCGGCTTGTCGTTGCTCCCGCATCACGCTGCCATACCTCGTTCGTCTGCCGGCCGATCGTGACCAGAACGAAGTCCGGAACATCGCTCGCGCTCTCCGCCGGGCAGTCAAGCGTCACCTGATACGGAAGCTTGTCGCTGTCTCGAGACTGAAACCCTGGAAACTTGGCGAAAACCCACCGCGCTTCCGTCACTCCGTCATGCTCAATGTCCACAAGGGCAGCCGGGTTCCGTCGCCGGTCCGACTGGTTGATCGGAATCAACGTCGTGCGGTCCATGGCGTAATCCGGGAAAAACTTTCGGACCCGGATCTTGCAGCCCAGGTCGTCAAAAGTCTGCACATCATCGACATTGATCGCCACCTGGCGTCCTCCGCCGCCGTCCGCGCGACTGATGGTCAGCGTCGGGGCGCGAGTGAACTCCGTTTCGAATTGCCTCAGCAGTTCATCGCGCTCCGTCCGATCGGCGACGGACATGAACCGCCATCCTCCGATGTAGCTGGTGAGGCGGTTACGATCCGGATCATCCGCGACCAGCCAACGACGGTAGGATTGCGTCGGCCCCTCGATCGACACTTCGACGGCGGGGCGTCCCTTGTCGTTCTCGGTAGGAACGACGCTCTGTTCCATGTTGGCATTCGGGAGAAATCGCAACACACGGATCGGCGGCGCCCCGGCGGGCAGCTCGATCAACTGATCCGGCCGTTGCTCCATCAGCGGCGATTGGATCTTCAGCGGCGCTACCACGGTGGCCGAGGGTGACGGGTTCAGCATTTGGCAACGGACATTCAGTCGCTCATTAGGCATCAACGGGTGCGCCGTGTGCGTAGGATGCTGCGCGAATGTTTTTAAGGCGATCGGCGACGCGGCACCGATGATGCAGACGATCGCCACCCGTCGGACGACGCGACCAAGGCGGGAGCGCCCCCCCCAAGACCGCCATCCTGGTTCCCGACGCCGACCGACGAACGGATTCAATTCCGGAGCGCGCCTCTTCACGTTCATTCCTCGCAACTCGCCGACGCTTCGGACGGCTCGTTTTTCAACATGCCCAACTCGTTGAGCTTGCGATACAAGCTGGACAGACCGATCCCCAACCTCCGCGCCGCCTCCACTTTGTCGCCTCCCGCACTCGCCAGTACGTTCGTAATGTGCCGCCTTTCGAACTCTTGGACAGCCGTGCGCAAGTTCCACGTTGAGGCGCCCGAGCTGGAGGTCTGCCCGGATCCATCGACAGATTCGCTGCCTATCACGTTCGTACACCTCCGATGACCGGTCGTGGAAGAACGTCACGTCCACACCGTCAGACGAGCCGACCGAAGAGGGATGGTCCGCCCGTGTCAGTCTACGAGCAAGTCTCATGCCCAGCCGCTTGTTGTATCCGTCGAAACGGGGTTGCTCAAGGTCCGGCAGCGGCACACCCTTGAGTCGTGCCGCGAGCGTTGGCCAGGCCCTGGAATGGCGTTTGCAGCAGAACGTGACGGTGGGTACTATGTTGCCGGCTTTGTGACATTGATTGGCCCTTATTTTGTGAGATGGAATATGCGACAACGAACCCGACGAGCCTCTCGCGCGATGAGCGTCTTACTCTTATTCGTGGTTACACCACTACTGATGGGTGGCTGTCCGGAGTTCCGAGATCAGATCGTATCGGCCTTCGAGACGGCTACTCAGTCGCTTATTACCGATACGGTTACGCTTTTTTTTGACCAGTACCGATCGAACTAGGCTTCGACCGATGACGGTCAGTCCATTTCATGGCAAGTCAAACACAGACGCGAACCCTCGATCGGGACGCTGAGCCTGTACTTGTCCGGCTGGTAGAGGTCGTGGCACGAAACGCAGCTCACCACACCTCCGGGTAACCGAACCGTGTCGGGCAGTGCGGCCGCCGGTCGCAGGGGAACCTCTGCGCGTCGCTTACCAGCGTGAGGATAGCGAACGCCGATGGAGTGATTTCGACCCTTGTCACCGAAGTACCCGGAGCCACGGCTCAAGCCCGTTTCGTGTCCCGCGTCGGTAGCGGATACTCCATCGTGGCACGAGAGACAGTCGCGCGATGCTCCGTCTATCGCAATCCCGCTGCTGGAATTATCCTGGAACGACGCGCGAAGGATGTGTGCTTTGGGAACGGCCATCCAGTGCGCCGTCACCGCGCTTCTTCCAGAGCTGTCCCGATGACAATTCATGCAAAACGCCCTAGGCTCAGAAGACGCGGTGTTCGCCTCGCGGAGACGGGTTCCGCCATTTCCGTTTAATGGGGGGAGCGAAAGGTGACAAGTCGTACAGGTGATTGAACCACTAGGGTCCAACGGCCAACCCGGTGGTATGGACACCGCCGCGGAAGGCACGACGTTCACCGGATGGTTGCTCACGCCCGGCCCGTTGTGAAGACGTCGGCTAAGATCCGTGGGTCCGCCGAGCGAAGTTGTGATCGCGATCGTCGGTAGCGCAATGGCTAGTTGCAGGCACGCCCGACAGCACCAACGCCCTTGAGCGTTGGGGCGAGGAGTTGGTACGCACAGTCGCCGCGCGCGGTCTGAATGACGGAAAACGTTCGATGGCACCGGCGTCGCCTTTGGAGCCTAGCGTCCAGGGGCGGCGTGTCGCTGTCGCCGCTCCTTCCCCCACGGATAGATTTGGCCCTCAAAGGGCACGTTGTCCGTTGCGGCCGCCCGCGAGCCGCGCGCGTCTTTCTTTGGCTCAGGGTGATCGAGCCAACGCTCAGTGATATGGTACGATACAGGTGATGCGATGTGTGATTACACACAGTTGCGTGCGGGAACGGACCTGAACGTGCAGCTAGCGGACGTTGCGACTCGGAACCCCGACGATCAGCCAACAGCACCAACGCCCTTGAGCGTTGGGGCGAAGAATTGGTACGCACAATCGGGGCGCGTTACGCACGAAAGGCGCCTATTATTCTGGGCACAGGGAATGCAACTTTAGCCGGTTGAGAGGGGAGCGGTTCATACGTGCGAGAACTTGAAATAACGCACCTTTTGAGATTGATGGTGCCGATGGGGCGACCGTCCGTTTGGTATGCCTTGCTGGGCATCGCTTGCCTTCCTTCGGCGGTGTTGGGGGTCGATCAGATCGTTTACCCTTCGGCGGACGGAACCATCGTCGACG
The DNA here is from genome assembly GCA_020056715.1 of Phycisphaerae bacterium. Taxonomy (GTDB): domain Bacteria; phylum Planctomycetota; class Phycisphaerae; order UBA1845; family UBA1845; genus SBAX01. The sequence continues at coordinate 3,006 of JAGVHG010000155.1, read as the reverse complement.
GCGGAGGCTACGGACTGTTTGATGGGCTGGGGGACAGCGCCGACTGGACCTTCAACGATACCAGCTACGAAGGGGCGATTACGCTATCTCACTCGCCGTTGGAAATCGAGCAACGCGTCGTCTGGGAATTCAACCTTTCCGCCACAGGCACGCCGCCGGTCACGGCCAAGCTGACCTTTACCCTGCGCGGCGCCGCCCGCTTTCCCGCCCTCCCGGCACCGGTGCAGATCTACTCGTACCCAGCTGATCTTGTGGAGAATCTCAGCGACTTCTCCGCCGCTCCGAACGGGCTGGTTGCTGAACTGCCTATCCAACCGTATCAACCGCCCACGACCTATCAGGTCAATGTCAGTGCGTTAGTCAACGAAGTGATCACCACGGGGATACGACGCGTCGCGTTTCGATTCCAGATCGACCCACTGGCCCAGGACCTCGCCAATCAAGCCTTCATTGATGCCCTGGATTCCGATCCGGCCACCAAACCGTTCCTTACCATCGTCAAGCAAATGCCAGGGGACTACGACAACGACCTGGACGTGGATTTGGATGACTTCGCGAAACTTCCCCCCTGCATGTTTGGACCGGACGTGGCGGTACCTTCAGCTTGCCGCATCATGGATGACGACCTCGATACGGATGTGGACATTGCCGATTTCGCCGCCTTCCTCCACAACCTCGCCGCCTGGGGCAATTGACGCTCAAGGGACCGAAAAACGAACCCCGACCGCACCTTCATTCTCGAAAACGAGAAAACGTGGGTTGCCGGTTCCAGTTTCTTGGCCTTCATACGCGTCAAGACGATCACATTACGAATCCTCTACGGCGGCTACCCTAGTTCCGGAACCAAGTGGAACGCGACTTGCTGTGTTTTCTGGGGAGGGCGTCATGCACGGTGGTTGCGGTCTACAATGAGTCCGCGTTAGCCGCGTGTGGATTAACCAGGCTGAGCGAAGGATGGGGATGGTTATGGGAAGCTTTGTTGCAATTGCACTAGCGACAGCAGCCGTCGGACAAACTTCTAACGTCACCTATCAGAGTAAAATATCAACCGGCCTGACGTATCCGGCACGGATGGCGCCGACGCCAAGCGGTGGCGTCTACGTGACCGATCCACCGATGAAACTCTTTGTCGAGTACGACGCGGCCGGAGTGCTGGTCGGAACGCACGCAATTGCCGAAGGCGCGATCGGCATCGCCGTACATACGGACGGACGGATTTTCATTTCCCGCGAAGACGGGACGATCGGCGTGTACAGCGCGGCGTTCGCCTATTTGTACAAGGTGAACCCCGCTCCGCTGACTCTGGCCGGCCCGAATGATCTTGCCTTTCATTCGGGAGCCAACGAGTTGTACGCCGTGAACGCGGAGGCGCACCAGGTCCTGGTTTTTACGGAGAGTGTGCCGGGGAGTTGGACGCTGGCGCGTTCGTGGGGCATGGAGGGTCCGGGGCTGGGGCAGTTCGAGTCCCCTCAAGCGATCGCCCTTGATCCGGTGCTCGGTCGCGTCCTGGTCACCGATGTGGATAACTTCCGCGTGCAGGTCTTCGATACGACCGGCATATTCCTGTTCAAGTTCGGCTATCGCATCATGTATCTGCCCACCGGCGAGGTGGCGTGGTTCGCCCGAAGCGAGGGACTGGACGTCGACGCCTGCGGGAACATCTACGTGGCGGATGCGTTGATGGGTACGGTTCGCGTTTTCAATAGCTCCGGCAAGGAACTCAACGCGCTGCACACCCCGTCCGTCGGCTATGGAACCGGCCTTGGACAGTTGCGTGTGCCGTGCGATATCATGATCAACGGCGGCAAGTTGTATGTCGCCGACACCAACAACGGTGCGGTCGAAGTTTACAATGTGACGTGCACCGGGGCCTTGGCGGTAGCCGCGACCGGTCCATCGGATTCGCGGGAGACTGACGGACGGACGGCAAAAGAGCAGTGGAAACGGGTGGCGGACCGTAGCGACGGCTCGGTTCCGGTTCGCGCCGGCGTGCCGCAGATGCCGGATAACCCGACCGAAATCGTCGCGGCCATCAACTCCGGGGAGTTTTGCGAGGAACTGGACCTCAATCGCGATCGAGTCATTGATATCGACGACCTTCAGATCGCCGTCGCCAACTTCGGCGCCGGTACGGTCGAGGACTTCATTCATTTCGCCGGACTGAACACGGCGAACACCTTACCGGCCAGCATCGGATACGACGCCCCGCACGTGATCGACATTACTAATCAGTGCGGTCGATGCCACTCCATGGACGGCGCGCCCGGCGGGATGCTGACTTCGGCCGGACAAGAAAACCTGTGCCTTTCGTGTCACTCGGCGGGAATGATCGCGGGCAAGAATTGGATCGGCGGCGTGCACCTCGGCAACTCTCACCCCTGGGGTGTTCCGGCGGACAGTGGGGTATCCAATGGGCCGCCCGTGGGCAGCGACATGGCGCTTCATCTAGATAATGGGAACATTCGTTGCGGCACTTGCCACAACCCGCACAACAGCATCACTGGTTCTCCGTATCTTCGGACCGACAACGCCGACGGCAAACTCTGCAAGCAATGCCATACCGATTATGCCACCCACACTCCTTCCGGATCCTGGCAACCGACCTGCTCGGAGTGCCATGACATGCACAATTCCCTAAGCGCCAACCTGAGCCTTATAGCCACCGAGGTCTTCAACCGGACGATAGGTGCACCGATAGGCGTAATCTTCACCGCTCGGACCGGCCCGAACAGCTTCGACGATGGTGATCCGACCCGCAACGATGGTATCTGCCAAATCTGCCACACGGCGACATCGTATCACCGCCATGACGGGGGAGGCGCCAGCCACAATAACGGAGCCAATTGCACGGCCTGCCATCCTCACGGCAACGGGTTCATGCCCACAGGCGGGACGAGTTGCATCGGCTGCCACAGCAGCGCGCAGAACAACGGCGACGGGATCCCGGTCGGCGGCCGCCCGAAGGTGGTCAACACCGACGGGAGCGGCGGTCACCATATGGTCGGG
>JAGVHG010000166.1 GCA_020056715.1 Phycisphaerae bacterium | reverse complement strand
GAAGAGGTCGCCGTCCTGGTGCGTTTTCTGGTGGAATCCGCGGATTACATCACCGGCCAGATCATCCCAATCGACGGCGGCCGGAGTCTCGTGTGAATGTGCCTCGACCACGAAAGAACGTCCATGCAATAGCCGGAACGTGAAAGCCGGTGAGAATTGAACCGCGTTCCGGTTCTCTGATTTTGGTTTCAGGCGCGTAGGTTGGCACTGGCAGACCAGTCGAACAGCCCTTGTTCGATAGCGTCATCTGGCTTTGATCCAGGATGGGCGCGGGGCCGTTCAGGTGCAATGTCAGGTTCGGAGGTCTTCAGAAGTCGGGCAAGTTTGACAAGATCAAGGCGTCGGAGCACCTCCACGGTAACAGGGCGCTTAGCATCCCAGAAGATGAAGGCGTTTAAGAACTGTTGTGCGGGGTGTGAGTGCAGCAGGAACTGCAAATGGCGAGTATCCTCTTCAGAATCGCAGGGCAGAAAATAGCAGGTGTCATCGAGGACGGTAGGCTTTCCTTCGTGCGGACCAACTGCCGCGAATTTGAGCGACTTGTAGAGTCCGGCGACGGCGACCTTCCACTGCGAGAACGAATACTCTCCGACACCGAAGACAGAAAAAGGCGGACGGTTTCGATAAATCGAGCTTGCGCGTCGTGCTAGATGTTGACAATGCGATTGCAAGTATTGCCACGTCATCGGCGCGTTATGCTCGATTGGCGCGGTGTCCGCACCGACACTGCGGTGCGGAACGAGCATGTACCGCCGGGGTGATGCGGTATTGCCGTCTGCTACGTCCGAGCTCTTCAGCATCGGGTAAACATACTCGTCCTCAATGTCAACGGGCTCCCCCGCGCCATTGCAGTAACGCAGCCCATCGCGGCGCAACTCCATGACCGCCGCACAATCGTGCTTAATGCCAGACCGCCACTGGGGGCCAGAGGTTGTCAGCAAATGTTGCCATTGGGAGAAGGCCGCGACATCTGACAACAGCATCCCGTCGCGGTAGCCGATCACGGCATTGGAGCGGGTCAAGCCCAAGTTTCGGTAGATAGCCGCTTCACAACAATTCCGTCCAGGCTGGAGTCGCACGATGAGCAAACATGCCTCGACCGCGGCGTCGAAGTGCTGGCCGGCATCGATGCCGTGAATCTCGGCTGCGGCCACCGAAAGGCCCTCGCGCCAGATGTGCGATAATACCTTTCGGGCCACGGCATTCTTGCACAGCATGGCAACTGTCGCATTCCGACCATTGAGCCATTCAATGAGCTTGATGAGCATCCACTCCGATACGTCGAAGTTGCTCTTGCCCGTAAGAGCGTCCATGCCCCGGTGGTTTTGGAAGTTGGCCTTTTTCGGAAGGTTCGCGCTCTTCAAGCGACCGAGGTGGGCATTGGTAACCCAAGGCGGATTACCCAAGACGAGCACGGGTTCGGGAAGGGCGTTCAGGAGCCCTGGCCAGTCTGCCGTGAAAAAACTCTCGCAGATCAGCTTAACTTTCGCCGCGTCCGCTCGGTCGCCGAGGCGCGACTTCAGCTTTGAGGCGTAGTCTGGATTGATCTCCAGCGAGAGGAGTCGCTGTGACAGCGGAAAGGCATCGAGGGCAGCGATGACGAAATTCCCAATCCCGCAGGTGGGTTCGACCACCGAGGCGGGCTTGGTGCCCTGGTCAACAAGCAAGCGGCAGACGAGGGATGCCAAGCTCGCGGGCGTCTGAAAGTCGCCGAATTCTGCCACTTTAGATGTCTTGGTGCGTCGTATCACCTCTATCGCACCTTGATGACGCCGGTTACTTGGCCAGCCTGCGCGATCACCCGCGAGTATTGCAGCCGCCACTGCAATGCGTTGGAGATGGTCAGGTAGCCTACTTCGGGCGGCGACTTCAGAACGTCCTGCGCGATCTGTTTTGCCTCTATCGAGTCAACGGGCAGGTTCTTGTCAGTGAGAAAGGCAACGATGTCATCCTCATTCCCTTTGTTCTGAACGATCTGCCGAAGCCCGGTCGTCATTTGGAAGTCGGCCGTACTGGGGGCTTCCACAAACACGACATGCAGAAAGTTCAAGGTCCCGGTCTTGGTGACCTGGTCGTCGCGCTTCTCGTAAACGAAGACGAGAAGGTTGTAGCCAAGCCCGAATATCTTCTGACGTCCGGACTTGAAGGGGCATGAGGATTGAGGCTGGGTGATGCTGGTTACCTTCATGTCCACATCCAGGAATGGAAAGTCTATGCCCGATGCGGAATTGCATTCCGCGAACATGTATTTGAGCAACAGGTAGGCTTGGAACTTGTGTTCGACGTAGGTGCCGACCGCCTTACCGTCTGTGACGCCGAACAACTGCGGCTCGGCATGCGTTGACTCCTGCCGCGCGAACACGGCGGCCTCGGCTTGAAGATCGGCGACCGTAAGGGGCTTCTTGGCCATGGACCGGCTCCTTCCATCGGGCACCTTACCACGAAGACAGCGATCGCACGAGAAAGAGACCCGCCATCGAAGGCGACGCAGAACACGGCACGCGACTCGATTAGACGGGTGGGGTTGGCGGAGGTCATTTCAGACCATGCCTCGTGTACCAAGGCACGCACCCGGCGGTCTGGTGAGTAGCGGCGTTACGAAGGACAGCCCGGTTACGCCCAACCGGCGGGGGAGTCTTTACGGCACAGGACGCCAACTTCGTTGCTTAACTGCTGCAAGGTGCTTTCCAGCACCTGCTCACTCTCGTAGCAACTGCTCCGAATCGCCCCCCGCACCGATTGGACCTTCTCCAATCGTACTTCAGGCAGTTCCCGAAGCCGCTGCTTCCAATGACTCAACGCCGGTCCGATCGAGTCCATGTCGGTCAAACTCTGCGTCTCGGTTGATTGTTGGGACATGTTACTGACCCTCGACATCGTTGAGGATCGTCATATACCCTCGACCGACTCTGCGACCACCCCTCTCCATCTGGGCGCTGCTATCGACCCGCGGAGAATCCGAGTTTAGTTCGTTCCGATATTCGTGCCCTCGGCCTTTCGGCGGGGTGGATTGGCCGCGGCGTTCCCACTCCATCGCAAATCGACTCCCGGCACTCCTGTAGACAATCGGCTTGACGTTCCAACGGTTTCTGACCGATAATGTCGTGACGTCGCGGATCCCCGGCGCGCCGGGTTTGATCAGAGTCGGTCGAGTTTCTCTGGGGAGCACCTTTTCATGCGACTATTGCTCGTAACGGCCACGTTGATGGTCGTAATCGGGACCGGATGCGCCTCGAACCGCCAAATGCCGCGCCCAGTGACTCCCGCGCCGCACCGGATTCCTGAGCCTCCTTCCGGACGGCGGGAACAGCCGCCCGAACGAATGACCACCCGACCCCCGCCCGGCGACCCGGCCTGGTACCCTCGCGGCGGTAAGATCAGTCCGCGATGGACCACTATCGTCGTCCACCACAGCGCCACGCCCAACGGCGGCGCCCGCAGCTTCGATCGTTACCACCGCGACAAGGGTTGGGATGAGCTAGGCTACCACTTCGTCATCGGCAACGGCACCGACACCCCCGACGGCATGGTTGAGGTCGGGTCACGCTGGTACAAGCAAAAGCATGGCGCCCACTGCAAAACGCCCGACAACTACTTCAACGAGCACGGCATCGGCATCTGCCTGGTGGGCGACTTCACCAAGTCCCGACCAACCCAACGTCAACTCGCCGCCCTGGAGCGTCTGACCGGCTTCCTTTGCGAGCGCTGCGGGATCAGTCCGGACCATGTGGTTAGCCACCAAGCGGTCACCCACAAAACGGCCTGCCCGGGACGGTTCCTCCCCATGTCCTCGCTCCGCCGGTCCGTGGCCTCCGCTTCCGCGACCGGCCTGCCTTATTAGCAGTAGGGTAGGTCAGGTGCTCCCGCCTGCCCTTATCATTTGTCCGGTGAGCTACGCGCGCGAAGCGTTGAGGTCGCCAATGGCCTTTATTTTGTACGCCACAGGGCCACGGGCATCTTCCCTGCGCACGGTCACCGCCAAATTCGCCATTTGTCGTTCAACATTCAACCCGGAGCTGGCGACATCCCGGCGTACGGTTTGTTGCTCATCTGCCGATTCACGACGGTTCCGTTTTCGGCGACGTAGTGGTGGACCGCGCCGTCGTAGTCGCCGCGAGTAGCGTGGTTCTCGAAGTTCGTCACCGATTTTGAGTATTCCGCAGCGTTGCCGTGCCGTAAGCTACATAAGAAGACCCGCCAGGCCTAGCGGCCTGGCGGGTCTTAAGACCTTCACATACTTCTACACATACCTCGTGCGTCAATCACTAGAACGGACAACTTAACTCGTTGGCCGCGGACAGCTTCGATTTCGCCGACGAGATCGTCTCCGGTCCGGAGACTGCGCCGACTGCGTCGCGGTAGAGGGCGATGACTTCTGCAAGCGAATACGGGTAATTCATGTCCGTATCGGCATTGGCCAGCGCCGCCGCCGCGTGCCGATCGAGGGACAGCAGCTCATTGCTCGGCGAACCCACTTTACCGCAAGAACGGGTAGTGTTGGGCAGGTTCAGTGCGGCCAGCAGCGTCATACAATTTGCTACGCCGGATTGTGAACCTGTCACTCCGAACTTGGCGTTGAAGAGGGTCGTTGTCTTGATCGTCGAGGTCCTGTCGTTGACCACGCCGTCCCAATCCCTGGTGTGGTTCTTCCAATACCCCGGCGTACAGCCCTCGCCGTCCTCTGCACATTTACAATCGCTTGCGCAACCGTGTTCGTCGTTCTTTGCTGCGTTAGAGCAACTGCCCATGTCCGGCGCGTCACATTCTTCGGACCCGTTCTTCATCCCATCCCCGCAGTATGTGCAGTCTGAACGGCACACATTGCCATTGTGCTGCTTCGAACCGGGCGGGTCGCAGGTCTCGGGAGCATCCACGGATTTGTCGCCGCAACATGGAACAATTGGCGTGCGCACGCAACGGTGATCGATGCATTTGTCTCTTGTGCAGGCGTCCTTGTCGTTGCAACCAGCGTCCGTGAGGCAACAAGAAGAGATCGGTTCGTGCCTGCATATACACGACTGTCCATCACCGTCATCATCATCGTCGCCAGAGCCCTTGGCGACGCTGCCGTGATCGTCGTCACCATCGTCGTCGTGATCCCCGGAACTGGGGCCGCAAGTGTCGATCGTACACGGATTGCCGTCATCACAGTCTGGGCAACAAGCGCCGGTGCAGATCGGTCGATGCACGCACTTACACGTCAGCCCATCACCGTCGCCGTCATTGTCATTACCGTTGTCATTACCGTTGTCATTACCGTTGTCATTACCGTTGTCATTACCGTTGTCATTACCGTTGTCATTACCGTTGTCATTACCGTTG
>JAGVHG010000122.1 GCA_020056715.1 Phycisphaerae bacterium | reverse complement strand
CCGTACGGCGAGTTCAGCGAACTCATCCGGCGTTCTTCTTCGACTACGGCCCGCTCCTTGCTGAAACTCTCGTCATCGATCTTCAGGAAGGCCATACGCTCGGCCTCCAGCCACATCGCAAGTTCAAGCTGATTCGACGGCAGCTCGTTGATGTAGGTCGTGTTGTCGAAGCTGGTGTACGCGTTGCAGTTCCCGCCCGTCTGGCGGATCGAGTCAAAATGCTGTTCGGGTCCAAGCACGTCCGTCCCGCGGAACATCATGTGCTCGAACATGTGGGCGAAGCCCTGCCGCCGGGCATCTTCGTCCTTCGATCCCACGTGGTACCACACCTGCACGGCCACGATGGGGCAGGAGTGGTCCTCCAGGGACAGTACGGTCAGGCCGTTGTCGAGGACCTTCTTTTGGAAGTCGTAAGGTCGTGGGCCTGCGACAACTGGTGGAAGGCCGATGCAAAGAAAGATTGTTGCACAAATCAATGTCCGGATCAGGCATCGTAGCATGAGAGCGCTCCTAAACGAGAAACAATCGAATGTTGCATGCGCACAGTCGCTTGCAGCCGACCAGTATCGGTTGAATCCGCGGCGATCGCAAGCCGGCGGCGAGATCACATGCAGCATGGCCGACTTGACGCTTCGGGACGAGGTTTATGGGATGGACAACGGACACCTCACAAATGCTGTGTTCTCTGGTTTTCGCCTGAGCTTCGTAGTTTGAAACGCTGAATCTTCCCTGTGGCCGTCTTGGGCAGCTCGGAGACGAACTCGATCCAGCGCGGGTATTTGTAGACGGCGGTTTTTTCTTTGACGAAGTTCTGCAACTCTACGGCCAGCCTATCCCGGTTCGCCTTGGAGGGGTCGCTGAGCACGACGAATGCCTTGGGTTTGATCAGGCCGTCCGCATCAGCCATACCCACGACGGCACTCTCCAACACCATCGGGTGTTGGATCAGGGTGTTTTCAATTTCCACCGGCGAGACCCAAATGCCGCCGACCTTCAACATGTCGTCGGAACGTCCCTGGTACCAGAAGTAGCCATCGTCGTCGCACGTGTACTTGTCGCCAGTGCGAATCCACTGGCCTTCCACGGTGTCCTTAGTGACCTCATGCTTGTTCCAGTAGCAGGCACAGATGGAGTCGCCTTTGATAAGCAAGTCTCCGATCTCGCCGGTTGGAGTTTCGCGGCCCTGCCCATCCACAATCTTGGCCTCGTAGCCCGGGACAATCTCGCCCGTGGACCCCGGCTTGACGCGCCCAGGGCGGTTGGAAATGAAAATGTGCAGGATTTCGGTTGAGCCAATCCCGTCGAGAATCTCCAGGCCGAATCGGTCCTTCCATCGCTTAAACAGAGTCGGCGGCAATGCCTCTCCGGCTGAGACGCAAAGGCGTAGGCTGCCGATATCGAAACGCTCCGCGGCATCCTCGACCGAGAGCATGCCGCCATAGCCCGTCGGCACGGAGAAAAAGAGCGTCGGCTGATACTCTTGGATGATCTCGTAGGCTTTAATACGGTCCGGCTTCCCAGGATAAAGAACCGTGGAAGCCCCGACGCGGAACGGGAAATAGAGACCGTTGCCCAGCCCGTAGGCAAAGAACAGCTTGGCCGCCGAAAAAGTGCGGTCGTTTTCATTGATGTCCAGAATGGGCCGGGCGTAGAGATCGGCAGCGACGAGCATGTCATGCTGGAGATGGACTGCGCCCTTGGGAAAGGCCGTGGTTCCCGAACTGTACAGCCAAAAACAGGCGTCGTCCTTGCTCAACATCTCGGGAACCAGCTCCGGCGACGCGGCGCCGGCCAACTCCGAGTAGCTCAACTGCCCGTTGGTACCTCGGCCGACAACGACGATCTGTTCCAGATACTTGAGCTGGGAGCGGATCGGCTCGACCTGGGCCAGTAGCGGCTCACTGACCAGCAGGACACGCGCCCGACTGTCGTTGAGCAGGTATTCGTAGTCATGCGGTTTGAGCAGGGTATTAGCCGGTATAGGCACGGCGCCAATTTTGATCGCGCCAAAGAAGCAAAAGGCGAACTCGGGCGAGTCGAGCAGCAGAAGCATCACCCGCTCCTCCCGGCGCACGCCCAGCGCCTTTAGGGCGTTGCCGGTCCGGTTCGTCATGGCGAGCACGTCGTCGTACGTGAAAGTTGATCCGTCGCCCGCATCATGAATGGCAATCTTTTGCCCCCGGCCGGCGTCTACGTTGGCATCCACGAAATACGTGGCGGCGTTCATTCGTTCGGGCAACTCAACGACCGGTGCGGACATTGCTTGGCTCACGATCACATAGCGGTCATACCCATCATGGCGCCTCCTGGTCATCGACGCGACACCGCGGAGCCAAGTGGGGGGACGCACGCGTGCCAATCGGTCCGAAGCTGATACTGATGCGCGATGGCGAGAAGATGCTCTTCACCGAAGGCCGGGCCCATGAGCTGTAATCCTATAGGAAGACCTTGGGAGTCAAATCCACAGGGAACGCTGATGGCGCAGATTCCGGCCAAGTTGGCCGATATCGTGTAGATATCGCTTAGGTACATCGCCAGCGGGTCGCTCGATTTTTCCCCGACTCCAAACGCCGTCGTCGGGGTGACCGGCGAGGCAATTACATCGACTCGTTCAAACGCTGTTTCAAAGTCATTCTTAATCAGCGTCCGGACCTTGAGGGCTTTCAGGTAGTAGGCATCGTAATATCCGCTCGATAGGGCGTAGGTTCCCAACATGATCCGCCGCTTCACCTCCGGGCCGAAGCCCTCACCGCGGGAAGACTCGTACAGATCGAGGATGTCGCTCGGTCGCGGCGTCCGGTAGCCGTAGCGGACACCGTCGAATCGTGCGAGATTGCTCGACGCCTCCGCCGTCGCCACCAGGTAGTAACAGGCAATCCCATATTTCATGTGTGGGAGGTGGATCGGGACGACTTCCGCGCCCTCTCCCGCCATCAAGTCGATCGCCGCTTGCACCGCTTCGCGCACTTCGCGGTCAAGGCCTTCGCCGAAATACTCCTCACTGATTCCGATGCGGATTCCCTTCACGAGCCGGTCAAGGCGAGCAAGGTAATCCGGCACGGGCCGATCGACGCTGGTGGAGTCCCGCTCATCGTGGCCCGCGATAACGCTCAGAACCAATGCGACATCGCGCACATCGGTTGCGATCGGTCCGATCTGGTCCAAGCTGCTTCCGAAGGCGACCAGCCCGAACCTCGACACTCGTCCGTAGCTTGGTTTCAACCCTACGACGCCACAGAACGCCGCCGGTTGGCGGATTGATCCGCCCGTGTCGCTGCCGAGCGCCGCGGGCACGATCTTCGCGGCCACCGCGGCGCACGATCCACCGGACGACCCGCCCGCGACGCGAGTCGTATCCCACGGATTCAGCGTGGTGAAATAGGCGCTGTTTTCCGTGCTGCTGCCCATGGCAAACTCGTCGAGATTGGTCTTGCCGATCACTACGGCCCCCGCGGACTCCAGCCGTTCGATCACATGAGCGTCATAGCGTGAACGAAACGATTCCAAGATTCGCGAGCCGCAGGTCGTCGCCCCGAATGTCGTACACATGTTGTCTTTGACGGCCATCGGAACGCCCGCGAGCGGACCGAGCATTTCGCCCTGCGTGCGGCGCTGATCGATCTTTCGGGCAAGCGAAAGGGCACGCTCACGGTCATGGTGGAGGAAGGCATGGCATCGATCCTGGAGAGCTTCGATCCGGTCGATGCTTCTGCCCACGGCCTCTTCGGCGGATGTATCACCCCTACACACGGCGGTGGATATGCCAAGTACCGAATCCTGCGAGGTCACCGGTTACGAGCTTTCTTGATCGAGGACTTTAGGGACGCGGAAGAAACCGTCATGGCCATCCGGGGCATTGTGAAGCGCTTGGTCCGTGGTCCATGAAGCACGGACTACGTCCTCGCGAAATACATTCGAGACCGGCAGCGCATGGGCAGTAGGAGGGACATTACGCGTGTCCACCTCGTTGAGCTGTTCGACGTACTCCAACACCTTAGAAAGTTGCGACGCGAACAAAGTGGCCTCGGTGTCTGTGATTTTCAAGCGGGCGAGGCGGGCGACATGCCGAACGGCCGCTTCGTCCAACGATGATGCCATTCTGGCGACTCCGTGCTAGTCTACGCCAAACCCCGGATCAGCCCTTCTGCCATTGCCCAAGCGGTTCGAGCCTACCGTCGAGATGTCAATCCGTCCACGACGCCCACGCGACCAAGGGTCAGACGAGCCGACCGAGGGTCATACGAGCCGACCGAGGAGGGAGGGTCCGGGAGGGTCCGGGAGTGCGGGGAGCGGCGGTATGGCGAGCCACGGAGTGGCGGCGTCATGTCCCATCACCGTAACCAGTCGCCCAGGTCGCGAAGATTGCGCGGGGCAGTGTGGCTTTCCTTTTTCAACCATTGGGCGCAAATGGGTTCGTTTTGCGAGTACAGTTTTTTGGTGAGTGTCAGCATATGGCACTGTCCGTAAGGCACGAAGGGAAGGAACTAATTGTCGATTATAGAATGGAGGGGATTGCCGATTTCCAATTTCCCCGCCTTCGGCGGGCCAATTACGCATGACGAATTCCGGCACGAAGCCACTGAGCCACCCTTCGTCCGCCTTCGACGGACTCAGGGCAAGCTCCGCCACGAAGGGCGCGGAATTGGTGCGGAGACGCTTCATCTACCCAAATAACTTGAGGGGTGATCGGTGAAGACCGTGTGATCGAGCGATCACGCGAGAGAATTTCGAATTACATATTACGTAACTCTTTAGCCGTTTGTAGCGATTTTCGGTGGTAGCGGTGGCAAAAGACCGGTGGTCAAGTAGGTTTTGAGAGCCTCTTGGATCGTGTCCAGGG
>JAGVHG010000160.1 GCA_020056715.1 Phycisphaerae bacterium | reverse complement strand
CCCGCCGGTTACACAACGCGCCCCCTCCTTTTGGCCTGCGGAGATATAGAGCATGACCGTTTCGCACTGCTCCTGCGAGACCTGCGGCCCGTGCGTAGTGGCGTGGTCGAAGGGGTCGCCGATCTTCTGCTTCTTCGCCCGTTCGGTGATGATGTTGAGCACCTGGTCGTACACCTTGTCCTCGACGAAGAGCCGCGACCCGGCGCAGCAGCACTGACCCATGTTGAAAAAGAGGGCGAAGTAGGCGAACTTCGCGGCCGTCTCCACGTCGGCGTCGGCGAAGATGATGTTGGGACTCTTCCCGCCGAGTTCGAGCGTCACCCGTTTGAGATTGGTCTCCGCCGAGGCCTTGAGGATGGCCTTACCCACGGCGGTGCTGCCGGTGAACGCGACCTTGTCCACGTCGCCGTGATGGGCGATCGCCGCACCTGCGGTCGGACCGAATCCGGGAACGACGTTGACGACGCCGTCGGGAAATCCGGCCTCCATCGCCAGTTCGGCGATGCGCAGGGCGGTCAGCGGCGTCTGCTCCGCCGGTTTGAGAACGCTTGTGCATCCGCAAGCCAGGGCCGGGGCCCACTTGTAGGCCTGCATGAGCATGGGGAAGTTCCAGGGGATGATCTGCCCGCACACCCCGACCGGCTCGTGCCGCGTGTAGGTGTGAAACGGCCCGGTGACCGGCAGCGTCTTGCCGTGAATCTTGTCCGCCCATCCGGCGTAGTAACGGTACAACGACGCCGTCCCCGGCACGTCCATAGTGAGCGCGTCGCGGACGGGCTTACCGTTGTCGAGTGTTTCGAGAGCGGCCAGTTCTTTAGCATTGGCCTCGATCAGGTCGGCGAGCTTGTTTAGCAGTCGCCCGCGCTGTGCCGAGGCCATGTTCCGCCAACCCTTGGACTCCAGCGCTTTGCGAGCAGCCTTGACCGCCAGATCAACGTCGGCCTTGTCGCCCTCGGCCACCCGGCAGATCGTGTCGCCCGTGGACGGGTTGATGGTCTCGAACGTTTTCCCCGAAACGCTGTCGATCCACTTCCCGTCGATCAGCATCTTCCGATCTTTCACTTTCGGCGGTGTGATGATTTCCGTTACTGTCATGGTTTTTTCCACCTCTCCCTAATACAGGTCATTATCCCAGTTGCATTTGCTGCATCCTATCGAGACGCTGTGCACAATCTGGCGAAAGAATAGAGACGAAAAGCCGAAACATAAATGGTTCACAGGATCGAGCTTGGGCGTGAATCGGGAAGCAGTCGGTTGACCTGTCGGCCGCGTACGGTCCCCACCGCCCTGCCGGTCAGTGTCCAGCCGTCGAACGGAGTGTTATGTCCTTTCGAGTGAAACTGGTGTGAGTTGACGGTCCAAGGTGAATGGGGATCGATCAAGGTCAGGTCCGCCCGCGTGCCGATTTCGATCGACGCGGGACGACGCTTGAGCACGCGGGCCGGGCCGGTCGTGAACCACGAGAGCAACCGCGGCCAGTCGACGACCTCCCTGTGTCCCCCCTTATGAAGGGGGGAAGAGGGGGGAGCGAGCATAGCCTTGGCGGCCACGCCCAGCGCCGTTTCCAGACCGACAATTCCCGCCGGCGCCTTCAGGAATCCCGCCGACTTCTCCTCCGCTGTGTGTGGCGCGTGGTCGGTCACGATGCAGTCGATAGTCCCATCGAGCAGTCCACGGCGACAAGCGTCCACGTCCGACTGCGGGCGCAACGGTGGGTGCATCTTCGTATTCGGATCAGCGTTCGCGCAGGTTTCGTCCGTAAGCATTAGGTGATGGGTACACACTTCGGCAGTCACGGGTAGTCCTTCGTCCTTCGCGCGGCGGACGAGGTCGATAGCCTTCGCCGTCGAAATGTGTGCAACGTGGTACCGACCGCCGGTCCGGCGGCATAGGTCAATGTCCCGCTCGATCATGGCCTCCTCCGATCGAGGGTCCAGCCCCGCAAGCCCCAGCCGCCGCGATACTTCGCCAAGGTGCATCACCCCGCCCGCGGAAATCGCCTTGTACTCGCAATGTTGTATCAATAGGGCGTCCAGATCGGACGCCCGCTCGAAGGCCGAGCGCATCACCCCGTCGTCTTCCACGCCCGTGCCGTCGTCACTGAACGCCGCAGCGCCGGCGCCGAGCAACGCGGCGAAGTCGGTCAGTTCACGCCCGCCCCGTACCTTGGTGATCGCGGCCACGGGTGCAACCTTACAGTGATCCGCCTCGCTGGCGCGTTCGATCACCCATCGAACGGCGTCCGGAGTGTCGAGGGGCGGTTGGGTGTTGGGCATACATGCGACGAGGGTGAACCCTCCGGCCGCCGCGGCCGCGGTGCCCGATTCGATCGTCTCCTTGTGAGACTGTCCCGGTTCGCGGAGGTGGACGTGAAGGTCCATCAGGCCCGGGCATACGATGAGGCCGGTGGCGTCAAGGACTAAGGCGTCGCGACGAGGAGCAGCGACTATCACGCCGTTAGTGATGAAAACATCCGCGATCTCATCCCGACCTGCTGCGGCGTCGATGACCCGTCCGCCGCGGATGACCATCGCCTCATGGTGCGCCGTGTTCAGCACAAGAACCGCCTGACCGCTCCATCCATTGCGAATCCAACCGCCATGAGTTTCCGTCTCCCGCGCGAGACGATACTATATCTTCGCCGAACGCCGGGCGTCCATCACCGGCGGAATCCGCCGTAGGCGGACGCGCCGGGTCATCTGATCAATTTGGGGAGATATTGCTCATGCAACTACTTCACGGGCGAAACATTCGATCATGGCCGTGTACCACAGCGCTCGCCATCGGTTCGCTGTCCATTTTCGCGGGCAGTGCCGAGGCCCAGAACGCCCCACTTCAACCGGCGGACTTGGTCATCGTCAACGCCAAAGTCTGGACCGGAGTGAAGCCATCCAGTCCCGAACCGAACGCGATTGCGGTCGCGGGAGACACGATCGTCGCCGTGGGGACCGACGCTCAGGTCCGATCGCGAGTGGGCGACAAGACGATAATTATTGACGCCCAAGGGCGTCGCGTGATCCCGGGGATCACCGACAGCCATACGCACATCGTCAGCGGCGGCTTCCAACTCGCCCGGCTTACGCTGCGCGACGTTCGCAGCCGCGAAGAGTTCGTCCAGGCGGTGCAGGCCGAGGTCAGGAAGAAGAACAAAGGAGAATGGATCGTCGGCGGCCGCTGGAGCGTGGAGAGTTGGGACAAGCCGGAGCCGCCGAATAAGGCCTGGCTCGATCCGATCAGCCCCGACAATCCGGTCTTCTTATCCCGAATGGACGGACATCAGGCCTTGGTCAATTCCGAGGCCCTGAAACTGGCCGGTATCGACGCCCAGGGGCCACCTGATTCGGTAGGTGGAGAGATCGAACGAGATCCCATTACGCGGGAACCAACGGGGGTCCTGAAAGAATCGGCCATGGATTTGCTAGATCGATTTATCCCCGAACCTACGCGGGCGGACCGACGTGAGGCTCTTTTACGCGCACTAAAGCACGCCAATTCCTTCGGGGTCACATCGGTTCACGATATGTCCCAACTGGCGGACTTGGAAATATTTCGCCAAGCGAGCGAGCAGAACACGCTCACCGTCCGCATCACCTCATATTTGAGCGTCGAGGACTGGTCCGCCCGTTTTGCGGACGCCGTGCAAGCCAAGGAGCTGTGGACCGCTCCTATGTTCCGACTTGCCGGTTTCAAGGGATTTATGGACGGATCGCTGGGCAGTCGCACGGCGTACATGCGCGAGCCGTACGCCGACGCGACCACGACGACGCTACATCCCCGCGGGCAGCTTACCGCTTTCGCCTCATCACAAACCTTCCGGCCCCTGGTCGCCCAAGCCGACGCGAAAGACTTGCAGATGGCCGTTCATGCCATCGGCGACGAAGGGATTCATTTACTGCTCGACGCCTACGAGGCCGCAGCCAGGCAGAACGACTCAACCGATCGGCGGCATCGCGTCGAGCACACCCAGCATCTGTTGGTCTCGGACATCCCCCGCTTCGCGAAGTTGGGGGTGGTGGCGTCGATGCAGCCCTTCCACAAGGCCGACGACGGACGGTACGCCGAAAAGGCGATCGGCGCGGAGCGGCTGAGAGGATCGTACGCCTTTCGTCAGTTGGTGGACGCCAAGGCGCTGGTCGTTTTCGGGAGTGACTGGCCGGTGGTCACCCTCAATCCCTTCGCGGGAATCGACTCCGCCGTGAACGCCAAGACGCTGTCCGGCGAGGTCTGGCTGCCCGCGCATTCGCTCACTGTCGAAGAGGCCCTACGTGCCTATACCGTGTCACCGCCCAAGGCGATCCATCAAGAGTTGCGCCTGGGAACATTGGAGGCGGGCAAGCTCGCCGACTTCGTCATCCTCGTCGATGATCCGTTTACGATGCCGCGCGAGCGCCTTGCCGAGGTGAAGGTCGCCCAAACGATCGTCGGCGGGAAAGTGGTCTACCCGTAGCCGATTCAAGCGGGTACCCAAGGTCCTTTGGACCTGGGGGAGTCGATGATTGGCGCTCAAAGTCATGCCCACGATCATCGCCTACCCCACCTCCCAAGGAGGTGGGCCACCCGCTCTTCGATCTCAGTGGTATTGAACTCGGTCGCAAAATCCGCTATGATTATCGCGTACGAACCGCCGCAGCGGCGGGGAGCCACTGGGCGTGAGGGAAGAGGTTCCTTTCGGACCTGCCGCCGGGTTGGGGGGACATTAAAGTCAGACGTCTCGAAGATCATGCCAATGTTAACACCTTTATGTCGTTGCCTGCGTCCCGTGGTTCTCCTTTCGATAGGAATGCTGTTTGGCGTTTGGGGGCAAGTGAGCGCGCAGACCCCTCCGGATCAAGGCAATCCATCCGAGGAGCCGTCAATTGTGGGCTGCGGCAAGGCCGAGGCCATGCGGGCGCGATTCGTCACCGAGCAAATGCAGCCCACTCAGGGCGGCGTTGCGGAGGCCATGGGCGAGACCGACGTGCTCCACTACGACCTCAGTATCGAGATCAGCAACCTGAATACGGGCGCTGACACCTGCACGATCACCGGCCAGAATCGGATGACCATTCAGAGTAAATCGCCGTCCTTGACGGCGTTCACGTTCCGGCTTCGGAATCAATACACGATCACAAACGCATTAATGAACGACACGACGCCGGTGACGGTTACGACGATCTCGACCACCACGCGGTCGGTCACGCTCGACCGCGCGTACGGAATGGACGAGGTGTTCTTCTTGACGATCGCCTACACCGGCACCACCTTTTCGTCGGGATTCGGCGCCATCGAGGTGCGTTTGCACTCCGGAACCGCGGTGGTCTCCACGCTGAGCGAACCGTACTACGCGTATGCCTGGTGGCCCGCCAAGGACGGGGATGTCGGTGTTCCCGGCGACAATTCGGACAAGGCGACGTTGGCCCTTACGGTCACGACCCCCAACAACTTCACCGTGGCCGCCAACGGTGTCTTACAAAACGTGCAAACGCTGTCCGGCAACCGCAAACAATACTTCTGGTCGAGCCAGTATCCGATCGTCACCTACCTGGTGAGCTTTGCGGCCACCAACTACAACACCTGGACGAAAAACTACGTGCACCCCGGCGGGACTATGCCGGTGCAGTTCTTTATCTATCCGGAAAACGACAATCCGACGAACCGCCTGGGATGGGAAAAGACCACGGACATGATGGCGACCTTCCGCCCGCTGTTCGGGGAGTACCCGTTCATCAACGAGAAGTACGGGCTTTACAACTTCCCGTTCGGCGGCGGGATGGAACACCAGACCATCACCGGACAGAGCGGTTTTGGGGAAAGCCTCACCTCCCATGAACTCACTCACCAGTGGTGGGGTGACGCGATCAGCTGCAAGACCTGGAGCGACATCTGGTTGAATGAAGGGTTCGCGACCTACGGGGAATGTCTTTGGTTGGAGTTCAAGACCGGCGTGCAGAACATACCGGCGTATTTGGCGGCTATCGTTTCTCGAAAGCCGAGCAGTGTAGGCGACTCCGTGTACGTTCCGGCCGCCCAGACCTCGGACGTGGGCCGCATCTTCAGTACGGACTTCAGTTACCGGAAAGGCGCCTGGGTGTTGCACCAATTGCGGCACGTCGTAGGCGAAGCGACGTTCTTTCAGATTCTGGCGGATTATCGAGCGGTCTACGAGGGGTCGGCGGCGACAACCGATGATTTCGCGGCCGTCGCGTCGGCTACGTACGGACAAGACCTGACGTGGTTCATTGACGAATGGGTTTATCAGATCGGGGCGCCGGCCTATCGCTTTGGATGGGATTCGGTGAACATCGAGGGGCAGGAATACCTGCACGTCAAGATCGACCAGACGCAGACGGTTTCCTATCCGAACGTGTTCACAATGCCGGTGGACCTCGTGGCCACGATCGGGGGTTCACCGCAGACCAGGACGGTGTGGAACAACGCACGGTCGCAACGGTTCGTGCTGCCGGTGTCGGCGGCTCCCAGTTCGGTGCAGTTTGATCCACAGCAGTGGATTCTTCGGACGGGGGTGACGAACGCGATTCTGGTCGTAGGAGACATGGACGGCGACAACGACGTGGACGGTGCGGACTTCACCCTCTTTGCTAACTGTTTCACGGGGCCAGGCGGACAGGCGTCACCGGGTTGCGTGAGCGGAGACTTTGACGGCGATGGAGATATCGACTGCACCGATTGGATCGGCTTTAGGACCGCGTGGACGGCCGGTGGCTCTCCGCCGGTGATTGAAGCCTGCGGGCCGCCGCCGCCGATCACCGATCCGAGTGGCGTCGCTAGGAACCGCTGCATCTCGTTTTCCGTTCCGCCTCCGAGCGTGGAGTGGGGTTCACTGGCGGCCTTGCGAGTGAGACTCGTGGATTTACAAAACCCGGCCCCATCCAATGCTCCGTGCTGTCCGCCGCGGGACTTCAGCGCCTACGAGTCGGCGACGTGCTCGGCCGCTGGTGAGGCGAACGGATGCGGGCGCTGGGTCGGGAAACCCGGCACGTTTCTCGAATCGCAGGATGATCCCGGCATCAACAACTTCAAAGCGGCACGAGTACAATGCACACCCTTTTACCACGACTGGAGCAGCGAGGGATTGATCCAGGTCTTCGGGGCGGAGATCTTGCCGAGCTCGACGTACGATGTGGCCTACCTTGCGGCAACTTGCATGGGCAATGAGGACACCTGCGCGGCCGTGTCGGTCCCTCTGCATATCAAGACTGCCCGCTGGGGCGACATTACTGCGGCCTTCAACCCGCCGTCGACAACGAACCAGCCGGACGCAATCGACGTTACTCAGTTGGTGAACAAGCTCAAAAACATCACCGGCGCCCCGCCGAAGGTGGAGGCACAGCTTCAGCCGAACCTGCCCGAGCTGAATGCGGACGTCAGTACCTTGGATATTGCAGCGTGCGTGGATGCGGTCAAGCAGTTCGCGTATCCGTTTAGCGGTCCGTGTCCGTGCCCTTCGCCGGCTGTCTGCGGCGGTCTCGCGTGTCCGGAGGGACCGGCGGTGTGTACGCAATCCGCCCTTCCCGGTCTGGGCACAGGTGCTTTGTGCGTCAAGACTTGTACGGGCGGCGCTAACGACGGCGACCCATGCGTCAGCGACCTACACTGCCCGGACGGAACGTGCGGGAATGGTTTCTGCCGCGACCGCTGCGGACGATGCACGCCTTGAGAGGCAGGTCGCGCGTACGGTGGCGGCCGCCCCACCAATTCCTGTTTGTCGATGCATCCGTAATACAGTTTCGGCTTGACTGGGCCCACGAGGACTCGAACCTCGGACCTCGTCGTTATCAGCAAGCCCAGAGAATCCGCCGAAAAGCCCGGAAAACGGCTTGTTTTCAACACATTACCGCGTGCGAAGGCGATTTGCAAGTGTAATCATTCAATCGCGTTTTTTGGCGTGCAAACGCGGTATTGCTTTGGAGGATCCGGTAGTTACCGGGGGCAGCGGCAGTCCCTGGGGTGCATCCCATTTCCAGTGGCGCTATTGAATAATTGCAGCTAGACGGACAATAGTGAACTCGTAATTCGTAATTCCCCCGCGTGATCGCCCGATCACGCGGTCTCCACCGATCACCCCTCAAGTTATAGGGGTAGAGACTTTGCAGTTACGCCCGCGTCATTAGGTGGACGGCGGACCGCCTGGGGTATGCGCCAGGAGTGTAAGTTTTGTTCCACGTGGAACAACGCAAGTGACAACGAATGGCACGGTAAAGCTCGGCGGGTGCGTACGCCGCCGCGGCGTCTGCGTCGTACGCACTTGATTCCGCTACGTCCGCTCGGCCCCGCCGGCTCTTATGCTCGTGGATGAGCGTCGTCGTACACGGCCTTCAGTCGCGGGGCCGTAAGGTGCGTATAAATCTGCGTCGTGGAAAGCGACTGGTGACCCAGTAGCTCCTGAACGCTGCGGAGGTCCGCACCGCGATTGAGCATGTGCGTGGCGAAGCTGTGCCGTAGCGTATGCGGGCTGATGGTGGGATCCAGTCCGCACTCGGCCAGGTACTTGTCGAGTTTGCGGCGGACGCTACGGGTGCTCAAACGCTGCCCGTGCTTGTTCACGAAGAGCGCGCTCTGATCAAAATTGGTGGATCGGGAATCGGTATGACGCAGTTGCAAGTATTTCTGAATCGCCGCCAACGCCGTAGGCCCGATCGGCGACGTCCGCTGCTTCTTGCCCTTGCCTCGCACCCGAATCGCCTGCCCTTCGACGTCCATGTCCGCGAAGTTCAAGTCCACCAGTTCGCTGACCCGAACGCCGGTGGAGAACAACACCTCGAGCATGGCCTTGTCGCGGGCGCCCAAGAGGGTGTTGTCGTCGGGCGTGGAAAGCAACTTGGTGATTTGCTCCATTTCGAGGAACTTCGGCAGGCGCTTTTCCTGCTTGGGTGTGCGGATCGTGGACAGCGGATGGGCCTTCACGTACCCCCGGCGCAGACAGAACTTGTAGAAACTCCGCAGCGTCGCCAGCTTCCGGGCCACGGTGGACTTCGAGTAGTTCTGAGTTCCCAGGAACGCCAGGAACGATTTGATTTGTTCCGTGTCCGCGTCGCGGAGCTTCTGTTGGAGTAGAGGTTCCGCGAGGACCGCGGTCCCGACGTTGGCGGCGAGTTGCCCACCCACCGACATGCGGGACGTTGGCGCCGCTCCCGTGAAGTTCTGACGCCCTGCCGCCGCGGCCGTATCGCCTACCAAAAACGCGCTGAATTGGGCGAGGTCGGCGGAGTAGCACTTGGCCGTGTGGGGCGAGAAGTGCCGCTCGAACTTCAAATAATTCAGAAATTCTTCAATCAATGGATTTTCTTTCATAGTCGCTGACACACCTCGGCGAAACCACCCCACGTCCGCCCGATCATAAACCATGCTCAGGCGGTGGCCACCGTCCGTGCCCCCTTCGCTACATCGCGATCTGATCGAGTTCCGTCTCTAATCGTCGTCCCATCTGATAGCTGAGTACTGCGGCGTCGAACCAGTCAAAACTGCTCTCCCGGTCGGCCGCCAACTCAGCGAACGCATCAACCACTCGCGGCTCATGCCCCTGCTGATAGCGAAACACGAAGCGCTCCTCGCCCTTTACGAGCGACAACTGTCGAATCGCCTCCGCTGTATCCGTACCTCTTGTTGCCACCTTTTACGACCTCAACAGCGTCCTAACGGTGGAGGAGCAGCAATTGGCGCTCCCTCAAAAACGTGTTCCTTCAATCTGGAACCCTTGATCCATCGTCTAATTTCCAGACCGCCTTGTGTCCACGGCGACCGTTTTGCGAACATCCTATAAGCGGCCCTTCAATCGCGCCGCAGCCCGGTCTGGCGTTGCGGAATCGGCTCGCATACCTGATTACAAGTGCCAACATCTCGTCACTTCGTACTGGAAGACCGTTCGGATGTGCTTGGCTCCATTAGGGCCTCCCTCGCTGCTGCGACTGTCCGATAACCCTATTGGCTATCGGCTAAAATAGACGCTTGGCTGTACTTTTCGCTTATATTGTGAACGGCAAGGACCGATCACAACTGCTACAACTCACATTTAAGATAGGACCGCGAATCGGCCATAATCCCTTACCTCAAAAAAAGTTAAATAAAATGTAGGAATTGGTCGCTTAGCATAAGTTCCGCGGCTACACTCTGGCGCAGTTAGAAATCAAACATCTCCGTCCAAGTAGTGAACCGAGGGTTGTGGAACGGGAAGGAAGTACCCCCCCGCCCTCATCGAATCGTGGTTTTCCGGGCGTCCCGGCTTTGTCACCGGGACGTTGTTGGCGGCGTTACGGGGGTTGGAAGATGATCGCACGCAGGAACTGCCGGGCGTTCGAATGCGTAGTCGTGGACATCAACACCCAGTGGGATTTTTGCGACCCGAGGGGCGCGTTTCCCGTCACCCACCTTCGCGAGTTGATCCCTCAGTTTCGGCACATGATCGCCTGGACAAAACGTAACTCTGTACCGATCGTCTCTTCGATCGAATCGCACCGCCCCTTTGAGTTGTCCGACAGCGGATATCCAATCCACTGCGTCGACGGCTCGGGTGGACAACACAAGCTCGACTTCACCATCTTCCCGCTCCATGCTCAGGTGGAAGTGGACAACACCCTGTCCGTGCCGATCGACCTCTTCGGACGGTACCAGCAGGTGATCTTCTGTAAGCGGACCGACGACTTGCTCGACAACCCCAAGGCGGACCGGTTGCTGAGCCACCTACCGGTGCGGGAGTACGTCCTCTTCGGCACGGGCGTGGAGTGCTCGGTGAAGGCTTTGGCCCTGGCCCTGTTGGCGCGGGGTAAGCATGTTAGCGTGGTCGTGGACGCCTGCGGTTATTGGAACCGGTCGACGGCCGACCTCGCCCTGCGGCAACTCTCCGCGAAGGGTGCGAGGCTCGTGACGGTCTGCGACCTGCTCTCCCGCAAACTTGACCGCCGATACCGCTATCGGGTCACCGTGCGACTCAGTACCTCGCCGAATGGTGATGTCGGCCCTTCGGCACCGCCATCGACCAACGGTCACTCCCATAACGGCCATGCCCAAAGCCGCTTGCCGGTCTCGCCGAACCCCGCCAAACTGAACGGCCACAACGGTAGTTCCAAGCGGATCAACGGGCATGGTTCCGCGACGTAGGCACGAAGCATCAGAGCCGTCGGCGCGAGCCGACGGATAACCGAACCCGGAGCTCAAGCCTCAAGTTTACCCATATCTTCAACCCGTCCCGTAAGGGACGAATGACAATAGCCCAGCGTTTCAACGCTGGGAAAGCGAGCCGTGTTACATCCCGAGTCCCGGAGGGACGACTGAATCGCTCAGCCGTCCCTCCGGGACTCGACTCGAACGGCGGCGATCCACCCAGCCATGAATGGCTGGGCTATTCTCAGTGTGTCCCGCCGGGACACCGCTACGCACGACAAGCGAATTGTGGGTAAACTTGAGGCTCAAGCGGCGGATCAGTCGCCGGTAAAGGCGTTCTGCCAGACAGCCAAGGCCACGAGATACGACGTGTCGAGAAAAATCACGCGTTGCGCTTCGGGGTCCCGTAGAGATAATGGTCGTGCTCGGCCGCGCCGTCAGGAGGCCAGTTCGGATCGTCCGGGAACCGTTGCGCCGCGCGGGCAAGTTCCAGAAGCGGTCGATCGCCGTCGGACTCCGTGACCAGAACCAACCGGATAGGGGCGTTGGGCGGAAGACCCACCGGCTCGTCGGGCACAAACACCTTGCCGTCAAAATGGGCGCGAATCGAGGCCATCACGTCTCTGAGTATAACATACACCGCCCGGCCACGCAATCCGAGGCGGAAACAGCGGACGACGCGGCACACTAAGCGGCGTAATGGCGGCGGACAATCCGAACCCGAAGCGCAAGCGACTGGGCAAACACTACCGCGACCGAGAGGGAGCGGTGAAACGTACCTCACCGCGGCGGTTGGTCGGTGTTCACTATTCGGTCGGTTGGTATGGCGACCTTGTAGGCCACGATCAGTCGTTCTAGTTCGGTCCGATCAATCAAAGTCAGGCGCTTGTCCGCGGCGAATTCCCGAGCGTGGAGGCTGAAGCGCGAAGTCGTAACGAAGTCTCCTCGCGTGATAGCTGAATTGCTATGGACGACACCCCAAAGCTGTTGGAGCACCTCCCGTCCGACCGTAGCCGCCTGATGTTTGCATTGGATCACGACGAATTCTCGCGCCGAGTCGGTGATTCGCGTCGCCTTGATGTCGATCCCGCCGTCGTGGCTTTTTCCCGTCACTGTCGCCTTGTAGCCCTGTTTCTCGTATACGCGTGCCACAAGTTCCTCGAACTGCCTTGGGTCGAGATTGTCCAAGACGATCGCGGTGCCTTGCGGTTCTCTTTTCCACTGCTTTGGGCGCACCTTTAGATTCTCGAAAAGCCCGAAAACTTCGTCGGGGGCCAGACCCATCGAGTCATCGGACAGGCTGGCATCGTCGATGACTCTCCTAAACAGGTCCCTTTTCTCTCGTTGCTTTTGAAGAATGCGTTCTTCGATCGTATCCTTACAATAGAAACGCTTCACAAAAACGCGGTCCGTTTGCCCGAGGCGGTGAGCTCGCTTTACTGCCTGGTCCTCGACCGCTGGGTTCCACCAACGGTCGAACAAATACACATAGTTCGCGCGCTGTAAGTTGAGACCAACTCCTCCGACTGCATAGTTGAGGAGGAGCACCTTATTGTCTGGTTTGGTGTTAAACAACTGGATCAAAGGGTCGCGCTGCTTCTGTGGTACCTCGCCGTGAAGACATAGAGGCTTGAAAGCGCCGAGCCTACCCGCAAGCCAAGTGATTCCGCGCTCCCCAGTGAACTGTGAGAATACCAGCGCTTTCCTGCCGCTTTCGACGATCTCTTCGAGGTCCTCGAGGAGAAGCTCAAGCTTCGCGCTCTCGTCACTACCAACGTCCACATTACAGATCTGTCGAAGGGCGGTGATGAGCGCGAAAACATGCACAACGGTGATCGTATCTCCCAATTCGTTGAGCTTCACTACGCCATCCCGCTCGGCACTTTCGTAGGCTTCGCGCTGTGCTTGCGATAGATCAACAATACCGGGCAGCTCGATTTTCGACGGGAGGTCAGGCTGCACCTTTTCCGTCGTGCGGCGAAGCATGTAAGGGCTGATGTGCTTGCGAACATATTCGGGATCGTCATTCCCGAGCAACTCCGGCATCACAAAACCGAAAATCGAGATTACATCGTCGATCTTGTTTTCCAGGGGCGTCCCAGTTAGCGCCCACCGTCGTTCTGATTTCAACGCCTTGACCGCCTTGGCGCTGTGACTTTCCGGGTTTTTTATTCGCTGCGCTTCATCAATGATAATCAGATCATGGGAGAATCGCTCACTCTCGACCCATTCCGCTTCTCGCGCTAACGCCTCATAGTTGATGATCTTTACAATGAGGTTCTTCGTGGCAAGTTTTAGAAACCACTTCCTATCGCCTTCGCACACCCTCATGTAGTCCGGCGTGAATGGCCACCACATCGCAAACTCCCTTTGCCACGTCGGGATCAACGTCTTTGGGCATACAACGAGGATGCGGCTGATCCGTTTCTCTTTCCAGAGAAGCCTCGCGGCAACGATGGCCTGCATCGTCTTTCCGAGGCCCATCTCGTCCGCCAACAAGGCGTTTTCGCGCTGCATCAGCCACCAGATTCCCTCCGTTTGATACTTGAAGGGCTCCGCGGGCAGTCCAAGCTCCGGATCAGCCAGCAACTCGTCGACGGGAGGCATCAACAACAATCGAAGGCGCTCCGCCAGGTCCGTCTTTTTCACCGCCGGCGGCGGGTCCGGCATTCGAGCGCGCGCCTGTTTGACAGCGCTTGCTTGCACGGTCGGTCGTCGGGGGAAAAGCTGCGGAGGGTCGGACCGCGGTTCCTCGAACCGGAATCGTTCGACGACCGCACCGATCGCCAAATCTGATTTCGTAAGGCAGCGAAGCGAAGCCGACATGTCCAGCGCTACGCAATGGAGACATGCGCTCTCTATCCCAAGTAGTGACGTGCGATGGATGACCGCCTGGAACTCCACAGCCAACGCGACAGTTTCACCGACTACCTCAGCAGGCAACAACTCGCACGTCGCCACGATGTCAAAAGACCCGGCATGGACGCGTTCGCGCTGAACCGTGAATGTAAAGCTCTCAGACCCGACTTGCGAGAAGGAGACGTCGAATTGCTGGAGGTCAGGTTGGCACGTCCGCGAGGCCCGTCCGTACAACTCCGCAGTCACGGTGTCGCGCTGTCGTTGTAGCCATCCCAAGACCTGCACCTCGCACTAGGGCTTCGACCGCAATGCCTCTTTCAGTGCTTCGGTAATCCGGTCGAACGGGTCGCAGAGTTGAATCTGCGTTTCCAAAACACCGACAGCTTGAGAGACGGCGTCCGCGTACCGGCTGTTTTCTGGAACTTGGTACGTGTATTGGCTAAGCCTCGGACCTGGCGAACTCTTATCAGGACTCTTCTTAAGCAGCGCTATTGGGACTGGGCAAAGCCTGCTCGTCTCCAATAGCAGTTCGGAGTCAACAAAGATAATGTCTGGAACGCGCGATAGCCCTTCCAAGAGCTTCTTGACCATCACATCCACGTTCACGTGTTCATCGAGCGACTTCCCGTAGAGCAAGCGCTGTATCGTCGTCGGACGTATCGGCGCGACGTAACAAAATTCTAGTGGGCGCGTGCGGTGGTCGGTGACCAGCGCTGCGCCGACGAACGCGTTCCCGCTGTCCTTCGAGCACGACACGTAGCAAAGCGCCAGCGAGGAAATCTGCTTCCCAAGAACCTCCGGTTCTGCCTCTCCGCTTGCAGACTTCGTCTGAACGCCACTCGTGAATTCTGCCATATCAGGCAACCTCCAATTGTGAACCAAGATCGTAGTCGAAACGGCGACAAAGGTAAAGCAGGGGCCGACTGGCGCGCGAGAGATAAGAATCTCGAACCAGCGCGGAAACGCAGAAACGCCGAAACGCGGGAATAGGCTGCGTGCGACCCTCACACCGGCCCTCTCCCTGGAAGGGAGAGGGGGAGTTTTTTGGGGGGCTTGGTTCCGGGGGTGGCGCTGCGCTTACCCCCGGCTACTATCGCAGACCCCTTCGGGGTCAAGGGTCGTGTCGCTCCTGCTCCCGGCTCGGATAGACCCCGCGATGACGCTTGAGGTTCGGATTGCGATTGCCGACAGCCGTCACCCTGTTCACGCGATCTTGGCCGTCAGGACTGGAGAGACCTCCAGGACCATGCGTTGTAGCTCGTTGCCCAGAACGACGGAGGCGTCGAGAATCTCGATGCCCGCGAGCCGACCGTCGGGGCCGTAATCGGCGGCAAGGTCGTCGGTCAATTGCCGGCACTCGGCCGTCCCCGGCGCTAACGGGCGCAGCTCGATGTACAGTGCATCGGCTTCCGCGTCATAACTGATCTTCATCGGATGGGCCTCCTTACAGTCTATCCCAAAACCCCCTCACCCTACCCTCTCCCCCAGTGGGGGAGAGGGGTTAGGGGTTAGTTCGAGTAATACACCTTGACGGTCACCACAAAGATACGCTCCGGTTCGTCGGCAAACACGACATCCACGGTCTTGTATCGGTAGGGCAGCCCGTTCACGGGCGATATACCGCCAAACTCGAATTGTTTCGCGGAGTGCTGCTTGCCCCGCTTGGCCGGTTGCCAATCTCCCTCGCGGACCGTGTTGGCCACCTCCTCGGCGGTCGTCCCGCGCTGCACGAGCCGATCCTTTGCGTGAACCGACAGGACGATCGGGGCATCACGTCGCTCCTTCACATCAATTCTCCCCCAGAACTAAGAGCACTGCTGACCCCCGATCAGAGTCGGGGGCAGGCTCCGCGACGAAGGGCGGGGATGGGGTTGGAAGGTTGAAGAGTTGGAAGGGTGCGAGGGGAGTCTCGCACGCGCGTCCACAGCCGTCGTCGATCGGAAACTCAACATGCCCTTGCTCCTTTCCTTTGTGTAGGGCCGACACTCACCTGCGACTCAGATCGTCCAATCCTGCACCGGCAGCGATTCAATTCGTTGGAAATCGCGGTCCCGACTGACCAATACGGCGTTCGATGCCAACGCAGTCGCCGCGATCCAGAGGTCATTCTCATCGAGCGCCAGCCCTTCACGCTGGCAATATCGCTTGACTCGGGCATAATGATCGCCCGCGGAAGGCGGGACGGGAGTGCAGGAGAATTCGGCGAACAGCAGAGCGGCTTTAGCTTCCAACGCTTCGCGTCGTTTCCCGTCGGGCAGACGGCGCAATCCATACAGGATTTCGCCCCGTACGATCGAGCAGATCTGCACTCGGTCGTCCTGCGAGAGCGCTTCGAGACGGGCGTCCATCCTCACGTGTTCACGCATGAGATCGCTGAACGCGGAGGTATCCAACAGATAATTCATTTCCCGTTTCCGCCATCGAACTCGCCGTCGTGCTGCAGCGGCATCTTGCCCTCGGCGATTGCCCGTTCCAACTCATCCACATCGGTCGAGCCCAGATGAGGCGGTTGATGCATCGTTCGTCGTATGGCGTTTGGTGCGCCAGCGCAAGAGCGTTCCCTCGCCGCTTCGACTGAGACGGTTACCGGTTGCCCCTCCGGATAGGGGAGGGCTTCGTTGAGTTCGATCATCCTGCCTCTTGCAACGCCCTTGTAAGTCATGTCAATCCTCCGCGTCCTCAACGGGATTCCATCGCGTTCGTGGCAGTCACCAGTATACCTTCTGTTGGTGGAAAAGTCCTTTCTCCCCCCGGGCCAAGGCACTCTTACTGCGGGCGGCTGGGGGAAGGGAAATGTGTAGATCGTCGAGACGAAATTGAAGGTCTGGGTCAGCGATGGTTGGACATATCGGTCCGTTCACTGAACACCGTCGTCGGTCAGCAAGTAGGCGAATAGGAACGATGCATCGACGAACGTCGTGTTCATTTGCGCGGCGTGCCCTTGATATAGTGTTCATGCTGCTCCGAGAAATCACGCGGCAGACCGCCGGGGCGGGCCAGCTTCGCGAGTTCAGCGAGCACCTCGCGGGCCTGTCCGTCCCCGAAGAATACCCTCACCGGCGTGTCGGGGGCGATATCGGGCGGTAGCGACTCGTCCAGGACCACGCGCTTTCCGTCATAATGTCCGTTGATCACGGTTATAGGTTGCTGTCTCCGATTGTCTCAGCCATTGTACGGTCTCGGGCTTCCCCTTACAAATCCCTGTTTGCGTACCTTGGAGGCAGGTGGGCCGCAGGAAAGGTCGCTCCGGCGGCGTATGGTCCGCCCATTGAAGGCAATCCTGCGCCAACCCGACGGAAGGGATCAAGGTCATCCCCGCGGCCAACAGAAGGGCGCTGAAACCCTATTAAGAGTGCATCCGAAAATCCCCTCACCCTACCCTCGGACCCTCCCGGACCCTCCCTCCTCGGTCGGCTCGTATGACCCTCGGTCGGCTCGTCTGACCCCCCCGAGGGGGAGAGGGGTATTAGGACGCACTCCAAGCACGGAAAACGACGACAGTATTTCAGGCAATAGCCGCCCCTGTGATTCGTTAAGCGCGATGAAGTGTACAAGTGGGAGGGGACAGGAAACGGGTGCCGAGTCTTGGCTGACTAATTCGACAAACCACTCAAGGGTGGTTTGTCTGAGGGTCACGAAGGAGCTTTGTTGCTGACCAGGTCGACAAACCACTCACGGGTGGGTACGTGATTAGCGTCGCGGTTCCTAGATGGAGTTGGTCTACACGCCGAAGGCGTGTCGGCCCGCAGCCCAGGGTTGCCGCAACGCGGCTACCCTGGGATCGTGGGGCATCAAGCCATACAACCCCTACTGGGTTGTGCCAGCGCGAGCCTCAACCCCGTTGGGGTTGTTGGTGTTCGTCGCCGTTGACCCAGGGTAGCGCCTTCGGCGCAACCCTGGGCTTGAGGTCATGACCCCGTTGGGGTCGAGCCCTTGTACACGTTAAACACAAACACGGGTGGTTTGTGTGTTGCTGACCAGGTCGACAAACCACTCACGGGTGGTTTGTCTGACGTAACGGAGAAGGGATGAGCGGACCGCGTTCGGAGATTTCGGAGGATTGGGCGTCGGTCGTGCACCGGGCGAAGGGCCTGGACGCGGCGGCGTTCGAGGAGATCGTCGATGCGTATTCCGGCCGACTGTACGGCTTTTTTCAACGCATGTTGGGCGGGCGCGAGGAGGCCGAGGACCTGGTGCAGGAAGTGTTTGTCCGCGTCGTCAAGGCCATTGCGGAATACCGCGAGGAAGGGCGATTCGAGGCCTGGCTGTTTCGCATCGCCGGCAACCTCGCCCGCGATCGCCTCCGCCGCGAGCCGCGGGAGAACGCACTCGACAATAGGGAAGGCAATAGGCAAGAGGCATTAAGCATTAGTACTGATGCCGGTCTGTCCTTGGAACGCCGTGAGGACGCGGACCGATTGCAGAAATGCCTCACCAAGCTGCCGACGGCGGAGCGTGAGGTGATTTTGATGCGCCATTACGGTGAACTGAGCTTCGCGGAGATTGCGGAATACACGGCGGCCCCACTGGGGACGGTACTTTCAAGAGCCCATCGGGGACTTGCGAAACTGCGGCAGTGGATGGAGTCATCAACGTGACTGACGAACAACAACGAGAAGAGATCGAGCGCGACGAGCAATGGTTCGCGGGGGTGTGCGATCGGTCTACCGAAGCTGTCAATTTCGCCGAACGACTCACGGGTGGTTCGGCTGTCGATACCGCGCGGATTAAGCAAACCGTGCGGATCGCGGTCGAAGAGCTTTGGTTTGCCGGCCACGTTCCGCACGACATTCCCGCCGGACTTGCGGACCGGACCCGGAGAGCGGTTCGAGAAGCGATGACGGAGGTGCCGTGCGGCACGGGAGACCAGGGACGAACTCGGGTCATGCGTGTTTGGGCATGGGTGGGCGGGGGGTTGGCCGTCGCGGCCACGATCGGATTGGCGGTGATCGGGTCGCGGAACTTTACGCCGACAGCCGACTCCGACGACGCGGCCATGAATTACGCCACGACATTCGAGGAGTTCCAAGACGATGACGAGTTGGATCAGGAATTAAGCGAACTACGTAACGCCTTCATGAAGATGGATCAGAGCGTCGCCAACGGTTGGGGTGAAGACTTGTGGGAGGAACCGGCCGACGAAGCCTCAGTTCAAACGGAGGACGGGGTGTAGTGAACGTCTGCGAGGTCGAAGGTGGGAGTTAAGGTCATGGATACAAAAGGGAACCGTCT
>JAGVHG010000028.1 GCA_020056715.1 Phycisphaerae bacterium | reverse complement strand
AGCTATGCGCACCTCGACACCCAGTGGCGATGGGATTTTGCGACGACGATCAACGACTACATTCGAAATACGATGGAGCAGAATTTCGCCCGTTTCGACAAGTATCCCGGATACGTCTTCAATTTCACCGGGTCGGCGCGATATGCAATGATGAAGGAGTATTACCCCGCGAAATTCGAGCAGTTGAAGAAGTATGTCGCCGACGGCCGCTGGTTCGTGTCCGGTTCATCCGTAGACGAGGGCGACGTGAATATCCCATCCGTCGAATCGATCATTCGTCAGGTCCTCTACGGAAACGAGTTCTTTCGCCGCGAGTTCGGAAGAGAAAGCGTCGACTATATGCTCCCGGATTGCTTCGGGTTTCCCGCGTCGATGCCCTCCATTTGGGCCCATTGTGGTTTGAGGGGATTCTCGACGCAGAAACTCTCTTGGGGCTCCGCGGTCGGCATTCCGTTCACCATCGGCGTTTGGGAAGGACCGGACGGCAAAGCAGTTCTGGCGGCGTTTGACCCGGGCTCATACGCCGCCGCGATCAAGGGCCGCGTGGACCTCAACGAGGATTGGATCCGACGCGTGAACGCAAATGGACAACGCTACGGCGTGTGGGCCGACTACCATTATTTTGGCGTCGGCGATCAAGGCGGCGCGCCCCTTGAGGAGGACATTCGCAATTACCTGGCAAGCGTCGACCAACCGGAGAGCCGCATCCATGTCGCGCTCGTGTCCTCCGACCAGATGTTCAAGGACATCACCGATGAACAAAAGGCCCGCCTGCCGCGCTATCGTGGCGACCTGCTCCTGACCCAACACTCCGCCGGCACGTTGACCTCGCAAGCGTATTTGAAGCGCTGGAACCGCAAGAACGAGGTCCTTGCCGACGCGGCGGAGCGTGCCGCCGTTGCCGCCCGGTGGCTTGGCGGCGCTGAATATCCGCGCGATAAGCTGCACCGCTCATGGGTGCGAATGTTGGCCAACCAGATGCACGACATCCTCTCGGGAACGACTCTTCCGCGGGGCAACAGTTATTCATGGAACGACGAGATCGTGGCGGCCAACGGCTTCGCGACCGTGCTCAACGATTCCGTCGGCGCGGTCACACGCAGCATGGATACTCGCGTGCGCGGCGTGCCGCTCGTCGTTTTCAACTCTCTGGCAATAGAACGAAAAGAGGTGGCGGAGGCTGAAGTACGCTTCGAGAATGTTGCACCCCAATTCATCAGCGTGTTCGATTCGCACGGACGACGTATTCCGTCTCAGATTCTTGAGCGGGGCGACCGTTTGATTCGGCTGCTGTTTCTCGCCACGACTCCGCCGTTGTCCTGGTCGGTCTTTGATGTGCGTCCTGCGGACGAGCCGGTGCTCGACAACTCCTCGCTGAGAGTATCTGAAACCCAACTCGAAAACGAATACTACCGGGTGACGATCAACGAAGGCGGCGATGTGGCGAGCATTGTAGACCGGACGGCGAACGACAGAGAACTACTCGCCTCCCCGGCCCGGCTCATGTTCACCCACGAGAAGCCGCAGAATTGGCCGGCCTGGAACATGGACTGGGCCGACCGTGAGAAACCGCCCATTGACGCCGTGGCCGGTACGCCGAAGGTGCGTATTATCGAGCGGGGCCCGGTGCGTGTCGCCTTGGAGGTCGAGCGACGGGCGCGAGATTCAATCATCCGCCAGCACATTCGACTCGCAACCGGCGATCCTGGCCGCAGACTGGAGTTCGCTACGGAGATCGACTGGCAATCTACTGAGTGCGCCTTAAAGGCATCCATCCCGCTTACTGTGTCCAATTCGAAGGCGACTTACAACTGGGGCCTCGGCACCATCGAACGCGATAACAACGAACCCAAAAAATATGAGGTTCCATCGCACGAGTGGTTCGATCTGACCGATAGCTCCGGTGAATACGGAGTATCCGTCCTCGAGGACTGCAAGTACGGTTCGGACAAGCCCTCCGACAATGAGGTACGCCTGACGCTGCTATACACGCCCGGCGTTCATCGAAGCTACCTCGATCAGCACAGTCAGGACTGGGGCCGCCATGAGATGGTGTACGCCCTGTACGGCCACCGCGGCGACTGGCGCGCCGCAGGCAGCGAATGGCAGGGCCGCCGCCTGAATCAACCTCTGCGCGCCTGGCAGGCACGTAGTCATGAAGGTCCGCTTGGTTCATCCTTCAGCCTGCTAAATTTGAATACGACCCAGGTGGATGTCCGTGCCGTCAAGCTCGCCGAAGATTCCGATCGGATCATTATTCGTCTCCAGGAACTCTTCGGGCGCGAAGCCAAAGACGTGGAAATCTCACTGGCCGGTGCAATTCTCGAAGCAGAGGAAGTCGATGGTCAGGAACGGCGCATCGGCGACGCGAACGTCCGAAACGGAAAATTGATCGTGGACTTTACACCGTACAGTCCGCGCAGCTACTCCGTACTGCTAGCACCGCCCGCCTCCAAACTGGATCCGCCTCAAAACCATCCGGTCGCCGTCCCGTTCGACACCGACGTGGTCTCACGCGACGGGGCCTTTGCAGACGGTCGCTTTGACGCTCAGGGCCGGTCGATCCCCGCGGAGATGCTCCCCAGTAAAATCGTCAGCGATGGAATCGAGTTTCATCTGGGTCCCACCGCCGATGGCGAGCCAAACGCCTTGTCCTGTCGAGGGCAAACGCTGGAGATGCCTTCGGGCGACTATGGCCGCCTGTACCTGCTGGCGGCGGCGGAAGAAGACGTCACCGGCCGGTTCATTCTTGGCGATCGACCGCTCGACATCGCCGTCCAGTCATGGACCGGCTTTATCGGGCAATGGGACACCCGCCTCTGGGACCGTGAGTTCGGCGAAGTGGACCACACTTGCGAAGGAGAAGTTGTCGGGATCAAAACCGGCTTCATCAAACGCGATCCCATCGCGTGGTTCTGCACCCACATTCATCACCCCGATCGAGGGAATGAAGCATACCAATTCAGCTATCTGTTCATGTACGGTATGGATGTTCGCCCCGGGGAACGCACATTACGCTTTCCTGATGAACCACGAATCAAGATACTCGCCGCTACGGCGGCGCGAAATGACAACGACGCCGTTCGGCCGGCCGCGTCCTTATACGACGACTTCACCGGGCGCAAGCCGATTGAGTTCCGTCATGTCTACCCGCCTCCTCCGGTTCCCGTGTTTCAAGGAGTCGCTTCCGTCGCGCGGGTAGAGACCGATCGTCAGATGCGCTACGAGGATCTTCACATGGGTCCGCCGTCGGCCGCCGATTACGCCGATCTGGCTTCGGACCATGGAATCGTTTTCCGTTACTTCGAGGGTAACGGCGAATTTCGCCCGCACGCCGGATCAGGCGCGAAGGGTGATGCCCTGCCACGCCTCAATGATGGAGAAATGGCACAGAATGAGGACGACACGGAACGCTGTGTTTGGTATGACAGCGAGGGTCGTTTTTACGTGGATTTTAAACGAAGCCTTCCGCTCGCGCGCATCAACGCGTACTCCCGGCATCGCGACAACCGGGCACGACAGTATTACTCGTTGTGGGGATCCAATGCCGAGACGATGCCGGATCCGGGTTTTCAGCAGGGGAAACAGGGAGACTGGATTTTGCTCGCGGTAGTAGACACGAAGGCTCTGGGTGACGGCGGAATTCACGGTTCTTCCGTTGTGCCGCCGGATGGTCAATTATCGCTGGGACGATTCCATTATTTGCTTTGGATCGCGCAGGATGTCGGCCAAGGGACGTTTTTCACGGAGATCGACATGTTTATGGCCGATTAAAGACTCTTTTGGTGTGTGTTTGTGTTCGTTGGGCAATTACTAACTGTGTCCCTCCCGAAAATACCATCCGGCCTAATTGGGACACGTCATCGTCTGATGAGTTACCGCAAGCTGCAGGGAATCTGCGATCAGTTACGGCGCACTGTGCGAACCTCGGGTCTCATAGCCGCGATTTTCCTCGCTCCGCGCAGAAGGGAACCACGGGGCGTAGGGCTTCCCGCGACGTTGCGCGCGATCGCGACGATATCTCGAACATTGTTGTCCAGGAAGGCTCGCCGTGTCGGAGGGGACGGTTTGCGAGGGTGGATTCTGTATTGTTCCATCGTTGGTGGATGACGGCGCGATAGACTGTGCGGTCGGGCGACTCGATAGCTGTCGTGAAAAAGACAGTGGATGGCGAGCGCTCTATTACCGCTCCCCGTTCGATCTGCAATAACCCTTTGGATCTCGTGAATCGTATTGTTCCTAACCAAGCCCAAGCGCCGCGAAAACAGGCTTGAGAATCAAGAATGCACCGGTGGCCAAGATTGCCGCTGCGGGGAGCGTCAGGACCCACGCGGTGGCGATGTCAACGCCGATGCTCCAGCGCACACTGAACATGCGGCGGGTCATTCCGACCCCGAAAATAGCGCCGGTAATGGTGTGCGTCGTACTCACGGGAATACCGAACCAGGAAGCAAGCAGAATGGTGAGACCGCCGCCTGTCTCCGCGCAGAAACCGCTCATAGGCTGGAGCTTGGTGACGTTGTGGCCTAGCGTGCGGATGACCTTCCAGCCGCCGGCGTAGGTCCCGAGAGCGATGGCTGCATGGCAGGAGAGAATGATCCACCAGGCCAGTTCGCTGGACTGTGTAGTGCCGTCGCGCGTGGCATAGTGCTGCAATGATGGAACGCTCATCAAGAGGGCGAAGATGATCCCCATGGTTTTCTGGGCGTCATTCAGCCCGTGACTCAGGCTGTACAAGGCTGCGGACACCAGTTGAAGCGGCCGAAAGACCTGACCCAGTGCTCGAGGCGTCAGCCGGTGGAACGTCCACAGCGTAGCGACCATCAGAATCCAGCCGAGCGCTAATCCGATCAACGGAGAAAGGATGATGAACAACGCAATCGTCCCCACGGCCGACCAGTTGAGAGCTTCGAATCCGCCTTTGGTAATTGCGGCGCCGGCCAGGGCCCCGATAAGGGTATGGGATACGCTGATGGGTAGGCCCTTGTGAGTGCAGACTGCCGTCCACACGATAGAGGCCAGGAGAGCGGACAGGACGAGACAGGGATCCACGATGCCGGGCGCAACAAGTCCCTTGCCGATGGTGGAGGCGACGTGGGTTCCGAAGCCGAAGGCCGCGATAAAATTGAAGAACGCCGCCCATAGAACCGCCACCCGGGGGGACAGCACGCGCGTCGCTACCACGGTGGCGATGGAGTTCGCGGCGTCGTTCATGCCGTTGTAGAAGTCGAAAAGCAGGGCGACGGCGACGATGGCGAAAACGTAACTGGTCATTGTGGTCGTGGTCAGGAGTTCTTGAGGACGATGGCACTCATGACGTTGGCGATATCCTCACAGCGGTCGATGGCGCGTTCGGTAATATCGTATATTTCCTTCCATTTCATCGCCAGAATGGCGTCCGTAGACTGGTCGTAAAGCTCGACAACGGCGGCGTGGTGGTTGGCGTCTCCCACCTTCTCCAGAGCGCCGATTTCGAGGAGGCGCACGCGAAGCACCTCGGGTTTCTTGAGGTTGCGAAGGTAGGGGATGCAAGCGCCGAGGATGCTGCACGCTTTGGACAGTACCTCGCTCTGCTTGATGAGCCACGGTGTCGGCGACGGAATCCGATAGATGCAGAAGCGCTTCGAGGCCGCATCGACTTCGTCGATCACGTCGTCAATCCGGCGAACGAGGAGCGAGATGTCCTCGCGGTCGAACGGCGCGAGGATCGTCCGGTCCAGCTTCTCTAGGGTTGCGTGCATGATGGCGTCGCCCTCGTGTTCGAGCCGGCGAATAGCGTCAAGTTGAACTTCGCGCCCGTCATCCGTTTTCAGCAGCGCGCAAAAGGCGTCCGCACTGGAAATCAGAATGCGAGCGGCCTCGTCGAACAGATTGAATAAAACCGTGTCTCGGGGAATAATGCTGAAGCTGAACATAGAACCATCTCCACTTCCGGAGCCTTAGGACAGCGGGGCGAAGTCCACGTTCCCGAATAGCAAGCCCCAGGGGTGACCGCAGGCCGATAGAGCCCAATGGGAGGCGACGCGGAACGCCGACGGCGCCTCTTGGATGCAAAGCTCGCAGTACATCCGGATCCTCGGGTCTTCAACAACGGACCGCCGCAGATAGTAGCCGACAGGCTCCGCAAGACGCAAGCCCGCGGACAATCCGAACCGCGAGTCCGCCGCGGACGACCGGATCGGCTCTGAAATCCTAAATCCCAAATCCCTTCACACCCTTCCAACTCATCAACCTTCCAACCTCAATCCCCCCCTCTCCCCCACTGGGGGGAGGGTGAGGGGGGTTCGGACGCACTCTAAATAAAGAAGCCGCCTCGCTTTCACGTTGCCGCTGGTCGCTCAGTAAAGCGCGAAAAAAGGCCGCAGGTTGTTTGTGCGAGCTGCGGCGGTCGCCTTTCGGCGGTGCCTGCGAATCTTTCGTCTTGTTGCGAAAAACCACAGGCCGGGGTCGGTTACATTTCGCGCCTTCAACCCTTCATCTCTTAAACCCCTCGCCCCTTCAAACCCTTGAAACCTTCAACCTAAATCAAATCACTGGTACGGGACTTGCGGCCTTGATACAGTGGAGCGCCGTTGTTAAAAGATTGGTTTTCAAAAGTGGGGGTGTATTATGATTGCACACAATCTCCATTTCCTTTGCTTGTCGGTTGGGGTGTTGTTAATCGGCGGGCTTGGAGGAGCAGGGCTGGACTAAAGAAGACGTGCTGCCCGGGGTTCGCGTCATTCCCGCAGCGCTTCTCCGCCTGATTGATCTCCGGCAACAGGGATACGCATACCTGCGGTTTTAGCCCGGTGGCGGTTGTTGGTTTAGGAAGCTGGCATGGTCTCACCGAATTCCAAAGTAATTCTGGAAAGAGACCGCTTGCAAACCATCCTGGACGCGATTCGGGCCCAAGGATTCCGCATTCTTGGTCCGACCGTGCGCGATGAGGCCATCATCTATGATGACATTTCACGCGTTGAAGATTTGCCGATCGGTTGGACGGACGAACAGGGAGCAGGCAGGTATCGCCTTTGCAAGCGGTCCGACCAGGCGGTCTTTGGATTCATCGGTGGAGCGCATTCCTCGAAGCAGTTCTTGTTTCTGCCGCGGGAGATGATCTGGAAGGTTGTTCGGGAGGGGAAAGGTTTTCGGTTTGTGGACACGCAGCGGGACAGCGCCCCGCTAGCGTTTTTCGGTGTGAGATCGTGTGATTTGCACGCTATCAGCATCCAGGACAAGGTTTTCATGCCAGTGGATCCCGGGTACCGGGCGCGGCGTGAGAAGGCGTTGATTGTGGCCGTGCAATGCGGACTCGCGGGGAAGACGTGCTTCTGCGCCTCCATGGGAACCGGACCCCGCGCGACCGGGGATTTTGATCTCGCCTTGACCGAGATTCTCGAGAAACAGCGTCACTATTTCGTGGTTGAGATTGGCACCCAGCGTGGCGCCGAGATCATGGAGCACGTCTCGCATCAAGCCGCCGCCGCGTCCGATCTAGAAAAAGCGGAGGCGGCCACGAGGCGCGCGCTTTCCCAGATGGGTCGGACGATGGAAGCCTCCGACGTAAAGGACCTCCTGTATCGCAACTACGAGCATCCGCAGTGGGACGATGTGGCGAGGCGCTGTTTGACGTGTGCGAACTGCACACTCGTGTGCCCGACGTGCTTTTGCAGTAGCTTGGAGGACGCCACGGATTTGTCCGGCGATCAAAGCGAACGCCGGCGGCAATGGGATTCGTGCTTCAATCTGGAACATTCGTACCTGCACGGGGGGAACATCCGTTCTTCGCCGAAGGCGCGATATCGCCAATGGATGACGCACAAGTTGGCGACGTGGCAGGATCAATTCGGCACCTCCGGTTGCGTCGGGTGTGGTCGGTGCATTACCTGGTGCCCGGTGGGCATCGACATAACTGCGGAAGTGCGGGCAATCCGGGAAAGCGAGAAGAGACATGGAAACGATTGATGCCGTCATCGCTGAGCACCCCTTTTTCAAGGGGCTTGACCCGAGTGTCCTAAGGATCGTTGGCGGATGCGGATCGAACGTCCGCGTTAACGCCGGCGAATATCTCTTCCACGAGGGCGACGAGGCCGAACGATTTTACGCCGTCCGGCATGGCATGGTGGCCCTTGAAATCTATGTTCCGCAGCGAGGACAGGTGACGGTCCAGACGGTTGGGGCAGGAGAAATCATCGGGTGGTCGTGGCTCTTTCCCCCGTACGTTTGCCAGTTCAGCGCCCGAGCCGTCGAAATCGTCCGCGCGACCTCCTTCGACGGGGCTTGTTTGCGAAAGAAATGTGATGAGGACACGGCCATGGGGTACGAACTCATGAAACGGTTGGCGCACGTGGTTTCGCAGCGGCTTGAAGCAACGCGCCTTCAGCTTTTGGACATTTATGGACCCGCCGTGGACACAAAGTGATCCTTTGCTGACGCCTCGCCCGTATCGGGTCACCCGAAACCGGAGAGAGCTTCAAGATACGGTGACGTTGGAGCTAGAATCCGGCGACGGGGCACCGTTGTCCTTCTCCGCCGGCCAGTTCAACATGCTTTACCTGTTTGGGATCGGGGAGGTCCCGATTTCGATCAGTGGGAGTCCACATGAGCCGGATCCCCTGGTGCATACGATCCGTTCGGTCGGTGCGGTGACCAAAGCCATCTGTGGCCTGAAGCGGGGTCAGACGCTGGGGGTGCGCGGTCCGTTCGGCAAGGGATGGCCCCTGGAGGCTGCGATCGGCCAGGATTTGGTACTCATCGCGGGGGGCATCGGTCTGGCGCCTCTTCGTCCCGCGGTTCGGCAAGTGATCGCGCAACGTGATCGGTATGGGAAGGTGAGTCTTCTGGTCGGCGCGCGCACGCCGAAAGATCTGTTATATCTCGCAGAGCTTAAGGAATGGCGTTCTCGATTCGACCTCCAGGTCCTCATCACGGTGGATAGCGCCGGGGCCGATTGGCGAAGCCATGTCGGGGTGGTGACGATGCTGATCTCCAAGGCGGAATTCGAGGCGGGAGAGACTGTGGCGATGATCTGCGGTCCAGAAGTGATGATGCGTTTTTGCGTGGCGGAGTTGCGAAAACGCGGCGTGGTCGCGGAGAACACCTATTTATCCATGGAGCGGAACATGAAATGCGCGGTTGGGTATTGCGGGCACTGCCAGTTTGGTCCGACGTTCGTGTGCAAGGACGGGCCTGTGTTTCCGCTGGCGCGCATTGAGCCGTTTTTCCGAATGCGAGGGGTGTAGCATGGCGCGAAAGCCCAAGTTGGCGGTTTGGAAGTTCGCCTCCTGTGACGGGTGCCAGCTTAGTTTGTTGGACTGTGAGGACGAGCTTCTTGCGATCGGCGAGGCGGTGGAGATCGCCAATTTCGCCGAGGTCTCGCGGGCCGTCGTCAGGGGTCCCTACGACATCTCTTTGGTCGAAGGCTCCATCACCACACCGCACGACGCGGAGCGGATCCACGGCGTTCGACGGGCCTCGAAAGTTCTGATTACCATCGGCGCGTGCGCCACCGCCGGAGGCATCCAGGCGCTTCGCAATTTCCAGGACGTCAAGGAATTCATTTCCATCGTTTATGCAAGACCCGAGTATATTCGCACGTTGGCAACGTCGACGGCGATTGCCGACCATGTGCCTGTGGATTTCGAGCTTCGCGGCTGCCCGATCAACAAGCGGCAATTGCTCGAAGTGCTCTTGGCCTACCTGCATGGCCGAAGGCCGCTTATTCACAGACACAGCGTCTGCATGGAGTGCAAACTTCG
Source organism: Phycisphaerae bacterium (assembly GCA_020056715.1). Classification (GTDB taxonomy): domain Bacteria; phylum Planctomycetota; class Phycisphaerae; order UBA1845; family UBA1845; genus SBAX01. The sequence goes on along the minus strand of JAGVHG010000028.1, from coordinate 17,658 downwards.
CGGCACGGTATGCATCATGGTTTCGCGGCGTGTGCCGTGTCTGGGCCCGATCACTCATGCGGGGTGTGGGGCGATTTGTCCGTTGTATCAGCGGGGTTGCTATGGCTGTTTCGGGCCGAATGAGTCGCCAAACGTTAGTTCTCTCAGCGACGCCTGGCTCAGCGCCGGCGCCGCTCCCGCGGAAGTCGTCCGAGTGCTTCAGACCTTCAACGCGGCGGCGCACCCGTTCGCCGACGGCGCGGCCGCGCTTGCGACGCGGAGGGTGAACGCGACCGAGCAGGGAGCGTGAACGATGTCAGCAGAGGCCACGCGTACGATCAAAGTCAACTACCTCGCTCGAGTGGAGGGAGAGGGCGCGCTCACCATCAGGCTCAAGGGCGACCGCGCGACAAAAGTCGAGCTTCGTCTCTTCGAGCCGCCGCGTTTTTTTGAAGCTTTCCTGCGCGGGCGGTCGCAGATGGAGGCACCGGACATCACGGCGCGCATCTGCGGAATCTGTCCCGTCGCCTACCAGATGAGCGCCTGCCATGCGATCGAGAACGCCCTCGGCATTACGGTCGACGGTCCTCTTCGGACTTTGCGCCGTTTGCTGTACTGCGGAGAGTGGATCGAATCTCACGTCCTGCACATGTTTCTGCTGCATGCGCCGGATTTTCTGGGCTATGACGACGCCCTGGCTATGGCCAAAGATCATCCGGAGATCGTGAAGCGCGCCCTGCGGATGAAGAAGGCCGGCAATGCCGTCGTGGCGATGCTCGGCGGTCGGGAGATTCACCCCATCAATGTCCGCATCGGCGGTTTCTACCGAGTGCCTGCGCGCTCCGAGCTTAACCAACTCACCGAGGAGCTGAAGTGGGGACGGGATGCGGCGATGGAAAGCGCATCCTGGATGGCTGGACTGGATTTCCCGGATTTCGAGCGCGATTATGAGTTCGTCGCTTTGCGGCACCCGAACGAATACCCGCTCAACGAAGGGCGGTTGGTCTCCAACAAGGGGCTCGACATCCCCGTGCAGGACTATGACAACCACTTCGTGGAAGAGCACGTGGCCCGCTCCACGGCGCTCCACTCCACGCGCAAGCAGGGCGGCGAGTACCAGTGCGGCCCGTTGGCCCGGGTCAATCTGAACTTTGACCGACTTTCCGCGGGCGCCCGGCAAGTCGCCACGTCGATCGGCTTTACGGTTCCGTGCATGAACCCCTTTAAGAGCTTGCTGGCGCGGGCACTCGAAACCATTCATGCTTTCGAAGAAGCGGTCGAGATCATCAACGGGTACGAGCCGCCCGCGCGCCCCAATGTGGACGTCCCGACGAAGGCCGCAACTGGCTTCAGCTGCACCGAGGCACCGCGTGGCATTCTCTTCCACCGCTACCGGTTGGACGCCGAGGGGATCATTCAGGACGCCAAGATCGTGCCGCCCACCGCGCAGAATCAAAAGTCCATGGAGAGTGACCTGCGTCAACTCGCCTCGCGCCTCGCCAAACTGCCGCTGGACCAGGCCACTCTCCTCGCGGAACACGCGGTGAGGAATTACGACCCGTGCATTTCATGCTCGACGCATTTCCTTCGCCTAAACATCGAGCGGGAGGACGAGGCATGACTCGGCGGGTCATCGGCCTGGGTTCCTTGGGCGGTGGAGATGATGGCGTGGGTTTCGCGGTTTCTCGACGCCTCCGCGAGGTCGGCGTACCCACGGACGTGGACGTCTTGGACTGTCGGGCGCCGGACCGCCTTTCCTGGTTGTTGGAGGGCGTCGACGCCGCCGTGCTGGTGGACGCCGCCGTCGCTCGCGCCGAACCGGGATCCTTGCTTCAAACAACGCCGGAAGAAATCGCAAGCGGCGATGTCGCGCCGTTGTCGAGCCACGGACTGGGGATCGGACAGGCCCTCGCTCTGGGGCGGAGTGTTTCGCCCCACGGTTTCTGCGAGAAAGTTCATCTTCTTGCCGTGGTGATTGATCCGCGAAACGTCCAAGGGGACGAGCTGTCACCGGCAGTCGCCGAGGCCGTCCCTCGCGCCGTGGCAAGGATCCTCCAACTGCTGGAGATGTAGCCATGCACGAATCGGCCATCGCCAAACGCGTTCTCGCCGTGGTGCTCGACCGAGCAACGGCGGAAAGAGCGTCACGTGTCGTCGCGGTCCGTGGGCGGGTGGCTGAGTCTGAAAAGCTATCCAACGAGAGCCTGGCGTTCCACTTCGCCGCCCATGCACTGGGTACAATCGCGGAAGGCGCCACGCTGGAGCTGGGGTTCACTACGGTGCGCGTCCGTTGTGATGCCTGCGGCACGACCTACGTACCCGAACACCACGTGCGGATTTGCCCGCGTTGCAACGGTTCCGATGGACGACTCACCGGTGAAGAAGGCGTCTGGATCGAGGGCATCGATGTCCAGTGATTCACAAACTCAACGCCGCCTTGGTTTGGTGGTGCATGGAGTCGTTCAGGGCGTCGGGTTCCGACCGTTCGTCCATCGCGCGGCGCGGTCGCAGGGTCTGGGTGGGAGCATTCGCAACACACCGCAGGGCGTACGCATCGAGGTGCAGGGACCGAATGCGGAACTGGAGCGGTTCGTCGATACCATTCTTCGGCGGCACCCTCCACATGCGAAAATCGATCGGTTGGAAACGGAAGAGCTTGCCGTTCGACCGGAGAACCCTTTCCGGATATTGGATAGCGAGTCCGGTTCCGCGTCGAAGCCGGCCATTCCTCCTGACCTCGCAGTCTGCTCCGAGTGCCTGAAAGAAGTGACCACTCCGGGCGAGCGCCGGTATCGATACCCCTTCACCAACTGCACGCATTGCGGGCCACGGTATTCCATCGTCGAAGGATCGCCTTATGACCGTGAAAGAACTTCGATGAGGGCGTTTCCGTTGTGCCCGGCCTGTCGCGCGGAGTATGAGGATTCATCAGACCGTCGATTCCATGCTCAGCCCATCGCCTGCCCGACGTGCGGGCCGCAACTGACGCTCTTGAACGCCGGCGGCGATGTGATCGCGACGAAGGGCGCGGCGTTGGACGTCGCCTGCGAGTGGATACGCAACGGTCGAATTGTCGCGCTAAAGGGTTTGGGCGGCTTCCAACTCGTGGTCGACGCCACACAGGACGAAGCGGTCCAGCGTCTTCGCGCGCGGAAGCGGCGCGAGGAGAAACCCTTCGCCCTTATGCTCGCTTCTCTGGACGCGGCCCGACGCTACTGTGTAATTTCCGACGAGGAGGCCGCCGTACTCACGTCGCCGGCCTGCCCCATCGTTCTCCTTCAGCGACGCAGCGCACCGGCGAGCGGGGAACTACCTCCTATCGTTTCCTCGGTCGCGCCGGGTAACCCTCGCCTCGGGGTGATGCTGCCCAACACGCCGCTCCATCATTTGATGATGCGCGAGCTTCTGCGACCCATCGTCTGTACCAGCGGCAACGTCTCGGAAGAGCCGATGTGTATCGAGATCGATGAGGCGAAGGAGCGCCTGTCAGGAATCGCGGACGCCTTTTTGACGCACGATCGTCCGATCGTTCGACAGGTCGACGACTCCGTGGTCCGCGTCAGTCCCGACGGTCCGCGACTACTGCGTCGCGCACGCGGATACGCGCCGATGGCAATTGAGCTTGGGTCTGACGGCCCGCCGATCCTGGCGGTAGGCGGGTACCTCAAGAACACGGTTGCTTTGCGAATTGGTTCGCAGGTAGTGCTCAGTCAACATGTCGGCGATCTGGACTGTGCCGAGGGCCGGACCCTCTGTGCGCGGACGATCACCGATCTCCTCGCTTTCCACGGCGTTAGTCCCGCTCTCGTCGCCTGTGACGCCCACCCCGATTACGCGTCAACCCAGTACGCCGTTCAATATGCCGCTGCCACCGGCATCCCCCTGATCCGCGTGCAGCACCACCATGCCCACGTTCTCTCGGTCATGGCGGAACATCGACTCGACGGCCACGTGCTGGGCCTGGCCTGGGATGGGAGCGGCTTCGGCGCTGATGGGACTGTCTGGGGTGGCGAGGCACTGCTTTGCGACGCGAACGAGTACCGCCGCGTCGCACACCTGCGGCCGTTTCGTCTCCCTGGCGGCGAACAGGCGGTACGCGAGCCGCGCCGAGCGGCGCTGGGGCTGCTCTACGAAATCATGGGTGATTCCGCGATGGAGCTCGTCGGACGTTGGTTTTCGCCGGCGGAACGGCGTGTGCTGTCGGCGACGCTGCGTCGCGGGGTTATGTGCCCAGTCACGACAAGTATGGGGCGGCTCTTCGACGCCGTCGCGTGTCTTGCAGGCCTGTGCGCAAGGAGCAGTTATGAGGGGCAGGCGGCGATGGCACTTGAGTATGCAGTCGATCCGCAGACGCCCGATCGGGAGTATCCTCTGCCGCTTTCGGGCGGGGATCCCGCCGTCGCGGACTGGGAACCGATGGTACGGCGGATTGTGGCGGACTTCCGGGACGGCGTGCCGGTGGGAGAGGTGGCGGCGAGCTTTCACGCGGCGTTGGGGATCTTCGCCGTCGAATCCGCGCAGAGAGCGGCGCTTCCGCGCGTCGTCCTCAGCGGCGGGTGTTTTCAGAACGCCCTGCTCGGGGAGCTGGTTCGCTCGCGTTTGGAAAACGCCGGCTTCCAAGTCTTCGAGAATCGTCTAGTCCCCGCAAACGACGGCGGACTGGTCCTCGGGCAGATTCTAGCGGCGTCCGTTCGATCTCGGACGACGCCGAGTACGCAGGAGATTCCGAATGTGTCTGGGCGTTCCGGGTAGAATCATCTCCTTGTGCGAAGGACAGTTGCGTACAGGCAAGGTCGACTTCGGCGGCGTCAGCAAGGACGTGTGCCTGGCATTCGTCCCCGAGGCTGAGGTCGGCGACCATGTCATTGTTCACGTCGGTTTCGCCATCAGTCGCATCGACGAGGAGCAGGCGCGCACGACGCTGGAGTATCTGGACCGAATTGGCGAACTCGCGGAGCTTCAGAGGCCTGCCGCGCCATGAAGTATGTCGACGAATACCGCCAAGCGGCGCGAGTGCGGGGTTTGGCCGCCGCGATCCACGCCGAAACCACCCGCGATTGGCGGATCATGGAGGTCTGCGGCGGGCAGACCCACGCCATCGTGCGATTCGGGCTTGATCAGCTCCTTCCGAAAAGAATCACGTTGATCCACGGGCCGGGGTGCCCCGTGTGTGTCACCCCGCTCGAATTGATTGACCGCGCTCTGGCGATCGCGTCGCGACCGAATGTGACGTTCTGTTCGTTCGGCGACATGCTGCGCGTCCCCGGGTCGACAACGGACTTGCTTACGGTCAAGTCCACGGGAGGCGATGTTCGGATCGTGTATTCACCGTTGGATGCCCTGGCACTGGCCCGCGCCCGTCCCGACCGGGAAGTGGTGTTCTTCGCCGTGGGTTTCGAAACGACCGCGCCCGCGAACGCGATGGCCGTCGTGCAGGCGTACAGGGAAGGCCTGAACAATTTTTCGGTGCTCGTCTCTCATGTGACCGTACCGCCTGCGATCGAGACGATTCTGTCCAGTGACGGGAATCTTGTGCAAGGGTTTCTCGCCGCCGGGCATGTCTGCACGGTGATGGGCTGTGAAGAGTATCATCGCCTCGCTGTGAAGTTCCACGTGCCGATCGTTGTCACCGGGTTCGAGCCAGTGGACATTCTGGAGGGCGTTCGACTCTGCGTGAGACAGCTCGAGGAGGGTCGAGCCGTGGTGGAGAACCCATACGCCCGCTCGGTCCGACCCGAGGGAAATGCGCCGGCTCGTGCCCTGATCGACGAGGTCTTTGAGACGGTCGATCGTTCCTGGCGAGGAATCGGCATGATCCCCGCCAGCGGCTACCGCCTACGATCTCGATTTCGGGCCTATGACGCGGAATTGAAGTTCGCAGTGGAGAAGATCGTTGCGGTAGAGCCTGAGGAGTGCATCAGCGGGGCCATCCTTCAGGGGCGGCGGACGCCGCACGACTGCCCGGCGTTCGGCACGCGATGTACGCCCGAATCGCCTCTCGGCGCGACCATGGTGTCCTCGGAAGGTACGTGTGCCGCTTACTATCGTTACGCGCGATTCGCGACGGCGCCGTCAAGCTGCAACGTGCGTGAAGTGGGAGCCGCAACATGAAAGCCGAGGGTCTTTCACTGAGTTGCCCCACGCCCCTCGGGCGTCACATGACGGTGCAAATGGCTCACGGCGGCGGTGGCCGCCTTATGCGCGAGCTGATTGAGCGGTTGTTCCTCCCGACCTTCGGCAGTCCGGCGGCAGCCGAGCGTCATGATAGCGCCGCCGTCACTCTGGGCGACCAACGCATCGCCTTCACCACCGACAGTTACGTCGTGCGGCCGCTTTTCTTCCCCGGCGGGGACATCGGAAAGCTCGCCGTGTATGGCACGGTCAACGACCTGGCCATGTCCGGGGCGAAGCCCGCGTACCTCAGCGCCGGTTTCATCCTTGAAGAAGGACTTCCGTTTGAGACGTTGACCAAGATCGTCCGCTCGATGGCGGACGCCGCGTCCGATTGCGGCGTTGAGTTGGTCACCGGCGATACGAAGGTGGTCGACAAGGGCAAAGGCGACGAGGTGTTCATCAACACCGCGGGGATCGGTTTGATTCCCCCGGGCGTGCATATCCGTCCTTCGCGAGTGCGTCCCGGTGATGTCATCATCCTCAGCGGCGACGTCGGTCGCCACGGCGTCGCGATCCTATCTGTCCGCGAGGGGTTGGAATTCGATACGGCCATCGAGAGCGACTGTGCTTCGCTCTCTTCGCTCGTCCAGACGATTCTCGCAACCGGGGCGGATGTCCATTGTCTTCGTGATCTGACCCGCGGAGGACTTGCCTCCGCGCTGAACGAGATCGCTGCGGACGCCGGCGTCGACCTTGAGATCGACGAGGCGGCGATTCCGGTCCAACCGTCCGTCGCGGGCGCCTGCGAGATCCTGGGTTTGGATCCGCTCTACGTAGCCAACGAGGGTCGTCTTGTGGCCTTCGTCCCGCGCGAATACGCCGACCGCGTTCTCGCGGCCATGCGCGGGAATGCCGTGGCCTGTGATGCCGCCGTCATCGGTCGCGTCACCGCAACCGGATCGGGTCGCGTCGTCGCCCGCGGACCCTTTGGTCCCGCCCGATTGCTCGATCTGCTCTCCGGCGAACAGCTTCCTCGCATCTGTTGAAGAACGGCCGTATTTCCGGACTCTCGAACCGAACGCACGGTTTAGGCGCCCTTGCTGCACCAGCACATCGTTCAACTTATCGCGTGCCTGTCCAAGCTCCGACTTCTTCACGAGTTGACCCTCACCACGAATGGTCAAGCGGTGGCCGCCAAGGCCGCGGCTCTGCACGCCGCCGGACTCGACCGCATCAATGTGTCACTCGACACGCTCGATCCACATCGTTTTGAGTGGATCACGCGCGGCGGACAGCTCGCACCAACGCTTGGCGGACGACAATCGGAAATCGACAATTGGTACGTGTGCCACCGCTGTGTCAGCAGTGGCAGGATCGGGGGAGACTCACGGCCCGATGATTTTCTGGAACCCGGAGAAATCGACCAGGTCCACGTCGCCGTCGCCGTCAAAGTCGAAAGCGGTGCAAGCAGGGTTTAGGGATTCGGGATTAGGGTATACAGAGTGTGCCACTGCTGTGTCAGCAGTGCTTGGTCCGTTCATGCACGCCGACCAGTTGGCGAAATCGGTGAGATTGACCGTTTGATTGCAGTCATAGTCCCCGATGCCGAATTCGTACGTCCCCATGTCCACCCGCGCGCATAAAACCCGCGCGTGCCCCTCGAGATCGGTTTCTCCCGGCGCGGGCGAGAAGTTCGGATCACCCGTGTCGATGCACGGCGATCCTGCTCGCAGCCGCAGGTCGCCGTAGTCGTCATCCACGCCGTCCCACGTCCCATCAGCGCCAGGGTCCGGCGGGCGCACGAACATCGGGTCAAGGTTGATATTTCCCCCGCCATCGACTGAAGGGTAAGGCAACCCGCCTTGTACGTCGCTGAAGCGGATGGTCATTCGAGTAAAAGGGTACGAGTTATCAATTTCATCCGGGCTATTCCCCGAAAAAATGCAATTAGTCACCGTTGCGTCCATATCGTAGTTGAACATCGCCCCGCCTTCCATGCCGGCGGTGTTCCCGTTGAACACACAGTTGGTCAAGTTCAGATTGCTGTCGGGGTAGTTGTGCATCCCGCCGCCGAAGTTGCTGGCCGTGTTCCCACTAAACGTGGAGTTCGTCACCGTCGGGCTGCTGTGATTCGCGGTGCCCATCCCACCGCCCCAGATAGCCGCGTTCCCGCTGAATTTACAGTTGGTTACTTTCGCGTTGCTATAGAACTCGTTGTACATCCCGCCGCCACCGCCTTGAGCTGCCGTGTTTGCCTCAAACGTACAGTTTGTCACCGTTGGGTTGCTTTGGTAGTTGCTCATACCAGCGCCGTCGTCGGCCGTGTTCCCGCTAAACGTGCAGTTGGTCACTGTCGGGTTGCTGTAGACGTTTAGCATCCCGCCGCCGCTGTACTGGGCGGTGTTCCCGCTGAACGTGCAGTTAGCGACCGTCGGGCTGCTAAAGTGATTGACTATCCCGCCGCCATCACCGGGCGTGTTCCCGCTGAACGTGCAGTTGGTCACGGTCGGGTTGCTGCTGTAGGTGTTGAACATCCCGCCGCCGGCGCCAGCGGTGTTCCCACTGAAGGTGCAGTTGGTCACACTAGGACCACTGCCAGAGTTGTACATCCCCCCACCTACAAACAGTAACACAGTAGCAAGATACGTTCCGGTTCCTCCCGTAATTGTAAAACCATCCAAAACGGTATCCAGGCTTTCGCCGCTGGCGCATGTGACCACGCTACCTCCCAGTCCAGTGGCGTCGATTGTGGTCACGTTCGCTCCGCCGGAGCTGCGCATGGTGATGGCCTTGCCGAGGAAGTTGATCGTTTCGTGGTACGTCCCCTGGGCCACGACGCACTCATCGACGCCGCTAACCGCCGCGTCGATGCACGCCTGGATGGTGGGGAAGTCGCCCGGCACGTTAAGGGTGGCGCCCAGGGAAAGACCCGATAGAGCGATGCTCACCAAGGCCGCCGCAGCCGTCACCCAACATCTTTTCTGAAGCGTCCTCATCCCCCACCTTCACGAATGGTGCGCCATAGCGTATGAGAAGCCATGTTAAGCCCGTAGTATATTCATTTACCCCGTATGTTGCAAGCCCCGACTGCCATTTTCTGCAATCCCCAATCGGCAATTGGCAATCGGCACTCGAAAATCAAGTGCCCGATTCGTTGTCCAACAGGGTGGCCGCCGGTTCCTCCCGCGCCGCACGCAAATCCTCAATCTTATCGAGCTGTCTTTCCAGCAATCGCGTTCGGGTGGTCTTCAGATCGTCAAACTCGTTGCGGGCCTCGTCGAGCTTGCGACCCATCTTCTCCATCGTTTCGACGAACTTCCCCCACTGCTTCTGAAACTCGCCCAAGTGTTCCAAAATCTTCTTCGATCCCTGCTCAAACCGAAAGTTCTCCACGGCCTGCCGGACCACCGCGAGGATCGCATACAGCGTCAGCGGCGAGCACAACACGACTTTGCTCCGCATCGCGTCATCCAGCAGCGTCGCGTCGTGTTCGTGAATGAATCCATACACCTGCTCATTGGGAATGAACACCAGCACGTAATCCACCGTCCCCGCCGAGGGGTCGATGTATTCCCGACCGGTCACTTCCTTGACCCGCTTTCGCACATCGCGCAAGAACTGCGTCGTCCACTCCGCCCGGCCCGCGTCGTCGGCCGCGTCGAGGACCTTCAAATAATTATCCAGCGGAAACTTCACGTCCATGTGTACTCGACGATCACTGGGCAACAGGAAGGTGAAATCCGGCTTGCCCTTGTCCGCGAGAACCTGCTGCTTGTGGTAATTGATCCCCTCAATGAAGCCCACCAGTCGCAGGACATCCTCGGCCATCCGCTCGCCCCACTGCCCGCGGCGTTGAGGATTGGCCAGCGCCTCACGAAGTTGCCCCGTTGTCACTTGCAGCCGCCGTGTCGCGTCGGCATTGGTTTCGAGGTTCCGCAGCAACGCCCCGTGTGACTCCGCCCGCTGCTTGTCTACGCTTTGAATCAGATTGGTAAGCGTGCCAAGCTTCGTGTCCACCTCGACGAGCCGCGCATCGATGAGTTTCTTTTTCCCTTCCAGCGTCTGATCGCCCAGCGCGGTCTGTTGATCGAGACGTGACTTGGCGAGTTTCAGAAAGTCGTCGGTGTTAGCGGACAGCGCTTCGCGCGAAAGCGCCGAGAAGGCCGTCCGCAGTTCGTTGACGACTGCGGACATCTCCGCGGCCTTGGCTTGCTGCGCCTCCGCCGCGAGCCGCGCGACCACGTCCCCTTCCCGCCGTCGCAACAACCAAAACGCTATGCCGGCGATCCCGGCCCCAACCACGAAAGCAACGCCGGCAGCAACAAGAACATCAGTCATATGGCCATTCCCAGAACGAGGTGGATTGTCGTGCCCCATCTCCAACACGCAAACCGCGTGTCGTGCTGCTGCTCTGGAGCAACAGACCCTACGACCGTTAATCTTGATCCATCAACGCTCTCCGACCGCCGAACGCCGCCGCATCGTCCGCTCGTTCAGCGATATGCAGCCAATAATATATAATTAAATCCTCGGTGGACGTTGAATTCGGGTTACGACCTCACCGAAAGCGACTGACCGGTAGTGACAAATGCTGATAACGCGGCCTAAAAAACAACCCTTGATCGCCGGAAACCTTTATAGTAGGATGACTTGCAATCAACAGGTTATCCGGGACGCTGGCTGCGGATGGACGTTCGAGATGGCGACGATTACGAAAAAAGAACTCATGGACCGCATCGCCGAACGTGAGGGCTTCAAACGCGTCATTGTCAAGCGGGTAGTTCAAGCGTTCCTAGATTCGATCGTTCAAGAGCTTAGTGACGGCAATCGCCTCGAGTTCCGCGATTTCGGCGTCTTCGAAAGCCGTATGCGTGCCTCACGCGACGCCCAAAACCCCAAAACCATGGACAAGGTCCACGTTCCATCCAAACGAACTGTAAAATTTAAGGTCGGGCGGGTTATGAAGATGCGTCTCCACTCGACGCCACCCGCTATGGACGCCGCCACCGGCCTCACCGTCGAGGCTTCGGCGCCAAAGACCCGCAAGTCGGCCTCTAAGGACGGCAAGACTGTGCCGCGACGGTAACCACTCCCTAAAGGTACAGAGCGCTTGAACGCGCCCGACGGCCTGCGACATTGACGCGGGCTTAACGTACACTTGGGGGGACAGATGCAGCTCGACGACAAAATCTGCTACTGCTACGGCGTGTCGATGCGGAAGCTGATGAACTTCAGCCGCCGCGCCTGCCCCAAGTATCCCAGCCAGATGACCGAGTGCCTCGGCGCCGGCACCGGTTGCGGATGGTGCATCCCCTTCCTCATCAAGATCGCCGAAAATCCCGACGCCTTCGGCATCGACGATCTCACCCCCGAACAGTACGCCGAGCGGCGAAAGACCTACATCAAGACGCAACCGAAGCACGCTTTCGAACCCTCCTGATTCGACGGGTTGACCTGAGCCGCGGCATTCATGCCGCGGGATTTACCCGCCCCATGAATGGGGCGGCTCAGGCCTTAGACAGCGGCGGGCAGGGGGCGGCGGATGCGTCTCCCGAGCACCATGGCAAGCAAGGCCGAGGCGAAGCAGAGCGCCGCCGCAACGGCGAACGCTGCGAAGTAACTCCCCGTCACTTGCTGAGCGACGTTGCCCGCCCAAACGCCCATTACGCCGGCCACCCCATAGGAGGTGAACACCCAGCCGTAGTTGGCGCCGAAGTTTTTCGTGCCGAAGAGGTCGGCCGTCAGCGAAGGGAAGAGGGCGAAGTTGCCGCCGAAGTTGAATCCGACGGACGCCGCGCCGGCGGCGAGCCGCCACGGCGTATCGAGCGTCGAAAGTGCCAAAAGTGTGACACCCTGCAATATGAACATTAGCGTCATCGCCGGCGTGCGACCCAAGCGATCGGACAGGAACCCCCACACCACACGTCCGCCGGCGTTGAACAGGGCGAGTACGCCGACGGCCGTCGCGCCTTGCAGCAGCATCTGGCTACGGAGCGCGTCGGAGAGCGGGCCACCCGCTTTTTCAGCCGCGGCGATGAGCTGGCTGCCGGCGAACGGTTTCAAGATGCCGATCACCATCAGCCCCGCCATCGCGCCGCTGAAGAACATGAGCCAGACTAGGTAAAATCTGTTGCTCCGCAGCAACTGTTGCCAGTTGGAATCGGGCGATGGGTCGGTCCGTCTCCCGGCGGGCGCCGGCACGGTCGCCGTCGGCGGATTACGCAGCATCATGGCGCCCAGGATGACCACTACCGCACACACCAGGCCGTGGACGGTGAAAAACGTGCGGATGCCGTAGCGTGCGATAAATCCGACGGCGCCGAGGGCGCTCTTACCGGAGAAGAGGTAGGCGCCAAATCCGAATCCCGCGACGGCGATGCCGGATACAAGACCCTTTTGGGCCGGAAACCACTTGACCAGGGCGGCGATCGGCCCAACGTAGCAGTATCCGATTCCGACTCCCGCCAATAGCCCGATAGTCGTCCAAAGAAGTAATAGGCGATCATGCGTCTGATTGGACACGAAACGAAGGCCCAGGATCACTCCGGCGACTATGGCAACGGTGACGACACCATACGGGATGTATTGCAGGATGGGGTGGTCCTCGCGACTCCATTCCTTGAAAACCGCGTCAAACAACAACAAGGCCGCGACAACCAACGTACCGAGCAGGAAGGCATGGCAAATATAGAAGGTGATGAGTTGGTCCATCTGGCCGGCGATCAGGAACCCCGCCCCCAGGATCGCGCCACCCAGTGTGGCCGTGAAGCGGGGACCCTTCATGTCCTGCAATCGTCCGGCGAAGATCATGGCCGTCGCGAAGGACAGCAGACAAATGGCGAAGGCGTATTTCAAGTCGGCAATACGGTTCTCACGGGCGCGCACCGCTTCCGCCGCATCGGCTACGATCACGGCATTGGATGGAACGGCTCGACCTTGGGCCACGGCCGCGTCCGCTTCATCGCGGACGACGATCGCCGGCCAGAGTTCGGACTCCAAGGGTTGCCAGAAAACGCTGTAACCGTACACCGTTCCGAGGATCAGTTGCACCATCACGGCCCCGATGAGCACTTGCCATCTTGCGGTTCGCGCGATCACGCCGGGGACCGCAATCGGAGACGCTGAAAGACTGGTCATGACTTTGTACTCCGCATTTTTTGGAAAAGCCGCCGATCCGGGGCGACGCAACAGCCGCGCCCGCGGCGCTGGCCCCGACTTGGCGCAGGAACAGCGGGCAAGTAGCGTGCCAGACGGTGGGTTGTTTTGCGGGCGAAAAGTGTCGAACGACATTGCCCCGGTCGACTTTGCCGTGTTTCAACGCGAGTTCGGCCTAGCGACGGCGGAATGATGGGTCGAAGGGATTCGCTCGGCTCGACGGTGTAATCTATCGAGCCCCCACTTATCATTGACCGTCGGGATTTGAAATCTGAGATTTCAGAAACGATAGATTGGGGGTAGCGTCATCAGACCCGAAAGCGCGTTGGCATTGATCTGTCCGGTTTACGCACCTACATACGAATACTGCGGGAGATCCGTTTCATGAAGTACGATCGCTTCGAGGATGTCCCCGTATGGCAATCGTCCATGGACTTGGCGGTCAAGATGTACGTGCTGACCGATGACTGCGGATTTCACGGGCCGGGCGACCTGCGAGACCAGTTGCGTCGCGCCGCCCTTTCCATCTCCAACAACATCGCCGAAGGATTCGAACGCGGCACGACGCCGGAACTACTGAATTTCCTATACATTGCACGCGGGTCCGCCGGGGAAGTGCGCTCCATGCTGCTCTTCTGTCAACGCTGCCCGGCAACTTCCCATTTGAAATCTCAAATCTCAGATCTAATCACGCTTGCGGAATCCTGCTCTCGACAGCTCCGCGCCTGGGCGAACAGCGTTCAAAACAGCGGCATCCGCGGCCAGCGACATCTGAACGACCAAACGCGGCTGGCTTACGAATCCAAACGCCGCGCTGAGACGTTCCTGAAGCAAGTCGATGAAGTCGTCCGCCGACGGAGCGGTTCAGTGCTGCACGCAGAGGATCAACCATCTCCGGGTAACGCATCCGGATCGCAGACGAAATGATCCAAGATGATATAGCGAATCTGAAATCTGAGATTTCAAATCCTTCCTTCCGTAACGAGCGCCCGTTCTTTCCCAGGCAACCGTCGCGGGAGGTCTCGGAATCTACGCTCCCACAGGAACGCGATGCGGTTTCGTTCCATCGGCATCGCGGGTGACGGCCACTTGGTAAGGTGTGGTTGATTCGTCACTGGTCGCATCGCTGCGATAATGAACGCCGATAGACGCCGTGCGTTCCAGGGCCGATAGGGCGATCAGACGAGCGACGGTCAGTTTGTTTTGCGTCTCCCAGCCCAACACGTCGTCGAAAGTCTTATCGAGCGTATAGTGGCCCCAAAAGTCGAGGATGTCGCAGGTCTCGCGCAGGTGATCGCCGCGGCGCACGATGCCGACGTTGCGCCACATTACACTGCTGAGCGAATTGCGGATGTCGGACAAGTCGAGAGCGGTGCGCGAGGAGGAAGGGCTTTGATGGGTGATCCGCGTCAGGGGTGTGGGATGCGATTGAGCCGCAGCGCGGCGGCCGGCGGTTTCGCCGCTCAACTTCCCGAACACCAATCCCTCCAGTAGTGAGTTGCTGGCCATGCGGTTCGCCCCGTGGACGCCGCTGCAAGACGCTTCACCGCAACATAGCAGTCCTTCCACGGTGGTCGATCCGTCCAGCCCCACATCCACTCCGCCGATCATGTAGTGGGCGCTGGGACGGACGGGGATCAAATCGCGCGTGACGTCGATCTCGAAATCAGCACACAAGCTCGCGATGTGTGGGAACCGTTTGGCGAAGCCCGTAAGGTGGCGAACATCCAGGTAGACGCAGTTCGCACGAGTTTCAGCGAGGTGACTCTGAATGGCACGGCTGACGATATCTCGTGGGGCAAGCTCGGCGTCGGCGTGGTAGTCGGGCATGAAGCGACCCCCGTTGCGATCGACCAGATAAGCACCCTCGCCACGGACGGCCTCGGAGATCAACGCCCGCCCCGCGCCGGCGACATAAAGCGTCGTGGGATGGAACTGCATCATCTCCATATCGCAGAGGCGAGCGCCCGCGCGGAAAGCGGCGGCCAATCCGTCGCCGGTCGAGATCGGGGGATTGGTCGTCTCCCGCCAGATTTGACCGCAGCCGCCGGTGGCGAGCACCGTCTGCTTGGCCCAAATCAGTTGGTGGCCATGTTGCTTATGAAACGCCACCGCCCCGACGCAGACGCCGTCGAGGGTCAGGAAATCGAGAAAAAAGCAGTGATCAAAAATGCGGATGGTGTCGATCTGCTCGACGCGTCGCCGCAGCGTGCGGACCAGTTCGCGCCCCGTCTGGTCCCCGTGGGCGTGGACAATGCGATTGACCGAATGTCCGCCCTCACGCGTGAGTGCAAAACCATTTTCGGCGCGATCAAGCTCGATGCCCCATCCCACCAACTCATCGATGCAAGCCGGGCCTTCGTTAACCAACAGCTTCACCGCCTCCGGGCGGTTGAGTCCGCAGCCCACCCGCATCGTGTCGTCATAGTGCGACTGGATGGCGGCGGCGTCCTTTTTCGAGACGGCAATGCCGCCCTGCGCGTGACGGGTGGCAGAGTCGGTGAAATCAGCCTTGCACAGCAGGGTGACAAGTCCATAACGCGAGGCCTCGATCGCCGCCCGAGCGCCCGCGACGCCGCTTCCGATCACCAGAACGTCGGTGAGTATGTGGCTCGTGCGGTTCGAGTCGAAGTTCGTCAGGTAGCGAAGGGTGTCGTAGAGGGTCGGCATCGTGGGAATGATCGTAGGGCGTTACGAAGGACGCTGCAAACCGCAGACGCGATGGACGCTGCTCGACCACGTACTGATCGAGACGGTCGCGCGTTTCCCCGAATTCCTCAAGCTCAACGGCTTCACGACCAAGCCTCTCTTGTGGGAACTGGGCAAGCGGTATCAGCCCTGCACCGCATGCGGGGGTACGGACCTGACGTACACGTTCAGCGTATGGCCGTGTTGAATGATCTCGGCTCGCTGCACAAACCCGCAGGCTAGATAGAAACGGTTGGCCGCGACCAGGTCCGCGCCGGCCACGACCTTGATTTCCGCTACTCCATCCATCGCCGCCTGTCTCATCGCTTCTCCGAGGAGCCTTCGACCGGTGCCGGTTCCTCGTCCGCTAGCGTCCACGGCAATGCTGAGGATTTCGGCTGCTGGAAGCTGTTGGGACTGTTGCTTGGCGGGGTACCTGAACGTGTCCAGAACCTCTTTCAACACAAGTGGGTTGAGGCTATGCGGCAGTGAAGCGAAAGCGAGTCGAAGGAATCTCCGGCGTAGTACGCTTCGGTACATGGCGCCGATGTTCCTCGCGTAGGCGCAAACCCCGATGATCTCGCCGTCGCGGTCCGCGACCCATACTTGTGAGCCGTCGTCCAGTAAAATGCCTCGGTAGAGGCTGGCTAGAAAACGAATCCCGAGTTTGTTGAGAAAACCTTCCGTAATGGCCGCGGCATGTAGGCGCGCCACAACGGTCGCTTCGGCCGTACGCATCTTCCGAATCACGATCATCGATTCGTTTCGCCGAACGCGACGACGGTCGGTTCGTTACACGGAATCGGAACACCGCCGGCCTCTATCGTCGGCGAACTCGATCCCGCACGGACCCGCTGTACCCGATTCTTCAAGCCGCCGGTCAGTTCACCTGAGACTGCCGCCGCCGAGCACGTTACAGCATTGGTCTGGATCTCCCAAGTGGTCATTACCCGACCGAAGCCATGTGCAAGGACCTCACGCTGCGGTTCAAGCGTCCGGGTATGAAATGGGACACGGATAACGCTGCGGCCCTGATGAACCTCGTAGCCATCCGGGAGGGCGGGCAGTGGGAGCAACACTGGCAAAACCGAAAAACCGCCTGATGCCAAAATCCGTGGCCATACCCCTTAACTCAGGCGTATGCTCCATCCCGTTGCGGAGTTCGTCGAATTGTGGATAATCAAAGCCCAGCGGGGGCCATGGCGCAGTTGGGAGCGCGTCTGCATGGCATGCATTTTGTCCGCTCGTAAGTCATGCTCCCGCCTGTCATTACCCGCGTTTTTTTGGCGTCAAAACGGATTGCAGACTGGTTGCCGACTCGGATCTGACTCGGTGCCTAGACTCGACCGGATCGAAGCTGACGCCGGATTGACGCCGGCGCGAGCGACACGAGGCGGTTCCTCAAGCTGTGCCAGAGGGTCCGAGCATACCCTGTTGTCGTGCAGACCCGCGAGTGTCAACCGCTCGACCTCCGACCCGTCGGTCTCATCCACACGTGGCGAGCCACCGCGGTTTCGGCGAGAGGTTCTCCTGCTCGTGGAGCACTGGACGTGAAGGTCACGGCCAAGATCTCCGGAGTGCCACGAGAACTGCCACGAACTCAGAGCTGGTGCCAGCCTTAACTAGGAACGCAGAATGATTCATCCATTTTTCGACTTTCAGACGACCTTGGTACTGGCGGCGGAGCCGCCGGGAGATCGCCATGGGATACGGCATCAAGTT
>JAGVHG010000025.1 GCA_020056715.1 Phycisphaerae bacterium | reverse complement strand
TTCTTCCAATGATGGATGGGTTAGTGCCATCGACGGACACCCCACGATTCACCCGACGCTGTTCGCAAGGTCCTAATATGCCGATAGTTATAACAATTTATGCCGACTTTGCACTTGAAAAGGATTTGAACCGATGTTAGAATGCGGGGAGATCGTCGGGATGCCCAATATGACGCACGGGCTTGGTTTCGATGGCGGATGAGCGTAAGGCTACGACGGCTGGCGCTTGTTGACCTTCTCAGAAAATTGGCTCGGGCCTCTTGATCCCGTCGGTTTAGTCGATATAGTATTTAATGTCTGCGCGACTACTTTGAATGACACGGCTGTCGCAGGTCGCACAGACCAAAAACAAGCTTCCACTCGCTGCGGCACCCTTTGACCGCGCCAATGACTTACGGGGTGCCGCACGCCTTTTTTACGGACCACACGCTCCCTTCGATCCCGGTTTGATGATCTATCGAACTTCCACACAAACTCTAAAAGAGAAAGGGGTCTTACGCAGACACCGGTGAAGTAGTCGTCCCTGAAAAAGCCGTCTGTTTGTTCGGGTTTGCGTTCTCAAGTCAACGTAGTCACGACTTTTGCCCAAACCAGCCCTGGCGCTATCACCAACTCCGCTAACTCCGTAACTTGGGGTAGCGCGGCTGGCGTCTAAGGCAGCCCCGAACACCGAGGACAAGCCCCGACGTTACGATCCGCGCCACCCCCATCGTCGTGTCGCTGCCGCTCCCGGCTCTGGTTGATGCGGCGATCGTTTCATTCGACAATCGACAATCGACAATTAGGGTCGATCCAGGCAGTTGGGAGCAAACGTATGTCTCTGAACGAACAACTCGAACAGATGCGGCAAGCCTCCTGGGGTCGGTGGCCCAAGGAGATGCTCGATATCGTTCTCAAGGCTCGCGACGATCTTGCCCGCTCAGGCCTTACCGATCGTATTCTACAGGTCGGCGATCAGGCGCCCGACTTTTCATTGCCAAGCTCGCAAGGCGGAATGGTTCGGCTTTCGGATTTGCTGCGCCGCGGCCCGGTCGTGCTCGCTTTTTACCGAGGCCACTGGTGAAGGTACTGCAACGCCGAACTATCGGCGCTCCAGCAGTTGCTGGCCGATATCCGAAGTCTTGGGGCTGACCTGCTCGCCGTTTCGCCCGAATTGCCCGACCGTTCTCAGGTCACCGCCGAAAAGAACAACCTCACTTTCCCTATCCTGAACGACGTGGGCAACCAGGTGGCCAAACAGTTCGGCTTGGTGTTCCAGGTGCCGCCTGATCTTCGCGAGGTTTATCTCAGTTTAGGAATTGACCTACCCGCCCACAACGGCGACCAAAGTTACGAGCTTCCGCTGCCTGCGACCTACGTTCTTGACCGTGGCGGTATTATCCGGGCCGTCTTTGCCGACGCTGATTACGTCAAACGCATGGAACCGGCGGACATTCTCGCGGTGTTGCGGACTATGAAGTAAGGGACGTCTATGCTCCCTGAGCACTGCTCACAGAGCAGTGGCACACAGCCGACAACGACTCAAGAAGTCGTATCCGCTCGCTTCCGCTCGCGGCTCTGATCACCAGCACCCACGCGCAACCACAACACCTTCAGATACGCGGACTCCGGACAGTTGAGCATGATGGGGTGATCCGGCCCCGCGCCGGTCTGGTCGAACATCTGCAACGGTCGCTTCAATCCCCTTGCCGCCCGATGCACCGTTTCCACGAACACATCGCGTGAAATTAACCCGCTGCAACTGCACGTCACCAGCACACCCCCTGGCCGGACCACCTGCATCGCCAGCCCGTTGAGGTCGTGATACTTCCGAAGTGAGTCCTGAACATCGTCCCGCGTCGGAGCGAACTTCGACGGGTCGAGTATGACGGTGTCGAACTGCCGACCGTTGGCGATCATCTGCCGCAGGTAGGCGAAGGCATCGGAGTGGACCAGGTTGATCCGCGTTTGGTTGAGGTTCATGTTCTCACGGGCGATGGCGATGGCGGCCTCATCGAGATCGACCGAGGTCACGTCCTTGGCTCCACCCAACAATTTCGCGCAAAGCCCGAACCCGCCGGTGTAGCAACACAAATCCAGCACCGTGGCGTCGCGGCAGAAAGGCGCGATCCGCCGCCGGTTCTCACGTTGATCGCAAAAGAAACCCGTCTTATGCCCGCCCGCTACGTCCACACGGTAACGCACACCATGTTCACGAATCGTCAGCACGCCGACGTCCGGCTGTTTCTGGGCCGCTACTCGAAATCCTTCGATGCGTTCGATCGCTGAATCCGCCCGAACGACCGTCCGCCACGTTCCGCTCGCCCGTTCGGGACGATCCAAGCTCGTCGGCGGCCCCAGCAGGTCCGCGAGTTGTGCGGCCAGCATCGCCGTCCGCTGAAACATGCCCAACGAGAAGACCTCAAAGACCAGACAATCCGCATACCTTTCCACTATCAACCCGCTCAGTCCGTCTCCCTCGGCATGGACCAAGCGGTAGGCGTCCGTCGTTTCGTCCAGGTTCAATCGGCGGCGAAGTTCAATGGCCTCACCTAACCTCGACCGCCAGAACGCGTCGTCTATGGCATGGTCCCCGTGGGCCAGAACGCGGAGGACGATGGTGGAACTCGGGTTGTACAATCCCCGGCCAAAGAACTCATCGGACTTGTCGTAAATGTTGACGACATCGCCGGGCTTGGCCGAGGAGTCGGCATCCCCAACCATGCGTGAGTAAATGAACGGATGGGCGCTGCCTGACCGAAGTCGAACCCAAGGTGAGACCGCGCCCGGCGGCGGATTAACCGCCGCGCGCCGCTGGTTATTCGGGGATCCGCCTCCACCGGCACCTACACTTCGCATTCACCCATATTCCCGCAGCTCTGCGAATGCCGCAAGCCGCGCCGCAGTCTGGACGAGAATCGGGCGTTCGCTGATGATGCAGACGAAGGTAGAGGTCGAAGCAATCTCCATGATGCACACGAGAGGCGAGACAACTTTCGCAACCTCTACAAAGTGAAACGCCTCACGGCGGTCGAGGTCACCCGCGCGGACAACTAATCGCCACGCGACTGTATCACCATCCTTTGTTGGTGGTGCGGGATAGGTGCACTATACCGCCCACCAGGGGCGGCGCTACATCGGCACTCGCTCCGACTGTGCGGCGATCAGGATAACTCCCGCGAGCACTAGCCCCACACCCGCGAACTGTCCCCAGGTCAGCCGTTCCGCCAGAGAGGGATGAAGCCTGGCGATCACCGCGATAAACGCGAATCCTCCGCCGACCATGATGGGGTAGGCGAGGCTGATCTTTAAGGACTTACTCTGCAGGGCGTACATGTAGAACCCCGCGTTCAGTACGAAACAGGTCAACCCCACAAGAAGCGGAGCGCTGGTGAGCACGGTCTTAAAGGCCGGGGCGACGCCGTCCTTGAACAGACCGCCTGAGGCCTCCACCGACTTCATCCCGACCTTCATCAACAGATTCGCACAGGCGTTGAGCACCAGGGCGACGAATAGGGCAAGCACATATCGCATGGATGGAACCTTTCGGAAAAACCCCACCGCCTGAAGGCGGCGGCCGTGTGCCACTGCTCTTGAGCAGTGGTCTTATGTCGATGTCACCCAATCGGCCACCGCGTCGATGCCTTCGTCGCGGACTGTGCTGACCTTCCACAAGGGGCGATCGTCGTCGACGGCGGTGAGAATCTGAGCTTGGGCGGCGTCGGCCCCGGCAAGGTCGCACTTGTTGAGCACGAAGCAACTCGCGATTTCCATGATCCCGGCCTTGGAAAATTGGATCGCGTCGCCACTGTCGGGCATTAGCAGCAGGATCGTGCGGTCGGCGATGGTTCGGATGGCGATGTCGGCCTGTCCCGCTCCCACTGTTTCGACCAGGATGTAATCGAACCCATACCCGTTCAGGACGGCCACCACCTCGCGGCAGTGCGGGGCGAGTCCGCCTTGTACGTCGCCCGACGACAAACTGCGGATGAAAAAGTCGGCGTCCGGCGAGCCGGTCATCATCCGCAGCCGATCGCCCAACAACGCCCCGCCAGTAATCGGGCTACTCGGGTCGATGGCCACTACGGCGACTTTCTTGGCCTTGGCCCGAAGGAGCTTGCCAAGTCGACCGATGAAGGAACTTTTCCCCACACCCGGCGCGCCGGTGATGCCGATGACTTTGGCCTTGCCGGACGGCGGCGTCCAACCGCTCAGTCCTTCGCCTCGCCCAACGAGGGTAATCAGCTTGGATAGCGACCGCGGGTTTTTCTTGGCGTACCCCGCGCGAATATCATCGAGCCGCGGCGACGGTTGCCCGTTGGCCAGCTCTCGCATCTTCTCAATGATCTTGTCGAGCGGCGAGCCGGGATTGAACACGGCTGCCACTCCCATGTCCCGAAGGCTTGCGTGGTCCGACTCCGGCACGATCCCCCCGAGGACCACTGGGATGTGCTCGATGTCCAACTCGCGACGAAGTCGCAACATCTCGGGCATGACCGTGAGGTGGGCGGCCGAAAGCAGGCTCACGCCGACTACGTCGACGTCCTCTTGCAACGCGGCGTGCATGGTGGCTTCGCACGTCTGCCACAACCCGGTGTATATGACTTCGATCCCCGCGTCGCGGAACGACCGTGCCAATACCTTGACACCTCGATCGTGCCCATCCAGGCCGATCTTGGCGAGTAGAACGCGGGGATGAGTGTTGTTCATTCGGCTCTGCCTTGCATCGGTTACGTCAGCTTGTCCGCACCGGCAAGCTCTAGTAGCGAGTTTAGAAAAGACTTGAGTTCGGGACAAGAGTCCGCGGCCTTCGCAAGCATGTCGCCGGTCAGCCATCTGGGACCGTCGGTCACTTTCTCGAAATCCCGCTTCGCGCGACGAAACAAGTCTCTGAGATGATGCGATGGCGGTTTCTGGCCGTTGACTTGTTCAGGTCTTGCGCCGGGCGGGGAGGCCTTAGCGCCCAGGTGTTTGGCGATCTGATCCCATGCGGGGAGAATCCATGCCTCAACTTCATACTGCGCCGCGTGAGCCTTGAACCCCTCGCGCTTCGCCTCAGTTCCAGCAAACCGGCGTAGCGCATCCTTCGCGTCCGTAGCGCTCTTGAACGCAGGATACACATCGGTGAGCGCCACGACACCGACGACTTCGGTCTGTTCGAAGCAGTTTCGCACGATCGCCTGCAACTTGTTGCGAACCGTGGGTCCGTCGAGAGGGCGAGTTTGTAACCCGATCCGATCTACAGACGTAGCGCGAGCCTGTACGAACTCTCGTAGCCCGCCGCGGATCGCCTCCTCCGTTGAACCCTCGCAGATCACGATGATCTTCACAGCCGCCCTCCAAGTTCGCCCATGAGCCAAAGCTCGGAGAGCGTGAAGTCCTCCAGCCAGCGGTTCAGGTCGGGCTTGGAAGTCGCGGGGGTGAACGTTGTTCCCTCTGGTGTGGCGTCGGCAATGACCAGTTCCTCGGGTTTTAACCAACGGACAAGCTCGGAGCTCTGGGTGGCCACTAGGATATTGGTCTTTGAAGTCGCCTTTCGCAAAAGCGATACAAGAAGCATGAGCCATCGCGGATGAAGGCTGATCTCGGGCTCGTCCAACAGGAGGAGTCCGTCATCCGGGGCCGTATGCAAGATAGTGACGAGGAAAAGGAATCGTAGAATGCCATCGGAGAGTTGATTCGAAAAGAACGGGACGGCAAAGTTGCTTTGCTTCCACGCGAGGCTCACATGCCCCGCACCAGCCAACGGGAATTCCAGCTCTTCAAGCTCAGGAATAGCGCTCTGTAACGCCTCGACGAGTTCGTTGTACCGCTCGCGACGTTCGGTCTTGAGCGAATAGAGGGCGGAGAACAGGGTACTTCCATCGGATGATGGTCCGGTTGTCTGTTGAAGTTGTTGCGGCGAATGAGCTCGCTGAGCCGGCTGAAACTCATGCGCGGTCCATAAGGTCGTTCGCTTTGCGGCCTCTAGTAACGAGTCGATTTGCGGAAGCTCGTGGCGGAAGTCAGCGAGAAACGGAGAAGTACCATGCAATTCCACTTTATGAAAGACGCCGCGGCTGGTCGTCAAAACTGCGGTTGTATCGTCCCGTGACAGGACTTCCTCAAACTGCCGTTTTGCATCGAATGTCGAACGAAGGGTCTCGGCCTCCACAAAGAAACCCGCTCCCTCGCGCATGAAGCGTATGAGGTATTGATGTTGCTGGTTGCCCTTTGACACGCCGATGCCCATCGAGTTCCGAACGCTGGACGTGTTATAGCGGACACTCGCAGGAAACCCGCCCCACCCAGCGAAGCACTTGATGAATCGATTCTTATCGTCCAAGCCCGCGAACGTTTGCGCGATCTGCAATAGGGTGGATTTTCCAACCCCATTGGGCCCGAGGATTACAGTGAGAGGAGCCAACGCAAGGTCGATCTTCCCGATCGCTCGCACGTTTTCGGCACCAATTCGCGTGATACGCATAGCATCCGTCACGGCCCACCTGCTTCCTTCGTCACCACTCCGGGCCGCCGTCGTAGGAGCCGAAGACGGTTTTCATGGTGTCCATCATTTCGCCGACGGTGGCGTCGGCCTCGGCGGCTTCGATCAACGCGGGCATGACGTTGGCGCCATCCTGGGCGTCGCTGCGCAGACGTTCAAGTGCGGCCCGATGGCGGGCCTTGTCGCGCGATTGCTTGAGGGCCTTGAGCTGGGCGATCTGGACGTCCTCCGTCTCCTGCGTGATCTTAAGGGTCGGCACGCCGTGCCGGCCCTTCTCGACGAAATCGGTGACGCCGACGATCTTCTGCCCGCCACGATCAAGTTCCCGCTGTTGGTCGAGGGAGGACTCGGCGATGGCCCGGCGGAAGTAGCCGCGGTCGATCGCCTTCAACACGCCGCCCATGGCGTCGATCTGATCGAAGATGCCGTAGGCCGTCGCCTCGATCTCGTTGGTCAGCTTCTCCACGAAGTAGCTGCCGCCGAGCGGATCGACCGTCTGGCTCACGTTGGTCTCGTGGGCGATGATCTGCTGCGTTCGCAGGGCGAGCTTGGCCGCTTCTTCCGTGGGCAGGGCCAGAGTTTCATCCATGCTGTTGGTGTGCAGCGATTGCGTCCCACCAAGAACGCCCGCCAACGCTTGAAAGGCCACCCGAACGACGTTGTTCATCGGCTGCTGCTCGGTGAGCGTAACTCCCGCGGTTTGGCAGTGCATTCGTAGCAGCCAACTCCGTTCTTGCTTCGCCTTGAAGCGATCGCGCATCACATAGGCCCAAATCCGCCGGGCGGCCCGCAGCTTGGCGATCTCCTCGAAGAAGTCGTTGTGCACATCGAAGAAAAAGCTCAGACGCGGGGCGAAATCGTCCACGGCCAGACCTCGCTGGATCGACGCCTCGACGTAGGCGATGCCGTCGGCCAGGGTAAAAGCCAATTCTTGCGCCGCCGTCGCGCCCGCTTCGCGGATGTGGTACCCGCTGATGCTCACCGTGTTCCACTGCGGTAGGTGCTTGGTGCAATACTCGATGGTATCTACGACGAGCTTGACGCTCGGGGCGGGTGGGAACACATACTCGTTTTGGGCGTGGAACTCCTTGAGGATGTCGTTTTGCAGCGTTCCGCGCAGCCGATTAAGCGGAACGCCCTGCTCTTGGCCGACGGCGATGTAAAAAGCGAGCAGGATCGCCGCCGGGGCGTTGATGGTCATGCTGGTGCTGACCACACCGAGGTCGATGCCGTCAAACAGCCGGCGCACATCCGCGAGCGAAGCGATCGCAACACCGCACCGTCCGACTTCGCCGAGTGCCAGAGGATCGTCACTGTCCCGACCCATCAGGGTGGGCAGGTCGAAGGCAGTGCTTAGTCCCGTCTGGCCGTGTTCGAGGAGGTACTTAAATCGACCGTTGGTGTCCTCGGCGCTGCCGAACCCGGCAAACTGCCGCATGGTCCAGAGGCGATCGCGATACATGGTGCGATGCACGCCGCGGGTGTAGGGGAAAGAGCCGGGTTCCCCCAAAGCTTTGGCGGGGTTGAACGCCCCCAAATCCTCGGGATCGACAAAGGGCTTGACCTCCTGTTCGTTAGCGGGACTCGCCGACGCATTGACGGAGGTACGTACGCGCATGACCGCTATCCTTCCATCCACGACGCCGGGCGCTTTTCAACAAATGCCGACATCCCCTCGCGCGAGTCCCTGGCCGCGAAACACTCCGCGAACGCCGACAATTCGTCGAAGTCGCGCGAGGCTCGTTTGGCCAAGGCCACTGCTACGGGCGACGCTCGCCGGAATGACTTACAGAACGCCGCGATCCGGTGATTCAAATCTTCAGGAGAATTCGCCACTTCGTCCACCAGTCCCCATCCCAGGGCATCCTCACCGGAGACGGGGTTGGCGCAAAGAAACAGTCTTTTGGCATTCGCCGGCCCGATAAGCTTGGTCAGACGAACGATACCGCCCCAACCGGGGATCAACCCCAGCGACACTTCCGGAAAGCCGAGCTTGGCCGACTTGACCGCTAGGCGAAAGTCGCAGGCCAGCGCCAGTTCCAATCCGCCGCCCAGGGCCGCCCCTTGGATCGCCGCCACGGTGATGCACGGTAACGCGGCCAGGTCGTTGAGAATTCCCTGCCCGAGTTCGCCGTAGGTTCGGGCCTGGTCTGGAGTGAAGTTGGTCATTTCCTTGATGTCCGCCCCGGCGATAAAAACCTTCCCCTCGGCCTGGATCGCGGTCGTGCGGACGTGCGAATCCTTCTTCACCTTCGCGACGATGGCCCCGAAACTGTGTAACAAGTCCGCCGAAAGGAGATTTACCGCGCCGTCCGTGCGGAACATGATCGCCGCGTGCGAGCCTTCGATCTTGAGATCAACCTGCGTGCTACTCATAATGATAAAACCCTTGCTTGGTCTTTCGACCCAGCCGACCCGCGGCCACCATCTTGCGGAGCAACGGACATGGCCGATAGCGGTCTTCGCCCAGGTCGCGGTGCAACACTTCGAGGATGAACAAGCACACGTCCAGCCCGATCAAATCTCCCAAAGCGAGCGGTCCCATCGGATGGTTCATTCCGAGCTTCATAATCTCGTCGATCGCCGCCGCCTCCGCGACGCCGTCCTGTAGGCAGAAGATTGCCTCGTTAATCATAGGCATGAGGATTCGGTTGGACACGAAACCGGGGTGATCGTTGCACTGCACCGGCGATTTGCCGACCGACTCGGCAATGGCGACCGTCCGTTTGACCGTCTCGTCGCTGGTTTGCAGCCCTTTCACCACCTCGACCAGCTTCATCAGCGGCACGGGGTTGAAAAAGTGCATGCCGATAAATCGGTCGGGGTGTTCCGTGGCCGCCGCAAGCTGCGTAATGCTGATGCTGCTGGTGTTGGTCGCCAGGATGCCGTCGTCGGTCAGCCGCGATTGCGCAGCTTTGAGGATCTCCGTTTTGATGTCCGGTTTTTCCGTGGCCGCCTCGATGATGAGTGGGCATTTCGGGGCCTCGCCGATGCTTCGCACAGGGTGCAATCGGTTCTTGATTGCAAGAGCGTCCTCTGCGTTCAATGTGCCCTTCTGCACGGCCCGGTCGAGCATCTTGTGGATGAAGGCCACGCCCTCATCGAGAGCTTTGGGTATCGCGTCGTAGAGGTAGACCTCATACCCCGATTGCGCGAAAACCTGAGCGATGCCCCGCCCCATCGTTCCCGCGCCGATGACAGTGACCGTTTTCTGAGTTAATTGTATCATATCTAAACCTTGGTCTTCGGTGGCGGCAGCTCGCGCAGCGCCAATTCCAATTCAGATCGAAGAATGGGCAGTTTGTCTGCGATCACCGCCCACACAAGATCAGCATTCAAGTCGAAGTAGCCATGAACCAGCACGTGTCGAAAGCCAATAATCTGCCCGTGTTCGGTGAAACGAACTGCTAGCTGGGGATCCAGGCTTTTTAGTTGCAACATGGCTTCGCCGATGATTTGAAGTTCTCGCTCCACCGCGCCTCGGAACGCACGGTCGGATTTGTATCGCGCCACGGTTTCGCCACGAGTGAGGTCCAGAAGGAACTTACATGAATCGAGCATATCAAAAACGAATTTGGCCGGATTACGCCGCATAGACGAGCTTTCTTGTGGCGTTTACTTCGTCAATGAGGTACGGGTTCCTCAGGGTCTCCGGCTCGACCAAATCCACCTTCCGGTCAAAAAGCGTTTCTAGGTCCTTCCACAGACCGAAGTACGCTTCATAATGCTCGCCCGGTGAGAGCTGTTCATACTCGACAAGGAAATCGATGTCGCTCCGCGACGGGTCAAATGTCCCGTCCGTCGCCGAGCCGAACACCTCCAGCCGCCGCACGCGATGCTTGCGACAGAGCGACTCAAGCTCACTTCGTTGGGCGTCTATGATCGCGACCATTACGCAAGCTATCCCATCAAACCTCGCGCGATGACCAGTCGATGAATCTCGCTGGTGCCCTCGTAAAGTTCGGTGATTTTCGCGTCGCGCAGAAAGCGTTCGACAGGGTAATCGCAGATGTAGCCGTATCCGCCAAACACCTGCACGGCGTGGTTGGCGGCCTTGGAGGCGATTTCGCTGGCGAACAGCTTCGCCATCGCGGCGGCCTGACTGTATTCTCGGCCCGTGTCCTTGCACCACGCCGCGCGATAGGTCAGCGTCCGCGCGGCCTCGATCCCGACGGCCATGTCCGCGATCTTGTTTTGGATGGCCTGAAACTTGCCGATCGGTTGATTGAACTGCACCCGCGTCCGGGCGTACTTGATCGACTCGTACAGGCACGCCTGGGCGATTCCCAATGCCTGGGCCGCGATCCCGATCCGTCCGCCGTCGAGCGTGCTAAGGGCCACGCGCAGCCCGCGACCGCGCTCACCGAGCAGGGCATCATGCGGAACCACGCAATCCTCGAACACGAACTCCGCCGTCGATGAGCAGCGGATGCCGAGCTTCTTCTCCAACTTTCCGATCCGCAGTCCCGGCGTTGGTTTCTCCACGATGAACGCGCTCAGCCGCCGTTTGGGTTCGTTGGGATCGGTCACGGCGATGAGCACCATCACCCCGGCCTCTTTACCGTTGGTGACGAAGATTTTCGTCCCCGTGATGTGCCAGCCGTCGTCGCGGAGGATTGCAGCACAAGTGGCTGCCCCCGCGTCGCTGCCGCTGCCCGGCTCAGTCAACGAGAGGCAGCCCACGGTCTCACCCGATGCCAAGCCGGGGAGGTATTTTTTCTTCTGCTCTATTGTGCCGAAGCGCAGTATGGGATCGACGCAAAGCGACCCGTGAGCGCCGAGTAGAACGCCCGTCCCGGCGCAGGCTTTCGAGATTTCCTCGACCACAATCGACGAGGCCACCGTCCCCATCCCTGCGCCGCCGTACTCCGCAGGGATGATGATGCCGAACAGTCCCAGTTCCGCGAGTTGCACCCGCAACTGGTCGGACATGGCGGCTTCGTGGTCCCGCTGCTCCGCACCCTTCGCCACCTCGCCGATAGCGAAGTCGCGGACTTGCTCCTGCAACAGGCGATGGTCGTCGTCCAAATCGAAGTCCATGCACTGTGTCCTTACAATTCAAGCATATGACGAGCGATGACCATTCGTTGAATCTGGCTTGAGCCTTCGCCGATTTCGCAAAGTTTGGCGTCGCGCATGTATCGCTCGACGGGAACTTCCTTAGTGTATCCGTTGCCGCCGTGGATTTGGATGGCGTTGAGGCAGGCCCGCGTGGCCATTTCGCTAGTGAACAGTTTGGCCACCGACGCTTCGATGTTACTCGGTCTTCCGGCGTCCGAAAGGATGCCCGCCTTGCGGGTGAGCAATCGCCCGGCGTCGATCTCCATGGCCATGTCCGCGAGCATGAACTGGATCGACTGGTGTTCGAAGATCGGTTTGCCGAAGGCTACGCGTTGTCTCGAATAGGAAAGCGATTCCTCTAACGCCCCGCGGGCCAGGCCGACCGACATCGCGGAGATGGTGATCCGCCCGCGCTCCAGGACTTTCATGGCGTCGATGAACCCTTCACCGAGCTTGCCGCAAAGATTGGCCTTGGGAACCCGGCAATTGTCGAAGGTTAGCCCCACCGTGTCCGACCCCCGCATCCCCATCTTGTCTTCCTTGGGGCCGATGATCAGACCCGGCGTGCCGCGCTCCACAATGAACGCGCTGATCCCCTTCGCTCCGCCGTCAGGCTTCGTCCGGGCCATGACCACGTAAACGCCGGCGTAGTGGCCGTTGGTGATCCACTGTTTAGCACCGTTTAGGATCCAAGAGTCGGCCTCAAGCGTCGCCGTTGTGGTGAGGGCCGCCGCATCGCTGCCGCATCCCGGCTCGGAGAGCGCCCACGCCCCCAGGTATTCACCGGAGGCGAGTTTTGGGAAGTACTTCGCTTTCTGTTCCGCGTTGGCCGCACGGATGAGGTGGGCCGAGCACAAGGCATTGTGGGCGTCGAGCATCAACGCCGTCGCCCCGCAGTGCCGGGCGACCTCCTCCATGATGACCGACGCCCCTAGGTCGCCCAGCCCCACCCCGCCGTACTCGGTGGGGATGAAGATGCCCAGGAAACCTAGTTCCGCGAGCTTGGCAACCAGATCTCGCGGAATGTCCGCCTCGCGGTCCCATTTGCGAGCGTGGGGGGCGATATGGTCGGCCGCAAAGCGCCGGGCCATGTCCTGGAGGGCCTTCAAATCGTCGGAAAGTTCAAAATCCATCGCTCAATAACCATTCAGCTTTGCTCAAGTCTGAGTCGAACCGCACCCATCGGCGGGACTACTCAGCCGTCAAGGCAGGAACCATCGTACCATAATAGGCTCCTCCGGTCACGTCCGGTCGCGCCTGTGGGATCCGGTCTCCGTTCCGAGTAATCGTTGGATATCTGGCAAAATAGCCGCCAACGCCTGGGCGCGATGACTGATTCGGTTCTTTCGTTCCGGCGGGAGCTGCGCCGCGGTCATTCCCAATTCCGGGACGAAGAAGTGGGGATCATATCCGAAGCCGTTGCTCCCTCGCGGATCATCGACGATCAAGCCCTCAAACGTCCCGCACGCGGTTGCCAGAATCCCTTCGGGACCGGCCAACGCAACAGCGCACCTGAACCGTGCGGTACGCTGTTTCGGCGGCACGCCGGCGAGTTGGGCGATGAGCTTATCGTTGTTCGCGGCATCGTCTCCCTGGCGGCCCGCGTAGCGCGCCGAGTACACACCGGGCGCTCCGCCGAGTTTGTCAACCTCCAGTCCCGAATCGTCGGCCAAGGTCCACAGGCCCGTCAGTCGCGCATAGTGCATCGCCTTACGTTCGGCGTTACCCTCAAAGCTGTCCGCATCTTCCACCGCATCGGGCAGGTCGGGGAACTGGTCGAGGGTCGTCAAAACGACAGGCAACCCGGCGAGAATGTCTTGCACTTCGCGTAGCTTCCCGCGGTTCTTCGTGGCGATGAGGATGGTCGTCGGGGGGGTCACGGTTGCGCCGACGGGTTGCGAGGGATTTCCACAAGGCGAGAGGGGACCGCCGTCCGTCCACCCTTGCCGTCGCGAACGTAATACACGCCCCCGTTGAGGAGGTTGTATTTCAACAAGTCGTCTTTCTGCAACGCAAGTACGGCGGCGCTATACTTGGGCAGACCCTGGGGCATGTTCACCACCGCCTCGGAGCCAAACGATCCCACGGTTACCATGCTTGAGGCGCTGGCGTGGTGATAGTAGGCCTCGTGGCCCTTCTTTCGTAGGAATTCGCAGTACTCGGCGGCGGCCTGCTTGTGCTCCCAGAAGTCGTCGTTAGGCTCGAACACGGCCACTTGCAGCGAGTAAACCCCTGTCGCGCGGGACAGCACCCACTGCGGGTTGCCGACATTGGGCATCGGCATACGCACGGCCAGGGCTTGCAGGAAGTAGCGCTGGCCGGACTCACTGCTTAGTTGCTTGATAAGCTCCATGTCCGTTTGAAGCTGCGGCGGGGTGGAGCGCTTGCGCGTTTTTGGGTCCGTCCGTCGATAATACGTCCCGTAGTACAGCCGGGCGAACCCGTCCGATTCATCGCGGACGAACACATCTTTGGGGCGTATGCCCGTCGTTCGGCGCAGCGACTCCGCAAATGGCTCGATCTGACGCATCCGCGCCTGTCCTTGGACTTCGAGGCACTGGATGGTCCACGGTGCGCCTTTGGATCCGAAAAGCGATCCGCCGCTTTCTTTGCTCCCGCCGGACGCACAACTGGCGACTAGAAGAAGCCCAAAAGCCATCGCTTGACCGACGGCCCCGCGAACCGTGCGTGGACGCCGAGTCTGTGACACTTTCGGCGGAGCATCCGTTCGCCCCGAAGGGGCGCCGGACTGTAGCCACGGGTGGAGTCCGGCGCAGCCGGACGGAACCCGTGGTGTTGATGCACAAAAGTCAAACCGCCCCGAAGGGGCGGCGGAACCGCGACTGCCCTGTACTCCTCCGCCCCCTCCGGGGCGGGCGCAGCGCGTTGGTATCCACGGGTTACGCTTTGCCCGCCTAGCGGCGGGCGTCGCTCCACCCGTGGCTACAATCCTCGGTCCCTCCGGGACCGACCCAACGCCGCCTAAATCGTCGCGGACCCGCTGAAGGTCTCTCGATGGATGATTCATGGTTGTGGGGCCAAGCGCCTTCGTAGCGCCCGTTCCTGCATCGTTAAGAGTTGTTTGATACCCCGCGATGCGAGACCGACTAAACGGTCGAGGTCCGCCCGTGTAAACGTCGCCTCCTCGCCCGTCCCCTGGACTTCCACGAACCGTCCCGAGCCGGTCATCACCACGTTCATGTCCACGTCGGCGGCGACGTCCTCTTCGTAGTCGAGATCGAGGAGCGTTCGCCCATCGACCCTGCCTACGCTCACCGCGGCCACCGCGTCACGAATGGGGGAGCGGCGAATCAATTTTTTCCGCAACGCGACCCGCACGGCGTCGGACAGCGCCACATACGCCCCGGTGATGCTCGCGGTCCGTGTTCCCCCGTCGGCCTGCAGGACGTCGCAGTCCACGAGGATCGAATTTTCGCCCAATAAATCGAGATCTACGACCGAACGCAAGGATCGTCCGATTAGCCGCTGGATCTCCTGGGTGCGTCCGTCGATCGCCGTCCGGTTGCGTCGTCGGCGCTCGCCCGTCGCTCCGGGGAGCATATCATACTCCGCCGTCACCCAGCCGCTGCCCTTTCCTTTTTTCCACGCGGGAACGCCCGCTTCCCAACAGGCCGTGCAGAGGACCACCGTTTGGCCAGCCCGGATCAGCACCGACCCCGCGGCGTTCTGCGTATACCCGCGGGTGATATCCAGGGGGCGAAGTTCGTTGAATCGTCTACCGTCGTGTCGAGCCAAAGCAACTACTCACTATCTGAGGAGACCACAAGGTTTAGGAAACGCAAACTGGAACCTATCGCGCGAGTCCGACCATACGAATCCGCGTCAAACATGTCAACGGTACTCGGCACGGAAGTCCGTCATGCACTGTTGGGCCAAGGGTCCGCCGGGGTGGAAGGCCAGATGGCGAAGAGTCTCGTCGGTTGGGGTGATCTCAATCCAAAGCGTGTCCGTCGGCATGGCGGCGCGCACCCGGTCTGCCCATTCCACGGCCACCACCGAATCGGACGCGACCAGTTCGTCGAACCCCAATGCGATCAGTTCCGACGGTCCACGGAGGCGATACGCGTCAACGTGATACAGCCGCAGTCGTCCGGGGTACTCGTGGATGAGCGTGAAGGTGGGGCTGGTGATCTTTCGCGGGTCAACCGCTCCATTGCCCGCCGCAATTCCCTTCACCAAATGGGTCTTGCCCGCTCCCAAGGGGCCGACCATGCCGATCGTGACGCCACCACGGAGGATTCGTCCCAATGCTGCCCCGATTGCGTGCGTGGATTCAACGGAGGTTGTTTCCCACATCGTTTGCACGTCAGCGGCGGTCAATGCACGTACCCCCGCGGTTCGATGGATTCAGTTGTTCCGTCGTCTCGGGCGATGGTCAGTCCCGATGCCGTGATCCGGCCGATCCGAAAGAGGGGAATGTCGGTACCCGTTACTTCACCTTCAACAGCCATGAGCAACTCGAAATCCTCGCCGTCGGTCAGTGCATGATCCAAGGGCGTGCGCCTGCTGGAAGCCGCAGCTTGTTTGGCGTCTTCACTGATGACCCCGCGCAGTTGCCGTTCGTCGAGCTGGGCCCCAACCTTGGACTCAACGCAGAGACGCCAGAGGTCGAGCGAGAGACCGTCGGTGATGTCGATCATGGCGTGCAATCGTTGCCCCAGCCGTCCGCCCAAACTCTCGGCCTCGCGAACGCGAGGCTGAAATGCGAGATGATGTCCGAGGAGACTTCCTCCCAACGGCCCGGTCACGTAGAGCTTATCGCCGGGCCTGGCGCCGTAGCGTCGGACCGGCTCGATTCCCGGATAGGGTGTTGCGGTGACGGCCACGTCGATGGCGAGGTGGTGAGACCAACGGTTGGTGTCGCCGCCCGCAATCGCCAGTTCGAATTCGTCGGCCATCGAGAACATTCCGGCCTGAAGCTCCTCTGCCCGTGCTAGTGGCATACTCTCCGGCAGAGCCACTGACACGGTGGCGGCCAGGGGACGGACCGCCATGGCCGCGCAATCGCTGAGACTGCACGCGATCGCCTTCCGCCCGATGGCATACAACGAATGTCGGCCGGTGTCGAAGTGGACCCCGTCGAGCAGCATGTCGGACGAAACCAGGATCCGGTCCCCGGTCGTGCGCAGCATGGCCATGTCGTCGCCGATGCCCAGGACCACGGAAGGGTGACTAGGCTGCCGGCTTCGCAACCATTCGACAAACTGAAGCTCGTCGCCTGCCATGATGGGAACGATCCCGTTCCGTATCGCTTTCCCTCTCCCTTCCAGGTCGAAGATCCGCCGTGGCGGGGAGAGGGTTGGGGTGAGGGTGGAATCGTGGGTATCACCCCTCACCCAGCCTCTCCCCTCCAGGGGAGAGGGGTCTACCTTGCCGAAAACCAAGGAAGCCGGAGGGGTTAGCTCCGGCTTCCTGATTTTCCGTCACCTGGTGCGCCGTCAACAATGCGATTCGCGCCGCCCCAGCGCCAGTCATAGGACAAGGGTGTTACGCCCGATACAGCCCCCGCCCGACTTTCCTCACGGCATTGATTTCCGGGAGAGTGTTACTGATGGCCTTGGTCAAGTTCTTCGTCGAAGTTTTATAGCCGGACTGCACCACTTTGGCGGCGATCTCCTTAGGGCTTAGTGCCACGGCGCGTTGACGAAGAACGCGCACGATCGTGTCCTTGAGTGAACCGGCGCGGCTGCCGCTACCGGAGGGGCGTCCCAGCTTGCGACCCGTGGCTCCAGCCTTGGGGGCAGCACCCAGGATGTTGATGGCGCCTTCCATTCCCGCGATCTGGGCGTCTAAGCTCGAACGTCGCGCGGTAAGCTCGGAATAAAAGGACTGCATCTGGCTGAGAAGTCGGGTCACGCCTTCGCCGGTCGCAGCGCCCGCACGAGCAAACGAGCGGCTTCCCTTGGGCCGGCCGACCCGACCCTTTCGTGGACGACCGGGCTTCCGTTTCGCCACCGGCTTGGGCCCTTTCCGTGAGCCATGAATGGTGTTGGCGTGCCGGCCAAGATGCGCCGCCATGGAAAAACTACGATCACATTTCGGACATTTGAACGAACCAGGGGTCATTTTGGATTCTCCTTTATTGCATTCGCGGCATTGCGAAACACCATATGGAGTCAACTTCCCTGTGGGTTGTACGGCAGACGCTAGTCACGATTTGCCGCAAGGTGTATCGCCACCTCCTCCACAACGCGGTACAAACTATGCAGATCAGTCCCGCATTGCAAGGGGTAATATTATGGAAAAACAAAAAAAGGGGAACACAGTGTACAGTCCTGATTTCATGGTAAACCCGGATATTCGCCCATCCATCCGACACCTATGCCAAACGCATACCGAACAAACGATGCCGAGTCGGGAAATTTGTCGGTTGAAGCGGGTGATTAGATCGTTTTCCAGTGCGGCTTGCGGCAGCCCTGGGAAAACGCGCCGGACAACGTATACTGCACCGCAGCGACCCTTTGCCAGAGTCGCGCGCGTTGGACGATTCCAGCAGAGTGACCGACTATGGATGATATTTTGGATTTTGCGACGCGACTGGGTGAACGAATCGCCGCCGACCCGCGAGGCCGACAGATGGCCGAGGCTCGGGCGGCGCTGGAGGGCAGTCTTCCAGACCGACAACTCTTGCAGGATTATGAAACCCAGCAGCAGAAGATGCACGAGCTGGAAGCCTCCGGCCGGCCGATCGAGCCGGAGGACAAGCGCAAGCTGGCCGATCTTCACGGCAAGGTGATCGGCAGCCGTATCATCAAAGACGTCCTCAAGGCCCAGGCCGACTACCTCGAATTGATGACTCTCGTTTCGCAGCACATCGAGGAAGCCGCCTTGGGACTTGCTGAAGAATCATAATTCCGCCGAATCCGGACTCGCCGAAGCAGTCCGATCCGCTCGCCTAATGCCCCTACACCTTTACGCGCACCGAAATTCGTTCGGCTGGCGTCGGTAGCGATGCCTGTTAGAGTTTTCTCTGTGAGCATGCCACCGGACGTACTTGAGGCAGCCGCCCGTTGTCCACGATGCTCGTACCCACTTGTGGGGCTGAGTGAGCTGCGCTGCCCGGAGTGTGGTCGTCCCTTCGAGGCGGACCTCGTCAAAGAAGCCCCATTTCGCAACCGATTGCTCGCATGGGAACGCCCGGAGTGCGGCGGAGTCGCGCGAAGAACACTTCTGGCGCTAAGTGACGCCGGGCTGCACCCCAACCGATTCTTTGCAAGAGCAAGAACCCGAATCGAACGCCGCATCGCAAACCCAACGCTGTTTATTATGAGTTGCGTCTTAGCATCGTTTGCCCTGCATTTCGGAGGAAGGATGCTTGCACATGTTGTAAACTTTGCCTTCCTCGCAGCGCGGTACGGCCAAATTCGCCACGCCGCATCCACCACGGCCCAGATAGCTGCCTGGAGCGTACGAACTGACTGGTTAACTCCCAGCATTCAGGTCTCTACAACCTTGATTGCGGCCTTCATCTCCGCAGGCGTGATGTCGCTTCTCTTTCGACGACGCGCGGGATCGTTGCGGTTCGTCGATTTTGCCGCGCTTCTAGCTCCGATCGTTACTATTAGTGCTTCGTTGATGGTTGTAGGGAATCTGATTTTAACGCTCTGGTTCGACACAATTATCGTTGTCGTGTACGGCACGGCTATTGCGCAAACGGTCGTGCTAGGCATCATGGTCTGGTACTGTTGCCGGCACCTGCTCGCTATCTGTCGAGTCAGGGCTGTTGGAATAGTCATCTTGTGTGTCTTGCTGTCCTACCTTTCCGAACGCCCAATCGTGTACGGTTTAGTCCAGTTGGAACTCGCATTATTGCCGACGTCCTTTACGATGGGCGCGCAAAACTAGCCAAATTCTGAACTTGATCGCATAGTCAGCCATTGCGCTTGATCTTCCGCAAGCGCTGCAGCCTGCGTTTCACCTGAGTCAACGACTCGCGAGGTTCGTGTCGTCGCTGAGCCGCGGTGAATGCATCAAAGAGATCCTCCCAAAGCTCGCCATACTGCTTGAAGTCAATGACGACGGCGGTCTTCTGACCGTCGTCATCGACGACGTATTGGATTCCTTTCATGGCTTCACCTCGATCTCGTTAGCGCCGGTTCAGCGTTTGAGGATTTCGTCCGCCAGCGCCCCGGCATCGTAGATTTTCTTCATGGCCTCGATCATGGCGCGCGAGTCCACGGAAACGGATCGAGCCTGCTCCTCGGTGAAGGCGAGGTCGAGGACGAGGCTCTGGATGTTGCCGTCGAATATCAGGCCGACGACCTCACCCTTCTTGTTGACCACGGGACTGCCGGAGTTACCGCCGATGATGTCCGCGGTGGAGACGAAATTGAACGGCGTTTTGAGGTCCAGCTTGTCCTTGCGGTCCCACCAGACCTTGGGCAGTTCGAAGCCCTTTTGTCCCTTGCGCTCCGTGGCCCGCTGGTACATACCCTCGAAGTTGGTGAACGGCGGGACGTCCTTGCCGCCCTCCTTATAGCCCTTCACCGGGCCGAAGGCGAGACGGAGGGTGAAGGTGGCGTCGGGGTAGGCGTCCTCACCGTTGATCGCGAAATTCGCCGCGGCGATTTTCGCGTACGAGTCTTTGAGAGTTCCTTCGATTTCGTCCTCGAACCTCTTTCGCAAGGCCCGCGATTCGGCGTCGAGATCGACGGCGAACTTAATCATCGGGTCGGTGGAGGACGCGATGGCCTCGGTGCCGCCCTCGGCGAGCTTCTTGCGTAGGGCCACGTCCTTGAGCTTGGTGCCTTTTACCAGGGCTTCTGCCCGGGCACGGGGTGACATGCCACCCAAGGCCTTTTGCACGTAGGGATCATCTGCTCCGAGTGTCTCGGTCATGAAGGCGAGGCTGCTGGCGATGCGGTCCATTTCCAGGTCGTCATAGATTGGAGCGGGCGAATACAGTTGCAGGTACAGGCTGTCCAGGGCGGCGTCGTTGTATTCTCGCAGACGCTCGGGACTCGGCTTGGGCTTTTCCTCGGCGAGGCGGACGAGGTTTCGCGCGATTCCGAACATATCGGAGCTAATGCCGATGGAGCGGCTGCGGACGTAGAACTCGCGATGGGCCTTGAGGGCGGAGGCTACTTTGTCCCAGGCGTCGCCCCATTGGCCCTTATAATCGGGATTGGCGTCGACGGCCGCGCGAAGCTTCTTTTCGGCCTCCATCTTCTTTTGCGAGAGTTGCGGATCCTGTAACCCGGCGAGGATGCCGGTGCGGGCCTTGCGACTGTTTTGCACGCCGAAAAAGTCGCCCGACGCGATCCGCTCAAACTCCGTATTTCGGGCCATGAAGGTCTGAAGTTGGACTTCCCGTCGCCAGAGGCGGTGTAGGTTGAACGGGGCCTCTACATCGCGCATGAATTTCACGTGCTCGACGGTGTTGAGACGCTGGGTGTTGCCGGGGTGGCCGGAGACGAACACGAGTTCGCCGTCGGCCGCGCCCTCCGTGCTCCACTTGAGGTAATGTTCGGGCTTGAGCGGCTTGCCGTCCTCGTACACGTGGAAAAAGCACATGTCCAGGTCGAAACGAGGGTACTCGAAATTGTCGTTGTCCCCGCCGAAGAAGGCGATGTCCTGCTCCGGGGCCATCACCAGGCGAACGTCGGTAAAGCGTTTGTACTGATACATTTGATATTTGCCGCCCTTGTAGAGTGTCACCACCTGGCAGTCGAGCTTGGTCTTGTCTTCGCACTCCTTCTCGGCGGTGGAGGTCATCTTGCGCCGGGCGGTGTTGGCGGCGGCGGAGGACATCTCCTTGGTCACCGCGCCTTTGATCCGATCGGTCACGTCCTCGATGTTCCACAGGACGTTCAGCTCTAGGTCATCGCACTTGAGTTCCTCGTCGCGGGTCTTGGCGTAGAAGCCGGTCTTGAGGAGGTTTTTCTCCGGCGTGCTGAACTTTTCGAGATTGTCCGACCCGACGTGATGGTTGGTCATCACCAGGCCGTCCGCGGAGACGAACGACCCCGACCCGCCGGTGTTGAAGCGCACGCTGGACTTCTGTACGTGCTCAAGCCACTGCGGCGTCGGCTCGAAGCCGTACTTCTCCTTGAGATACTTCGCCGGCGGCTTGGTAAATAGCCACATGCCCTCGTCGGCCATTACAAAGCTCGACGCAGCCGCCCCGATCACGGCCACGAGCGCCGTTCGTCTTACGATTCGATTCATTTTGCATCCATCCTTTCGCGTAACGGAAATCACAATGGGACGTATTATGCCTCTAACACACCGGATTTACAATGCGTTCATGGGCGCACTCTAGCCCAGGTTGCGTAGTTCGCAAAGAATGGTAGCGATTTTTGATCCGATTTCGAGAAGGAACGGGCCATTCGCCGACGGCAACTGCTCGGTTGGCAGGCGGACCTTAAGATGCTCGCGGAGCGGGTCTCGAACGGACTCCTCAAGAAAGACGACAAGGTGATGGAGCAGGTCGGTCGATTGCGGGAGCGCTGGCAGGCGGCGTCGCCACTCGGGGGACCTTCCGCTACGTTCGCGAGATGCTTCGAGCCGCCCTGGGCCGTGACCGACTCCAACAGCTTCCGCTTACCGACCGAAAGGACTCCCACGGAAATGTAGTGATGACTTCTGAGAAAAATCGGCCCGCACGCCATCTCCAGGGCCGATTCACTCGCGCAACTGCGCAACCAGGGCTAGCCGCTAGTTTTCCGACTGTTCATCATACGGTCCCAGCGTGGCGTACTCCGACCATTCGTCAAACAAGTGAGCCGCTCGGTGTTGTCTCTACGCGACACGACTCACGAGTCGAGTTGCTGTTTAGCCGCCGCCCACTAAAGCGGTATTACAAGGGTGTTGCATCAAAGCCGTAAAATCGCAACTCCTTGTCTATCAAGGCCTACGGAATGTTCGTGCTGGACAGCGCTACTGGCCGACTTGTTTCGCGTCCCATTCGGCTTTGGTGAGGCGAGCGATGGGTTTCAGTCCTGCTGCTGTCAGGGCCGCGTTGAGGGCGTCGAGCGGAGCGCCGGCCGCGGCGTCGACCTTCTGATTCGCTTCGTCCAGTTGCGCAGCGAGGACCTTGGCGTAGTCGACCTGCGACTTCGTCGGGCTGCCCTCGTAGCCGTTCACGGCGCCGTATAGGTCCCCAAGCTTCTCACGCAGTCGTTCCTCACCGGCGAGGAAACCGCCTTTTCGCGTGGCCACGATCGTCTTGCGCAGGGCCTCAATGGAATCACCGAATTCCTTGAGTCTGGCCGCGACGGGTGCACCGGGGCCGGCTTTTTCGATGCGCTCCTTCACT
>JAGVHG010000150.1 GCA_020056715.1 Phycisphaerae bacterium | reverse complement strand
TGCACACAGACCGACACCTGCCAGGCCGGTACTTGCGTGGGGAGTAATCCCATCGTCTGTACCGCTTCGGACCAGTGCCATGACGCGGGTGCATGTAACCCGACCACGGGGCTGTGCTCGAACCCGGAATCGCCCAACGGTACGGCCTGCGATGACGGCGACCAATGTATGCAGACGGACACCTGCCAGGCCGGTAGCTGCGTGGGGGGTAATGCCGTCGTCTGCTCGGCTTCGGACCAGTGCCATGACGCGGGTACGTGTAACCCAGCCACGGGGCTGTGCTCGAACCCGGAATCGCCCAACGGTACGGCCTGCGATGACGGCGACCAATGTACACAGACGGACACGTGCCAAGCCGGCAGTTGCGTGGGGAGCAATCCCATCATCTGCACGGCTTCGGACCAGTGTCATGACGCGGGTACGTGTAATCCGACCACGGGGTTGTGCTCGAACCCGGAGTCGCCCAACGGTACGGTCTGCGATGATGGCCAGTTCTGTACGGCCACGGATGTATGCAGCAGCGGCACGTGCACGGGCAGCGGCGATCCCTGCTCCAGTGGATCTTGCGATGAAGCGCTGGACCAGTGCGTTCAGTAGCCGTAAAGGAGTTACACCACCGGCGGACAAAACTGCAACGCCGAGACTTCAGATTTTCCGGGACGCCCTATAGCCAACGCTCAACCCGCTGACGAACGCGGCAGGAAAGATCAGCAATATGCAATTGAGATGGCAATCTTCAGTGTGCGCCTGTTTACTCACGTCATGGACGGCAATCGCAGGTGCTGCGCAGGTAGTTCAGGAAATAAATCTCCCGCGTAGCGATTCCGCCCCGCTGACTGTAAGCGTCACGCTTGACCAGACCGCCGTCCAGCTTGAGTTAGAGCCGAATTCCCTGCGATCTACAAACTTCGAGGTCTTGGTCCCAGACGAGCAAGGTGTATTGCAACCGAACATCGTTCCCGCCCCGCTAACGTTTCGTGGTCACGTCCGGGGCATGGACGGCAGCCGCGTAGCAGCCTCCGTCACGAACGGTCAACTCTTCGCGGTCATTCTGCTCGAAACAGGGGAAAAGTGGGGCGTCGAGCCTATTGCATCCTCAGTCGCGGGCGGCGACGGAGCGGTTCTTCACACGGTTTACAGTGGGCAGAACGTCGCGTCCGGAACGCATTGCGGCACGCAACCCGCGGCGACTTCTTTCGCTGCCTCCATGGAGCAAGTGCTGCCGCAATTGCTGGTAAGCACCGCTCTGCGCGTCTGCGATATCGCCATCGACGCGGACACGGAATTCTATCAACTCAACGGCAGTTCGGTGGCGCAGACCGTGTTTGACATTGAGCGGATCATCAACGGGGTCGCAATGCTGTATGAGGCCGAGGTGAACGTCACCTATGAACTTACCACCATTGTGGTTCGCACCACCTACCCCAATCCTTATACCTCCACGGCGAACGGAACCTTGCTGACTCAATTCAAAACAGAATGGAACGCGAACATGTTGGGGGTCCATCGCGACATTGCCCACCTCATGACCGGCAAGAATATCGACGGCAACGTCATCGGCGTGGCCTATAACGATGTGATATGCGATTCCTGTGGGGGCGGGTACGGCTACGGTCTGTCTCAGTCGAGGTTTACCGCCCTTCTTTCCGACCGCATCTGTCTGACTGCCCACGAAATCGGGCACAATTGGGGCGCCTGCCATTGCGACGACCCAATTTGCACCGGCGGAGGGCCAGATCCCGATTGCGGGTTGATGTGCTCCATTATTGGGGGATGCTCACAGTTATGCGGCCATATCGATTCGTTGACGCGCGCGGCCATTGAGGCTTCTTTCGCACTTCCCTGTATCCAAACTCGCGCGGACCCGCTGCCTTTTCCTTTTTGCGATTCCTTTGACGGCGGACTGGTCAGCGGAGCGTGGAGTTACAACGCGGGCGGGGTAGTTTCTACATCGGCAATCAATCCCCCGAGTCCCCCGTTTGCTCTGCGTCTCGACAATTGTTGTACGGAATGCGCGAACGGCCCCGACGACGTTCGCAGCAATTTCATTTCCCTATCGGGGTTAACCGAAGCGGTCGTCTCCTATTACACGCAACAGGCCGGCGGATCATCAACCGCGGGTTCACAGCTCGTCGTGGATTATTGGAGTAACGCGCAAACATGGGTGGAGCTTAACCGTATCACCTCCAACGGACAATCCCAAAATGCTTTTTTGCCTTGGGCGCACCCACTGCCGCCGGACGCGATGCATGAGGAGTTTCGCATCCGCTTCTCTATTGAGCCGGTGTCGAATAACGACGTGTGGTATATCGACAACATCGCCATTATCCGCGCCGTGCCGGAGTCTTCGACTTTGCACGTGCGACAGGGCGTATCGACGGGCGGCACAGGAGGCGACTGGAGCACGGCGTATGACAATCTACAGGATGCGCTCACCGTCTCGAGCTGTTTCGGAAACACCGTGCACGAGGTTCGAGTGGCCGCCGGCGCCTACGTTCCCGATCGAGGCACGGGCGATCGCGCCGCTACCTTCCGAATGCCCAATGGCGTTGCAGTTCTCGGAGGTTATTCCGGTTTAGCAGAGGACCATAATGCCCGCGACCCACAGGCCAATCAAACCATTCTCAGCGGGGAGATCGGATTGCCATTCAGCGTGTTAGACAATGCCTATCATGTGGTGACGATTTCGGGCGCGGGGCCTCAGACGATCGTAGACGGCTTTACCATTGCGGCAGGCCGTGCCAATGCAATCTCCGGTGACGGGGGTGGCGGACTGAAGATCGTGAACGGCAATCCCACGATTCGCAACTGCATTTTCACGGGGAATTACGGTAAGAACGGCGGGGCAGTGAATGTGTCCTCGGCGGTCAGCCCGAACCTTGTGGCGTGTACCTTCGTTGACAACCACGCCGAGACTTCCGGCGGGGCGCTCTTCATTGCCGAAATGTCCGGTCTTCGATTGGACCGTTGTTCCATTCTTGGAAACAGTGCGGCCCTCTACGGTGGCGGCTTACACAACAATGGAGGCATTGCCGAACTGATTAGCACGGTCCTGAGTGGTAACTCCGCTTTCCAGGGAGGCGCCATGAACAATATCCTGGGCACGCTAACGTTGACCAATTGCACGTTTAGTAGCAACTCGGCCACTTCCTCGGTTGGCGGTATAATAAACACCAACGGCAGCAGCAACGTGAAGAGTTGCATTTTTTGGGGCAATCACGGCAACGCCGGAGCCACACTGTTATCACAGTTTTCTGGTGCCGGGTCCATCAATTATAGTTGTGTGCAGGGGTGGACGGGGGGCGGAATCGGAAACATTGCCACGGACCCCTCCTTTGTAGATGCCGACGGCCAAGACAACGTCGTAGGCACGGCCGATGATGATCTGCGCGTCGTTATGGGATCGCCGGTGATCAACACGGGTGATCCGCTTCTTGCACCCGCGGCCAACGGCTTGGCGGATCGGACCGGGTATCCTCGTGTTCTCTGCGGGCGCGTCGATATGGGGGCATACGAGTTTGGGATTTATGATTTTAACTGCGACAACGTCATAGACGATAATGATTACGCCGCGTGGTCGGATTGTATCGGCGGCCCCAATGCCGTGATCCTCAACCTCGCCTGTGTGTCAATCGATGCGGATGCCGATGGCTGCGTGACTCTCCGGGATTTCGCCGACTTTCAAAACGCCCTGGGCAGTGATCTCCCGTAAGCGCGGCTTGCCGCGCCCGCCTTCATCGCCGGCGATCACCTGCTATTAGCCCAGGTTGCATAGTTCGCAAAGAATGGTAGCGATTTTTGAGCCGATTTCGAGGGTGGAAGCAGGTTGGCGATAGCGCCAGGCGTAGTCCGCGCGGCGAAAGCGTGTGTAGTGAGGACCTACCCCATTGCATTCGTAATAGGAGTGGTAGATTGCACGCGGGTAGGCAGGGATGTTTCTTCGCGAATACCACCGGACCAAGGACGGCAAGCGACACACCTACTTCGCGTTGGTCGAATCGCAGCAAACGGAGCGCGGGCCGCGGCAGCGAATTGTCGCCCAACTCGGCGGGCTGACGCGGGATCAGCAACGTAGCTGGCGTCGTACGGCCATTTTTCATGCTGCTGTGCGACTTGGCCGAGAGGGGCTATTCGCGTGACCATCGCGCGGAC
The DNA here is from genome assembly GCA_020056715.1 of Phycisphaerae bacterium. Taxonomy (GTDB): domain Bacteria; phylum Planctomycetota; class Phycisphaerae; order UBA1845; family UBA1845; genus SBAX01. Next base: position 46,138 of record JAGVHG010000150.1, on the reverse strand, counting down.
TGCAAGCAGGTCGTCCTGGCGTTGGTGGTGACGCCCGACGGCTTCCCGCTGTACCACGAGGTGTTCGCAGGCAACACCCATGATGCGACGGCGTTCCCCACGATCGTGGAGACGATGGAGAAGCGATTCGGAACGACGCGGCGCGTGTGGGTACTGGACCGAGGGATCGCGTCGCAGGCGAATCTCCAATTCCTCAAGGAGCGCAAGCAATCCTTCTTGGTGGGCACGCCGCGGAGTCAACTGCTTCGACCGATGGGGCATCAATTGTCCAGGCGCGTGCAAGCCCACGTCTTCGTCTGTGTGCTGGCTTATGCGTTGTGAAATGCTCTCGACCACCTGTTGCTCCGGGACGCCCTGATGACGAACATCCGCAAGTCCGATCCGCGTCGGCTCCACGCCTCGCCGAAGGACCGCCCGATGAGTCCAGCCGCGGCGTTGCGGCTCCTTCATGACGTGCCCATCGGCGACATCATCTTGACCACCGTGGAGGGCCGACCCCTTCGCCTACGCCGCGTGGCCCATCCCAACGCCGAGCATGCCGACCTCCTGGCCGCCCTGATGCTCACCATGCCTGAACGCCTCGGGGCCGACCGCGACGTGACCGACTCCAACAGCTTCCGCTTACCGACCGAAAGGACTCCCACGGAAATGTAGTGATGACTTCTGAGAAAAATCGGCCCGCACGCGATCTCCAGGGCCGATTCACTCGCGCAACTGCGCAACCTGGGCTATCTCGCGCTGGCGGCGAGCATTCCCGTCGTCGTGCCGTCGGGCAACGGCTTGCTGCTCTTGCACTTGGGATATTTGCTGCAACCCAGGAATGGTCCCGAACGTCCCGTACGGATGACCATCGTCTCGCCGCACTCGTCGCAGGGAATGTCGGTTGGAATCGGTTTGGCCTTGGGTTTCACCGAATCGGGGAATTCGATTTCCGCGCGTTTTTTGGCCTCTCCCCGAACATTGGCGACAAACGAGCACTTCGGATACTTGGTGCAGCCGAAGTACGGCCCATAGCGACCGCTCTTCGACGCCACTTCACCGCCGCAGTCTGGGCAATGGAGGTCCTCCTCCGGCCAAGTCTCGACGACCGGTCTTCCCGTGCGCGTCCATGCGAAACCTTTCGGCGGTGCGCCCAGCGACGCCACATCGACCTTCCCCTTCGCATCGCGGGGCGCCGACCGACCGTTCTTGCGCCCGTTCTTGCCGTTCGTCTCCGCTGGTGCTTCGGGAATCTCGCCCGCAGCCGCCAACGCCATGAGGTGGTCCAGCTTCTCCATCGGCATGGCGTTGCGACATCGCGGAAAACCGGAGCAACTTAAAAACGGCCCGCGACGACTCTTGCGGATCACCATGGGGCGGCCACACTTGTCGCAACCCACGCCCGCCTGCTCCGCCGGCGGTTTCTCCACGTACACGCCCGGAGGGACCGGCTGCGTGCCCTTGCACTTTGGGTAGTTCGTGCAACCCAGGAACGACCGGCCGCGAGCGAACTTCACCGCCATCGCCGATCCGCATTCGCCGCACTTCTCGTGAATGTCTTCAGGTTTGACCTTCTTAAGCGGCACGCCGTTGTCGTCACTGGGAAGTGTATTGGTACACTCCGGGTAACCGGTGCATCCCAGGAATGGTCCGCGGCGGCTCTTGCGTAGGATCATCGGCTTTCCGCAAAGTGCACATGGGGCCTCGGCGACCACTGCCGCGATGGGCGTGCCGTCGGCGTCGATGTTCATCGTCGTCTTGCACTCCGGGTAGCCGGAGCACGACAGGAATCGACCGTTCTTGCCCAGCCGGTATACCATCGGCTTGCCGCACTCCTTGCAGGTGTACTCGCTGGGTTCGGCGCGAGCGCGTTCCATTCCCGACTGCGCCTTGTCCAAAGCGGTCTTGAACGGCTCGTAGAACTCCCGCAAAACATGCACCCAATCCAAGTGCGCCTCTTCAATCTTGTCCAGCTCTTCCTCCATGTAGGACGTGAACTTGACGTCCATGACGGTGGGGAAGTGCTCGATGAGCTTTTGGGTGACGATCTCGCCACGGGCCGTCGGGTGCAGCTTGCGGTCGAGCAGTTCGACGTACCCACGATCCTGGATCGTCTGAATCACGGCCGCGTAGGTGCTAGGCCGACCGATGCCCTCCGACTCCATCTTTTTGACCAGCGCCGCTTCCGTATAACGAGGCGGCGGCGACGTATACTGCTGCTCCGGTTCAATCTGCAGCGGCGCGACTTTAGCCCCGGTGGTGATTTCCGGAATGACGGCCTCGCCGTCCTCGGAAATGCCCATGACTTTCAGGAACCCATCAAACACCAATCTCCGTCCCGTCGCTTTGAAAGTGATTTCACCTGCTGAGGTCGGTGCGGTAATCAGAACCGTCGTACTGTCCCATTCCGCGGGCGGCATTTGACATGCGACAAACCGACGCCAAATCAGATCGTAGAGCTTGAACTGTTCGGCCGACAGGCTGCCGCGGACGGATTCCGGGGTGTGGTTGACATCCGAAGCACGGATCGCCTCGTGAGCCTCCTGCGCCCGTTTCGCGCTGCCGTACACGTTGGGTTTTTCCGGCAAGTACCGCTCGCCGAACTCCCGCCCGATCATCCCTCGGACGGCCTCGATGGAATCACGACTCAGGTTCGTGGAGTCGGTTCGCATGTAAGTGATGAGTCCGACCGGGCCTTCCGCGCCGCCCAGATCGATTCCCTCATAAAGTTGTTGTGCAACCCGCATCGTCCGCGAAGGGGCGAATCCCAGGTAGCTCGACGCCGCCTGCTGCAACGCGGCGGTCGTGAACGGCGCATTCGGTTTCGACTGCGTACGCCGCGTCTGAATATCGCTTACTGTAAATGGCGGAGACTTGCTCGGCTCGGTGCGCCCTTGGAGGACGATCGTCTTCAAACCTTTGTTGGCGTAGGGGGTAAATTCGCGTTCATCGACTTTTTCACAGACGAAGCCTAATGCCTCGGCGACTCGGCGCGCTTCCACAACCTGAGTGGGTCGAAATTCTTCGCCATTGACTTTCACCAGCTCGGCATAGAGCGACGCGTGTTTGGCCAACCAGGCGTTGCGTTCCTTAACGGTTCGCCCAGCGTGTGCGTCCTTACCGCCGACGAGGAACTTTTCCCACGCCTGAAAATGCGCGGCCGCCTTGGCGACTTCGGCCGTGAAACACCCGAAGACTCGCCACGACTCCTCCGGCACGAAGGCGCGGATCTCCAGCTCGCGTTCGACGATGATCCGTACGGCGACGGACTGCACGCGACCCGCGGACAAACCCTTCCCGATCTTCTGTTGAAGCAGCGGACTCAGTTGATACCCGACGATTCGGTCGAGCAGACGCCGCGCCTGCTGGGCGTTTACCTTATCCAGGTCGAGCTTATGCGGAGCGTCAAACGCGGCCTTGATGGCCGACTTGGTAATTTCATTGAAGACGACCCGTTGCGTCGACTTGGGGTCGAGGTCCAGAGCGGCCACCAAATGCCACGCGATGGCCTCGCCTTCTCGATCCAAGTCGGTGGCTAGATAGACACGGTCCGCGTTCCCCGCGGCTTTCCGTAGTGACCCGACGATCTTCCGCCGTGCGGCCAAAACTTCGTAGACCGGTTCAAAGTCGTTGGTCAGGTCGATGCCCAGGTCGTGTACAGGAAGGTCGCGGACATGCCCCATGCTGGCCATCACCTCGTACCCCGATCCGAGGTACCGGTTGATAGTCTTGGCCTTTGCCGGTGACTCGACGATCACCAGTGACTTGCCGGATTGTTGCGTCTTTTTACTCACAGTGTACATTCTCGCTATGTTGACCGTAACGCCCGGTAACTGTGTAGGGGCGACGGTCGTTACTATCGACCACGGCCGGCGGATACTACAATCGCCTATTATAGCGCCCGCGGCGACTTGGATCGGGCCAACTAACCGCCCACCAGATGCCTGTCAAATGGGGCTATTTGGATTGACAGGGTTTAGGTTGCTTTCCGTGGGTGATCGCGTATAGTGTTTATCGCGCTTTATGAATGACATAACTCTCGTTGGTTGAAGGATTTACGTTATGATGATGAAGTTTTTCCGCAAGCACAACAAGAAGCTGCTGGCGTTTTTTATGGTCGGCCTCATGATCGTCTTCATCGGCGGTTCGGCCCTGCAGGGGCTGCTAACCCCCCAAACGAACCCCGTAGTGGCTAATTCCAACTACGGACCGGTGACCCTGCTCGACCAAAAGAGCGCCAACGATCAGACCAATCTCCTGGAGATGATGGGGCTGGATTGGCGTCGCCCGGTACCTGGCGGAACGAAGGCGTTGGAAACCGTGGATTGGATTATGCTCCGCCGCGAGGCCAAGGCCTTGGGCGCGGAGGTCACTCCTGCCGCAGTCCGGGCTTCGACGACAGACGAGTCCTTCTTTGGGCGGGTCAGCGACGTCGCCCAGCGGCTCCGCATTAAGCCGGAGGTGATCCACATGGCCATGGCGGATTACCAATCCGTACAACAGGCAGCCTTCTCAGTCGCTGGTTCGACGATTCCCAGTGAGGCGGAGCTTTTATCCACGGCCCGCGACGCCCTCGAGACCGTCAAGGTTCGGGCTGTTCTCCTTCCCGCCGAGGCGTTCGTAGATGCGAACCAGCAGTTCTCTGACGCGGAGATTCAGGCCCAATTCGACAAATACCGCGAGAAAGAACCGGGCCAGGGATTGAACTTCGGCTACTTCCGTCCGTCCAGTCTCCAGGTGCAGTACGTCGAGATCGACCGCCAGAAGATTGCCGCCGCGGTCGGCGTGGCCAACCTAGATCGAAAGGCCAAGAGCTACTACGAAGAACGTCGCACCACGGACCCGGCATTTCGCAACAAGGACGTTCCGCCCGGTCCCGATCCAGCCGCCGCCGGCTTGGTGGAAGGCCCGCCGGCGCCACCCTTCGCTCCTTATATGGACTGGGAAAGCGCGAAGGATATCGCCATAGAAGCACTCAAAAAGAAATCTGCCGACGAGGCCGTGGAGCGCATCGCCAACTGGTTGGTGCAGTACACGGACGAAAGCTGGCTGGAGGTCGAGCGTGGCAAGGATGGTTACAAGGTCGCGCCCGTGAGCGTGGCCACCTTGGATTACTACGACGATGTTGTTCGGCACATTCCGGCGACAATGGCATTCCCCGGCGCGGTCTCCGTCACCACGACTGATTTCTTTAGCACCGAAGAAGCGTCGGACGTTCCTGTACTCGGCGGAACCGCATTCCGAACCGGTCCCGGTGTGGCCCAGTCCTTTGCCAAGCTCGCGTTCCGAACCAAGGCGATCGTTCCTACAGTGCCAAACGAGGAACGATCAAACGCCCTAGACTATTTGGCTCCGTTCCAATCGTGTCGCTTTCCACTGAGTGACGATAAGACCGGCAATCTCTACGTATTTCGTGTTGTCGACGCCAAACCCGCACACGCGCCCGAGTCCGTCGCCGAGGTCCGCGACCAAGTGGTGAAGGATCTGCGTTTGTCGCGAGCTTACGAAGCGGCGAAGACGCGGGCGGAATCACTGCGTTCCTGTTCGGCGACGCAGAGCTTGCGCGATGCGTACGAAGCTGATACGGACCTTGTCGCCTTCAAGGATAAAGCCGAGGGTGTCTATAACGGGTACGTCGAGCCGCCTCCGATAAGCCGCGTCCTGCAAAGTCAGGCCTCACGCGGACGCTCGCCCACGGGTGTGTTTGGCGGGATCGGCGTCGGCAACCTTACCAACGAAGTCGTCGATCAGTGCTTCGCCCTGGAGCACGCCGATCAGAAAATGATGGTTTTCGAACTGAAGGATCGCGCCGCGGTGTTGCTTGCAGAGTGGGTGGAAACGAAGCCTCCCGCAGAGGATGAATTCAACGCCTTACGCAAGCAACTGGTTACGCAGCTCGCCGACGCCCGTTGGCGCAGTGCGGCCTCGGCATGGCTCGACCCCGAAAAGGTCCGCGCCCGCACCGGCTTCGCCCTCGTTACAAAGTGACGATCTCCCTCTCCCCCACGGGGGAGAGGGCAGGGTGAGGGGGGAGCTGGGGGCGTCGAAAAAATATTTTTCGTTGGGCTTGCCTTTTAAGAATCGGCGTTCCTATAACCTCCATAGATAGAGGATTCATCCATACCTTTTTGCTTCTTGTTCGGGGCGGTGCCCCGTCGGTCCGCTGGAGGCGGATCGGAGAAGGATTCGGCCTCAGTAGACAACCAAACGCCATTGCACCCCGCCCAACGGCGCGGCTGCGATTAACTTGCCCGCGGCCAATCGCCACCTAAGCGGATGCGAATGAACTTGCTCCCCCTTTTCGCGTCGCGATGCACCCGCCCGTGACGCGGACGACCACAGCGCCGCATGTGTCCTCCCTCCAGGCACATGCGGCGCGGCTTTTTTTACGCTCCTGCTTGCCCATGGGTTATACTCCACCGCGCGCATGGAACACGTTCAAACCAAACGCGAGATCGAGCAGACCTTGGCCGCCGCAGGCCTGCATCCTCGCAAGCGGTTTGGGCAGCACTTCCTGATCGACGGCAACCTGATGCGCCGCCTGGTCGAGTCCGCGGAAGTGTCGCCGGACGACCTGATACTCGAGGTCGGCCCTGGCACCGGCGGGCTGACCGATTTGCTCATCCTACACGCCGGTCACGTCCTTGCCGTCGAAATCGACCGCAACTTGGCTACGCTTCTCGAGGACCGCTTTCGCGACGTTGGAAACGTCACGCTCCTCCAGGGCGACATCCTGCACACCAAGCACCTCATCATGCCGGAGGTCGCGGACGAAATCCGAAAGTTCTTCGCTCCGCGCGAAGGGTGCGTGAAACTTGTGGCCAATCTTCCCTATCAATCCGCCACTCCCCTGGTGATGAATCTACTGGTTGACTTTCCGCAGGTGCGTCGCCTCTGTTTCACGGTGCAGGCCGAGGTCGGCGAACGCATCATGGCCGGCCCGAACTGCAAGGCTTATGGTCCCCTCAGCATCATCGCCCAGACCCTTTGCACGATCGAAACCGTCGCCCGCATCGGTCCCCAAGCGTTCTGGCCCCGGCCGCAGGTTGATTCCGTCATGCTGAAAATGTTTGTCCGGCACTCGCCGTTCGCGGAGATTGATGAGGTCGCGCGTTTCGCCGCGCTGGTGCGCGGCGCCTTTGAGCATCGGCGAAAGACGCTGCGCTCGGCTTTCGCATACGTGCTCGATGAATCCGCGTTGGACAGCGTTTGCGGAGCGTGCGATGCCGCTCGTCGTCCCGAGCAGGTTCCCGTGGCGGAATGGTTAGCGATTTTCCAAGCTAGCCTGTGAAAGTCCGAACCCGGAGCGCGAGCGACGGGCCTGGACGTGAGGATCGAAGATGGAAGATCACAGACCGGATGGAACTCATGGTTCGATCTTCGGACTTCGATCTTCGGTTGCGCAAACCGGAGCACCCTCGAAAGTGCGTTGACATCTGATATTTCGATCTGTATGCTTCCAACAAGGAGGTCAGTATGCGTTTAATCGAACTCCAAGAGGCCTTACGGCGCGAGCCGTTTCAGCCGATCCGTCTTCATTTAACCAACGGGCTAACCTTCGACATCCGCCACCAGGAATTCGCCGCCCTGACCCGGACCAGCGTTTTCGTAGGACAGTCTTCCGGGGATGACGAAATCCCCGACCGCATGATTCAGTGCGATCTTCTCCACGTCGTTGCACTGGAACCGATCAACGGCCAGTCCGTTCCCAAAAAATAGCCCGCCCCTCCTCCCTTTGCAGGAGCCGTCACTCGCCCGCTTTGGGTGTACAATCTCGTAGGAACGTGGGACAGGCCATGATTTACTTAGACAACAACGCGACCACTCAGCCGCTTCCTGAAGTTATCGAGGCGATGCGCGTTTGTCTGCACGACGCCTACGCGAATCCTTCGAGCGTGCATCAATTCGGGCAGACGGTGCGACACAAGGTCGAATGCGCCCGTGAAAAAGTCGCCCAGCTTTTGGCGGCCTCACCCAAGGAGATCATTTTCACCAGCGGCGGCACGGAGAGCATCAACCTCGCCATTCGCGGCGGGCTGCGTATCCATTCCCATCGACGCCGCTTCGTCACCACGGCCGTCGAACACTCCGCCGTTCTTCGCGTGGCCGAGCAGTTGGCCGCCGAGGGCTACACCGTCGATTACATCGGCGTGGATCATGAGGGCCGAATCAACGAGGCCGAGTGGGCCGATAAGATCACCGATCAAACCGCCCTCGTTTCCCTCATTCACGCCAACAACGAGACCGGCGTTATGTTCGATGTGCCGCGTCTCGCCGCCGTTGCCGCTCAGAAAGGCGTGCCCATCCATGTTGACGCGGTGCAGTCGGCGGGGAAGGTCGCCATCGATGCCGCTTCGTGGCCGGTTCAGCTCATCAGTATCGCCGGGCACAAGTTCCACGGTCCCAAAGGAGTCGGGGCGCTGTACGTTCGGCGGCGGACGCGGATCGAGCCGCTGATCCTTGGCGGCAGTCAGGAGCGGCTTCTTCGCGGCGGGACGGAGAATGTCGAGGGGATCGTGGGCATGGGCGTCGCGTCCGAAATCGCCGTGCGCGATCATGCACAGACCACGGAGTACGTTCGTCGGGTTCGCGATGAATTTGAGTGCGGAGTCCGAGCAAGCATCCCGTACGCCTACGTCACCGGCCAAGGCGCGGAGCGGATCTACAACACGTCCAACATCGCCTTTGAGGGCCTGGAGTCGGAAGCGATCCTGATTTTGTTGAGCGAAGCTGGCATCTGCGCCTCCAGCGGGGCGGCGTGCAGCAGCGGGTCGTTGGAGCCATCGCACGTGCTGAAAGCGATGGGCATCGAGGAGCGTGTCGCTCACGGGGCGATTCGCTTTAGCCTTTCGCGCTTCAACACGCGTGAGGAGATCGATCATGTGGTTTCGATGCTGCCCGAACTGTTGTCACGGCTTGCGGTGCTCGGCGCTCGTTGAAATCGGCGACAGGGTCTCTTGTCTATGCGACGGATTGATCCGATGAGCCGTTCGCAATACGGATTCTGCCAGGGAGACTTGGGCGCACACACGACTTCTTCGAGGTCCATGTGCTTGACTCGACGTTGGAAGGACTCACCTTCGATCGAGTCACGATCGCGAAGCAGGAAGCGCGGCGTCTCGTTGAACGGGAGAGCTTCAACGATCTGTTGCGCGGTCCACTCCGCTGTCGGATGAGCCGTGACGCTGAAGTGAACGACGTGGCGTCGATCATGACGGAGCACCACGAACGCGAAGAGCGAGTTGTTATCAATGCGCGAGATTCTCCGCCGCGAGTTCTGTTCGGTCACGAAGAACCCCGCGGAGGAATAGCACCAAGATACATATCGGGCCCATTTCACAGTCTCCGAGAACCACAATCACGGCTCGGAGACGATAGCTGTGGCATCAAAACCGTCAAATCGTAACTCCTTGTCTGACAACGCCTACGAAATATTCGGTATGGACAGCCGCCGCTCGGGTGGCGTTATGCAGAATACGGACTATGCTCACAAAGGATTTGACAAACAAGATACGTCCTACTGTTTACCTCGACAACGCCTCGACGAGTTGGCCCAAGCCGCAGCGGGTCATCGACGAGATGGTCCGCTTCATGGCCGAGGACGGCGGCAGCCCTGGTCGGAGTGGGTATCGACAAGCCGTCGCCGCGGAGCGGATCGTACGCGACGTCCGTTTGAAGCTCGCCCGTCTTATCAACGCCGACGACCCGAAACGGATCATCCATTGCCTCAACGGCACCGACGCACTGAACATGGCACTCAAGGGATCAGTTCGTGACGGCGACCACGTAATCTGCAACCAACTTGACCATAACAGTGTCTCCCGGCCCCTCGAAGCGATGGCCGCACGAAAGTTCATCACCTTGACCCGCGTACCGGTCGCCGGTGACGGCTGTATCGATCCCGACTCCGTCCGCAAGGCGATCACACCCGCCACGCGATTGGTCACAACGGTCCACGCGAGCAACGTCACCGGGATCATCCAACCCTTGGCCGAGTTGGGCCGCATCGCTCAGGAGCACGATCTGCTGTTCCTCGTCGATGCCGCCCAAACAGCAGGTGTGGTGGACATCGACATCAAGGCCATGCACATCGACATGCTCGCTTTTCCATGCCACAAGTCGCTCCTGGGACCATCGGGAACGGGTGCCCTTTACGTAGGAAAACCGGCGGAGGTGTGCCCGTGGCGTGAAGGCGGAACGGGGGCTGATTCCATTTATCCCACCCAACCCGAGGAGTTCCCCACGCGGCTCGAAGCCGGCTCGCCCAACACCGCCGGCTTGGCGGGACTCAACGCCGCACTCGATGGGTTGACCCCAAAACAAACCCTTGAGCATGAGCGAATGCTGCTTGACCGAATCATTCGAGGAGTTGAAGGGTACGACAAGGTACGGATCATCGGCGACACACCGCTCTCACGTCGTGTCGGCTTGCTCTCCCTAGTGATTGACGGCCTCGCGCCGGTGGACGCGGCGGCGATCCTCGACGAGTCGTTCGGTATCGCGGTCCGCGCGGGCCTTCACTGCGCGCCGTACGCTCACCAGGCGCTGGGCACCTTCCCGGATGGGACAATCCGCATCTCGCTCGGATGGAGTACAACCGAAGCCGAAATTGACCAATTGATCGCCGCGCTGAGAGAGATCGTCGGCTGAACTCGCCGACCGCGTCTTAGGCCTCGATCTTCTCGACCTTGACTTTCAAATACTTCTGGCGATGCCCTTTGTGAAGGGAGTAGCCTTTGCGGCGATTGAACTTGCGGATCTCGACCTTGGGGGCCTTGTGCTCGCCCATCAAGGTGGCGATGACTCTCGCACCGGCCACGATCGGCTGGCCGATCTTCGTGCCGTCGGGATGATCGCCGACCATTAGAATGCGGTCGAACTCGATGGTTGTCGCATCGTCGGCCAAGTCTTTGCGCTCGACGTCGAAAATGGTCCCTAGTTCGACCCGGTATTGATGAGCCCCGTCGCTGATAATCGCGTACATTCGTAATCACTCCGCCCTTGTGGGCCAGTTCGTCACACGCCAACTCGACCTCACGGTGTTCGCCTATTCTTAGGGACACTCCTTGCGGCCGACCGAGCCTTGTAGTCTCCTCGTCCTAGGCGGACTTGTCAACCACACCCCGAATCTCGTGAGACGAAGCCAAAACGAAGCCATTTCTTAAAGGCTCAAACCGTGTTTTTGACCCCGCCAGGGCTGATTTTGAGATGGTATTGAGGGATAATCTACTTCACTACAGCGAGGAAGCGAAGTCACAAAGCAACGAGGTGTGACGCCGAAAAGCAGCGATAGCAAGATAGCAGGGAAACACGCCAAGACGTCGGACGGTACGACCAGAGCCCAGATCACAAATCTGAGATCTACAGGATGTATATTTCAGAACGCCGCGACGCAGGTTGTTTCGCGGCCAAGGTTGAACTGGTGAGCCGTCCCTGCGCCTTCGTACCCGACCAACTTATCCCAGGTCAGCCCGTGAGGACGCTTCGATCACCCCTCCCAGGCCCGATTACTTGGGGCCAGTCAGCTTCTGTTGCAACCATCGTTGCACCAGTCGTTGCGGTGTAGAACGGCGTCGCCGTGCTTCGTGGAGGAGTCGTTTCCACGTGGAAGCCGGCACCTCGATCAGCCCGATTTCGGGACGAACGAAAACCGTTTCTTGGTGCTCCTCAAGGTCCGTACGGAAGTCGGTCGTGTCGTGGGTATCTCAAAACTTCGCCTCTTCCAACTCGTTGCGAAAACCCGGCACTCGATCTTTCACGGTTGTCGCCGTCGCGTGTGCCTGGCGTTGACCGGCTTTCCGTTGATCGGCTCGATACGAGTGACGTGAAGCATCGCGCAGTCGGTTATCTGAACGACAAGCCCCTCCTCATCGGGGTGAGGCATCCCGACATAGACCGTGTTCGGCGCAACCATACACATGTCGGGGTGTCGGACGTCGAGGCTGTGTCCATCCGATAGCCAAATGCGAAACGGCTGGAAGGGCTTCCGGACCAAGTGCTTGCGAATGTTCGCCGCCGTCATCATATGATAGTCTCCGTCAATGCTGCATTATACAACAAATTCACGACCATACCACCGGAATCGGGACCGTCATTTTCTCGGGCTCGAGCCCGCTCCAGCGGCGATTAGAATGCCGCCACGCCGGTGATTTCGCGGCCGACGATGAGTTGATGAATGGTCTCCGTGCCCTCGTAGGTGATGACGCTTTCGAGGTTGAGCATGTGGCGGACGGGGCAGCATTCGACGCTGATTCCGCCCGCACCGAGGATGTCGCGGCATTCGCGGGCGACGTCCAGGCCCATTCGCACGTTGTTCCACTTGGCCATCGAGACCTGCGTGTGGTGCATCGTGCCTTCGTCCTTGAGGCGGCCCAGTTGCAGGGCGAGAAGCTGGCCTAGCGTGATCCGGCGAAGAATGTCGGCTAGGCGGACTTGCATATGCTGTTTGTTGATGAGCGGCGAGCCGAACAAGATTCGCTGGCGGCAGAACTCCAGGGTCTCACGGTAGCACGCAATCGCGGCGCCGACTCCGCCCCAGGCGATGCCGTATCGCGCCTGGGTGAGGCAACTCAGCGGGGCGCCGAGTCCTTCGGCCTTCGGCAAGCGGTTGGACTCCGGGATGCGGCAGTTGTCGAAAAAGAGTTCACTCGTCACCGACGCTCGTAACGAAAACTTGTGCGGGATGTCGCGGGTCGTATAGCCGGGGATGCCCTTTTCGACCAAGAACCCGCGGACGCCGTGCTCGGTCATGACCCAGACGACGGCCACCTCGGCCACGGAGCCGCTGGTGATCCACATTTTGGCGCCATTGAGCACCCAGTCGCCACCCTTCTTCTCGGCCCGCGTCTTCATGGTGCCGGGATCACTGCCGCCGTCGGGTTCGGTGAGCCCGAAGCAGCCGATCGCTTTGGCTTTGGCCATCTGCGGAAGCCACCGGTTCTTCTGCTCATCCGACCCGTAGGTATGAATCGGGTACATCACCAGGCCGCTCTGGACGGAGGCGAAGCTGCGGATGCCGCTGTCGCCGCGTTCCAACTCCTGCATGATTAGGCCGTAGGCGACGTTGTTGAGGCCCGCGCAGCCGTAGTCCTTCAAGGTCGGTCCGAACAAGCCTAACTCGGCCATTTCGGGGATAAGCTCCGTGGGGAAGCGCTCGTGCTCGAAGCAGTCGGCGATGATGGGCAGGACGCGGTCGTCAACGAAGCGGGCGACGGTGTCACGCACTTGCCGCTCGTCGTCGGTGAGTAGCGAGTCGATGTTGTAGAAATCCGGCGTTTTTGTGTCAGGCACGATAAAACTCCAAACCAACGGTAGATGTCATCCAGCAACAGCATAGGTCCACCCATAGGCGCTGTCAAAAACATGGGGCTTGGTGAACGTAGAGAATTGTGCTAAAATGCGCGCGGAGTTCTTCGGCAGCCGATACTGCTGCCCCAAAGAGCCTTTCCGCGAGTCCTGATCCCGGCGAAACGGGGTGACGGACGGATCGGCCTCGAAAGGATCAACATGGTCACCAACATACCGCTTTCGCGCCCCACGCCTGGGGCTTGCAGCAGCACCACGTTTGTGCGTCTTGGACTTCCCGAACGCGTCTCGTCCGCGCCGCTGCCAATGAACATGGAGGAAGCACAAGCGCGCGGTTGGGACGAGATGGACGTGGTTTTCGTCACCGGCGATGCGTACGTCGATCATCCGAGCTTCGCGATGGCCATCCTCGGTCGAGTGCTCGAATCCAACGGCTTTCGGGTCGGCATTGTGGCACAGCCGGATTGGCATTCGAGTGAACCCTGGAAAACGTTTGGCCGGCCTAAGCTGTTCTTTGCAATCAGCGCCGGAAACATGGACTCGATGATCAACCACTACACGGCCAACCGAAAAGTACGCAACGACGACGCCTACTCCCCGGGCGGGCGGATCGGACTGCGGCCCGATCGGGCAACGCTGGCGTACTGCCAACGAGCGCGCGAGGCGTATAAGGGTGTGCCGATCATCGCAGGCGGCGTAGAGGCGAGTTTGCGACGACTCGCGCACTATGACTATTGGAGCGATACGGTTCGGCGGTCCATCCTCTTGGACGCTAAGGCCGATTTGGTGGCGTTTGGAATGGGCGAGTCGACCATTGTGGAAATCGCGAGGCGACTGCGCTCTGGGCAGACTGTGACAGACTTGCGCGAGATGCGCGGAGTTGCCTATGCATTGGGCGCCGCGGAGTCCGAAGCGATCCGAACCCGGAGCGAAAGCGACGGGCCCGTCATCGTGCTTCCATCATACGAGGAAGTGAAAACCGATAAATGCAAATTCGCCGAAGCTACGCGGCGCATTCACCTGGAAACGAATCCCTATAACGCCAAGACGCTTGTGCAATGGCACGACCGTCAGGCCATCGTGTGTACTCCACCGCCTTTGCCTGAGTCGCAGCAGAATATGGATTTCTTCTACGACTTGCCTTATACGCGCCGCCCGCATCCTAGCTATAAGGAACCCATTCCCGCATATCAGGTAGTGAAGGACTCTGTGGTCATTATGCGGGGGTGTTTTGGAGGATGCACGTATTGTTCCATCACTACCCACCAGGGGCGGATCATCCAATCACGGAGCAAGGAATCCATTGTTCGCGAGGTACGTGAACTGGGATTGCGCGAGGACACCAAGGGTATTGTGAGCGACATTGGTGGGCCGACGGCGAATATGTATGAGATGCGCTGCGTCCGCCCGGAGATCGAAGCCATTTGCAGACGACTGTCTTGCGTACATCCCAAAATCTGCCCACTGCTGGGCACAGATCATGGCCCACTCATCGAAGTCATGCGCGAAGCGCGAAAGCAAAAGGGCATTCGCAAAGTGCTCGTCGCCAGCGGCGTACGGATGGATTTGGCGCGACTGTCGCCGGAATATATGAGGGAACTCACCGCGCATCATGTCGGCGGGCATTTGAAAGTCGCGCAGGAACATACCGACTCGGATACATTGGCGAAGATGAAGCGTCCCGCGCCGACGACGTTTCAGGATTTCGATCGACAGTTCAAAGTTCAGTCGAAGAAAGCGGGGAAAGAACAATACCTGGTTCCCTATTTCATCTCCGCCCACCCTGGTTCTGATCTGAATGCCATGATCGATCTTGCAGTGTTTCTGAAGAAGAACGGCTACAAGCCTGAGCAGGTGCAGGATTTCATTCCGGCGCCGTTCGACATTGCAGCGTGTATGTACCACACCGGACTGGACCCCATGACGATGCAGCCAGTCCACGTGGCCAAGGGATTGCGCGACCGGAAGGTGCAGCGAGCGATGATGCAGTTCTTCAAACCGGAGAACTATTTCACAGTGCGTAGAGCATTAGACGAAGCCGGGCGAGCGGACTTGATCGGCGACGGCTGCGATTGCCTAATCCCCGCTTCTCCACTACAGGCCGCCATCGACGCCCGCCGGAACCGCGCGGCCCTTGAAGCCAAGAGCGACGACTACGTTCACTCCCGGCGGCGAATGCCGATAGTTGGGTATCGACCTGGGCGCAAGACGGCCCGCAAACGTCCGAGAAGGCCAAGGTCTGCTGAATAGGTTGCGATTTCGTGAAGCCTGTTTCCCCGGTGGTAGATATTGAGTACAATTAGACGA
Source organism: Phycisphaerae bacterium (assembly GCA_020056715.1). Classification (GTDB taxonomy): domain Bacteria; phylum Planctomycetota; class Phycisphaerae; order UBA1845; family UBA1845; genus SBAX01. The sequence goes on along the minus strand of JAGVHG010000150.1, from coordinate 30,547 downwards.
ACGCTCGTGTTGCAGGAGTCAACGAATGAAGTACCGAATTGTCATTGAGCAGGATGAAGACGGAAAGTATGTGAGTCACTGCCCGACGCTTCCCGGTTGCTGGAGCCAAGGAGACACGCGCGAAGAGGCCATCACGAACATCAAAGACGCGATAAGCGGCTACCTCGCAAGTTTGAAGAAACACGGCGACCCAGTTCCCCCGCCGATCACTGAGGAAGTGATTGAGGTTCAGCTTTGAGTCACCTTCCGGTCGTTTCGGGTAAGGATGCTGTCCGCGCGTTCGAGCGCATCGGTTATCGGATCAGCCACCAGACCGGCAGCCACATTATCTTGCGCCACGAGTCGCTACCGCATCGCCATCTCTCGGTTCCAAACCACCATGAAATCGCCAAAGGTACACTGCGTGGTTTGATCCGCGATGCCGGTCTGACGGTGGACGAATTCACCGCACTCTTATGAGTTCCAAAGTCAATGCGTTTCCGCGTCGGTGAGGATGAACTTGATTTCGGCTTCGGCCACGAGATCGCCGCCGACGCGGGCACGGCCCTTGACGTGCCCGGTGGAGGAGCGGACGCGAACGGCCTCTGCTTCTAGGATCAATTGATCGCCGGGTCGGACGGCCCTACGGAACTTCACTTTGTCCAAGCTCAGGAGGACCGCGACCTTGCCCTTGTGCTCCAATTCCTGACTGAGCAGTACGCCGCCGATCTGAGCGAGGGCCTCGATGATAAGTACACCGGGCATGATTGGGTCGCCGGGATAATGACCCTGGAAGAAAGCCTCGTTGATGGTCACGTTTTTCAACCCCACCACCCGCCGCGAGCCTTCGATCTCAATAATCCGGTCAATCATCAGGAACGGATAGCGATGCGGCAGGATACGCTGGACCTGATGGATGTCGATCACCGGCCGCTGATGAAGAAACTCCTCTCGCTTCCGGACTTCATATTGTTCGCGCAGCGCCCGGACGAGGGCGTGGTTAAGCGAATGGCCGCTTTTGCGGGCGTAGATCCGGCCCACAATCGGTCGACCGAATAAGGCCATGTCGCCGAGAAGATCAAGAATCTTGTGCCGCACGCATTCGTCAGGGAAGCGCAAGGAGTTTTCGATCGATCCGTTTTCGCCGAAGACCAAAATGTCCTGATAGCCGAGATGCGATCCCAGTCCGGCGGCGCGCAGCTCGGCGGCCTCGCGTTCGAGCACGAACGTCCGGGCGGGGGCGATGTTGGCCTCGAAACTCTCCGGCGTCACCACCACGCGATACATCTGCCGCCCGATCGGTCCGGTCGGGCCGTAGTCCAGATCGTACGCAACTTCGAGCGTCTCGGACTTTGGGTCGAACGGAGGAAGGGCCACTAGCTCGCAGTCGCCCTCGACGACGCGGACCACGTCCTGCACGACGTAATGCTCCTGTAACGCATCTTGGTCGCAGATACCGGCCGATCGAAGTTGATCCACGAATGGGAGGCAGCTCCCGTCAAGCCCCGGTAGCTCGCTGGCGTTCAATTCGATTTGCAGGTTGTCGACGTGCAAGCCGGCGCAAGCACTGAGGCAATGCTCGACGGTTTCGATCGCCACCGTGCCGTTGCGAAGCGAGGTCCTTCGCGACCGTTTGGATACGTTTTCGACGTCGGCGGCGATGGAAATCGGCGGCGACTGGTCGGTGCGGACGAACCAGATGCCGGTGTTGGGGGCCCCGGGGCGCACGCGCATGGAAACAGGCTCGCCGGTGAACAGCCCTCGTCCTTCGAGTTCCACGTCACGGGTGATTGTGTGTTGAGGTCTCAAGCTGCTCCACCCGATGGATGAGTTCCTTGAGCTGCTCGGCGAGCTTGGGCAACCGCCGTACGAGAGCACGCTCGCGCAGCTCTTCACGATGGTCGCGCGCCGGAAAACCCGAAACCATCAGCCCGTCGGGGATGTCCTTGTCCGCGATCGAAAGAGCGGCCAGCGTCACTCGATCGCCAATGGCTATGTTGTCCAACGCACAGGCTCGGCCGCCGAAAACGCAGTAGTCGCCCGTCCGCACGCTGCCGGCGAGGCCAGTTTGGCCCACCAGGACACAGTGCCTACCGATATGTACATTATGCGCCACTTGGACCAGATTATCAATCTTCGTGCCCGCCCCGACCACGGTGTGCCCGAATTTCGAACGATCTACGCAGGTGCAAGCGCCGATTTCGACATCGTCCTCCAAGATCACACCGCCGATATGGGGAATCTTGTTGTGCCGACCCTCGTCGAAGTAATAGCCGAACCCGTCGGACCCGATGACGGCGTTGGGATGGATGTTAACGCGATGGCCGAGGCGGCACCCGTCTCGGATCACCACATTGGGCCAGAGGAAGCAATCGTCACCGATGATCGTACCACGCCCGATGAACGTTCCCGCATGGATTACACAGGAGGCTCCGATGCGGGCCTCGGCATCGATGACCACATTCGGACCGATCGACGGATTCTTCCCGATCCGGGCGCTGGGGTGAATAACGGCCGACGGATGGATGCCCGCGTCCGGCCGCGATACCGGCGAAAGGAAAGCGTCTAACAGTTTCGCCACCGACGGTTCGATCTTTTCGCAGAGGATGGCCGGCATCGGCGTTTCGCCGAAGTTTGTGGGGATTAGGACCGCGCCGGCCCGGCTACTCTTGAGCTTCTCGGCGTACTTCTCGCGGTTGACCCAGGTCGCGTCCGTGGGTCCGGCCTCGGACACGTCCGCGACGCCGCAGATGAAAACAGCCGCGTCGCCGCGAACCTTCCCGCCGACGATATCCGCAAGCTGTCCGACTGTGTACTTACGGTTCATGGCTGCTCATGGTTTTTTGGGCGGCGCCGACTGGGCCGGCTCCTTGGGTTTGATCTGCGGGGAGTCTATGGTGATCGGTCCCGCGGCAGGCGTGGCGGTCTTGTAACGGGCGTTCAGTTTGGTGATGACATCCTCCGTTAGATCGAGGCTGGGCGACCAGAAAAGCACTTTTTGCAGCAGGATGTGCTGTCGAACCTGGGTAGGGGAGTCGGGCGACTCGGCAGGCAATTTGTCGCTGGCCAAAACGATTTCGACGCCCTTCTCCTGGGCCACCTCGCGGACGACGGCGTGGATATCGTCGAAAATGCTCCGCAACGAATCGGCAAGCCCCTTCTCAACTTTCTGGCCTTCGGACTCAACGAACCACTGTAGCTCCGCCTCCATTAGGGCCACCTGCTTGCGCCGTGCTCGAAACTCATCCGTGCCGGGTTTAAGCTCCTCTTGCAGCGAGCGGTTGGCCTTCTCGATTTTCTCCTTCATCGAATCGCGCTCAAGATTTAGCTTCCGCCGCACGGCGTCGAACTGCGCCTCCAGGTCTGCGGTCTTGGCGTACTTTTCCGACACCGCGCCCACGTTCACCACCGCGACCTTGGTCGATCCTCGTGCGAACTGAGGTCCGACCGCCAAAACGAGAGCAACCGCATAAGTCAACCTTCGTATCATTGATTGTTCCTCACATCCGTAATCTGCATCGACAAATTCATCACATCAAAACAGAATTGTAACCAATCAGAGCCGCGACCGTAAGAGAGCGTTTCTTCTACGTCGGCGTCATAGCCCGCTCCCTCGCGGTTGCGGCTCTGAAGGTTAGAAAATGCTGCCTACGAGGAAGCTGAATACCTGCTCGTCGTCGCCGTCGCCGCTGGCGATGGGGAAGGCCAGGTTGAACTCCAGCGGCAACGGGCCGAACAGATTGATCGTCAGCCGCACACCAGTCCCCACGGCGGCACGATAGGCCCCCGCACCGGCCGTGCCCGTGTCCAGAAAAACGTGGCCCCTGAAGTTGTCGCCGTACAGCGGATAGCTGTATTCCGCTCCCGCCAAGATCAAGTAGTCGCCGCCGATGTTGTTGTCGTCGAGACCGTCGCGCTCGCCGATGCCGCGAAACTCGAAGCCGCGGATGGAACCCGTCCCACCGGCGTAGAAGCGTTCGAAGACCGGGGCGTCGCCAACGATCGCCCCACCCTCCGCCCGAAGCTGCAAGACTTTCTTCCGCTCTCGCCGATCCACGGCCAGAGTCTTGTACCAGTTGTACGAAGTCGTCGCCTTCCCGAAAAGGTGGTCCCCGCCCAGCAACCCGACCTGCTCGTAGCTGAAGCGGAAGCGGTCGCCCTTGGTCGGTATGAAACGGTTGTCTGTTCGATCACGGACCAGCGACGCCTTTACACCGGTAAGCAGGCTGCTCCCTTCATCCTTGCGAATTTCCTTGGAGGTGAAGAGCTTGAGGTCGTCGATCCCGACCATCTCCGTGCGTAACGCAAGCTCGCCCGTCCAGCCCTGTAATCGTCCTCGCTCGAAGCGCTTCCCGATGCTTGTACTCTGGCCGATCCGACTTTCCTTGTACCCGTCGCGCTTACGCTCGAACAGATAAAGGCTTTCGTCAAACCGTAGCGGCTTGTCGAACAGGTACGGCTCGGTGAAGTCGATGCGGAAGCGGTTGACCGTGGTGCCCGGTTGCAGTTCGATCCGCAGGCGCTGGCCCCCCCCGAAGAAGGAACGGAGCTTAAAGAACTCGGCCCAGCTTCGAGGCCGGTCGAACAGGTCGAAGTTCTGTAAATCAAGGACGATCGAGCCGACCAATCCGCTGTTGCTCGTGACCCCGACTCCAAACAGGAAATCGCCGGCCTTTTCCGCTTCGACCACGTCGATCACGGCGTCGCGTACGCCCGGCTCGTCGCCCACCGGCAGCACGCGAGCGGAGCTGAAGATGCGCGTATCGGTCAGCCGCTTTTCGGCCTCTTTCGCTTCCGTCAGGTTGAATAGATCGTCCGGCGGATAGAGATTGAGCGCCCGACGGACCACTTTGTCCTTGGTTCGTGCGTTGCCTCGTACCGCGACGCGACCCACGCGGAACTGTTCCCCTTCGGTAATCTCGATGGTGATGCGGACGAGCCCGGGTTTGTCGGAAAAGACTCGTACGGCCCGAACCTTGGCGTCGATATATCCCAATGACCCGTATCGTTCCTGGACCGCCTTCACGTCCGCGTCGACCTGCGGGCGTTTGACAATTTCTCCGACGCACGAGGTCAACAGCCCCGCTAACTCTTCCGTGGCGAGCGCGGCGTTGCCGCGGAATTGGAGGTCCTCAATCGCGTAGCGCGTGCCCTCTTCGATCGTGAAGACGAGCGCCAAGTCCGCTCCGTTCGGACTAAGCTCCTTGCGATACGCAACCTTGGCGTCGAGAAACCCCTGGTCCCGATAGTGGTTTTGCACGCGGGCCACGTCCCCCTCAACTTGGTCGGAATCGAAAGCGCCGGTGCGAATGAACCAGAAGGCGGTTTTCGTCTCCAGTTCCTTCTTGAGTTCGCCGTTCGGAATGCTGGTGTTGCCCTCAAAGAGAATCTTACGGATGCGGACGCGCAAGCCTTCCTGAATCGTGTAGACCAATTCACCTGTGCGTTCCACGCGGTCTTGGTCGTAGGTGACGGTGGCGTCGCCGTAACCGGCCTCTTTGTATTTGGCGATGATCGACTCCCGACCGTCGCGTACGGCGAACCAATCGACTACTTCGCCGACTTTCTGGTTGACGGAATCCTTCAGTTGCCCATCGCGGAACTTGCTGTTTCCCTCAAATCCGATCGTCGACACGATCGTACGTTCGTGCACCTCGAAGACCGCGCGCACGCCGTCGGGCTGCTCCACTAGCTCGTAACTGACGGTCTGAAACCGGCCGGTGCGTAGCAAGCGAGCGACGGCTTCATCCAAGGCGGCCTTGTCCGATTTATCGCCCGGTCGGAGGCGAACGATATCCTGTGCGAAGGAAGCCGTGGTTCGATGGAGGCCGGTGAATTCGACGGAGACAATGTTTCGCGCGGCCTGCTCCTGGGCTGATACAACCGCCGCACAGACCACTAGAAAAACGCCGGCGAATAATAGGCTGTTGAATCTCATCGTCATAATTCCAATCCGCCTTCCATCCCGACCGCGCCTCAGGAGGATGCAGAATGATCTCGCACTGACAATCGCCGAAGATTAACCTCTTGAGTGGTGCGGTCAATCCCGCGACGCTGATGATTCACAGCAAACATGAAGTCCGGCGGTCTGGGTAATTCAGGGCATGTCGCTTGGCTCCCGGCGCGGCGGGACAAGTTCGCCCGCAGGTTAGGAAATTCGTCGGCTCGGACTAGAACGGTGCAAAGTCGTGGGCGATGCGGGTCGGCTCCGGTTCGTTGGAATAGTTGGCGAAGCGGGTCAGTTTCTTGTTGAAGCTCAAGGTAATCAGACCCGTGGGGCCGTTACGTTGCTTAGCGATAATCAGCTCGGCCAGACCCTTTACCGTCTCGTCTTCGGGCTTGTAATACTCCTCGCGGTGGATGAGCAGCACGACATCGGCGTCCTGCTCGATAGCCCCGGACTCCCGTAAATCGCTCATCAGGGGGCGCTTATCCGCCCGCCCCTCCGGCATCCGGTTTAACTGGGCCATGGCGATCACGGGGATGTTCAGTTCCCGCCCCAGGCTTTTCAGCCCGCGGCTGATGCCCGCGATTTCGACCTGACGGTTTTCCGCCTTCGGCGTATGCATGAGCTGTAGGTAGTCGACGAAGACGGCCTTGATCCCGTGCCGCTGCTTGAGCCGCCGGGCCTTGGAGCGCAGCTCCATCGTGCTCATCGCCGGGGTGTCGTCGATGAAGAGCGGCGCGGTCTCGAAGTCCGGGCAAACGTGCATCAGCAGATAATTGATCTCCTCTTCGGAGAGCATCCGCCGCCGCAGTTTTTGGGCGTCGATACCGTGCCCGTACGCGCAAACCAACCGCTGGGCGATCTGGGCGCTGCTCATTTCCATGGAGAAGAACAGCACGGGGTAGCGATGCTCAAGGGCAAGATGCTGGGCGATGGTCAGCCCCAGGGCCGTCTTGCCCATGGAGGGCCGACCGGCCACCACGATGAGATCGCCCGGCTGAAACCCGCCCGTATACTCGTTTAGTTGGGTGAACCCCGTCGGAACGCCGGTGCAAACACCCTCCTCGCGGCTCTCCAACATAGTCGCCAGCCGACGCATCTCCTCGCGGATTTCGATGGCGTGTCCGCTGACGCGGCGCTCGGTTACGGCGAAGATTTTTTGCTCGGCGATATCAAGGATTTCCCGTGCGTCATCGACGGCGGCGTAGGCGTTGTCGGCGATTTGTGAAGTGCAGCGGATCAGGTCGCGGAGCATTCCTTTGTCGCGGACGATCTTGGCGTAGTGCTCGGCGTTGGCCCATTCCGCGAAGCTCTCCGCAAGCTGGATCATGTACTCCTGCCCGCCCACGAACTCCAGTAGCTCGCGGCGGCGCAGTTCGTCGGAAACGACGATCAGGTCGATCGCCTTGGTGGGATCGTCGTAGAGGTCGATCAGAACCTCGAAGAGCTTTTGATGGACGGGGAGGTAGAACCAAGGGCTGTCGCCGCGCCCGATGACGGGGATGACCTCGGCGATGGCGTCCCGGCTCATCATCATGGAGCCGAGCAAGGCCATTTCCGCGTCTAGGTCCTGCGGAGGAACTCGCTCCAGACGGGCCGTGGCGGCGCTGTTATTCGTCGCGACCGTCGTCATCGGCGCCGGCCTCCCTGCCGACTTCGTCCCCCGGCGCGCCGGGGCCCTCTGCGTCGTCGCCTTCGCCGGTCTTCTCGCGAACCACCCACACCTTGATCTGACTGTGCAGGTCGGCGGCGAACCGCACGTCGACCAGTACCGTGTCGAGTCGGCGGATCGGCGCCGGCAAGGCGACATGGTCGAGCAGGACGACGTGACCTTCTTCGGCCAGGGCCGCGACGATCTCTCGTCGGCCGACCGATCCGTAGAGGACGCCTTCCTCGTTGGCCCGCGCCGAGACGGTGATCTCCACACCCTCCAGCCGCTTGGCCGCTTCTTCCATCCGCGCCCGCTCGCGGGCAACCTCTAGCTCCGCGACCTTCCGCGCCCCCGCCAGCCGACGAACGTTTACCTCCGTCGGCTCGGTGGCCAGCCGTTGGGGCAACAGGTAATTCCTCGCGTATCCCGCGGAGACGTTCACCGTGTCACCGACGATGCCCAAGTTCTGAACGTTCTTGCACAGCAGTAATTTCATGGTCCGTCTATCTACCTTTCGCCAATCGTCGCGTTTGAACTCTCACCCCAACCCTCTCCCTGGAAGAGAGAGGGAGTGATTCTAAAACGGGATCTCGTCGCCGGTCGGCGGCGGCGCCTCGTAACCGCCTCCACTCACCCCGGCCGTCGCCGGTACAGCCGCCGCGTTCGTCTCTCCTACGCGTCCGCCGGCGTCATCTCCGCGACTGCCGAGGAAGGTGAAGTTCTCGACCACCACCGCATGTTTACTTCGCTTGTCACCTTCCGGCGTAGTCCACTGCTGAAATTGCAAGCGACCCTCCACCAGTACGCTTCGTCCCTTAGTCATATACTGGTTGAAAGTCTCCGCAGCCTTCCCGAAGACCGTACAGTCCACAAAACAGGTCTCTTCGCGTTCCTTCCATTTGTGGTTGGTGGCGATCCCAAACTTACAAACCGCCAAGTTCGCGGGCGTGTAGCTGAGCTGTGGATCGCGCGTCAGGTTCCCGACTAGTATGATCCGATTAAAACTCGACACGTCATCTCCTCCGATCTCGAATCCGCGCCTCACCGTTTCGGCTTTTCGGCGTTTCCCTGTTTCGGCGTTTCTATTCGACGACCTTCGCCCCCGCCTCAGTCACGGCCTCGTCAGCTTGTTTCGGCGGGCTTTTTCGTCGTTTGGCCGCCGCATGTTCGGTTTCGACCGCTCCACGGTCGCGGCTATCGGGATAGCGGTTCCTCGACGGCCCCCGGTCGCTCCAGTTGTCGCCATCGCCGCGCTCAGATTCCGGACTTTCGGCGCGAGCAGCGGCCGCCTGTTGCATCATTTCCAGCGTCATATCGTCGGCCCGAAGCACCAGCAGTCGAAGGATCTGCTCCGAAAGCTGGGCGTCCCGCTCCAGCGGAGTGATCTTGTCGGTCGGGGCCTTGAAATACACCAGCACGTATACCCCGCGTTTTCGCCCCTTGATCTTATACGCAAGCCGCCGCTCATCCCACCGCTGGCAGAGAAGGATCTCCGCCTCCGCGCGGGTCATCAACCGGCGGATTTCGGTCTCGCAGTTTTCGAAGGTAGCCCCGAAAGTCGGATCAAATACAAACATCGCTTCATATTGGTTCAAGGTCGTTAATCTCCTAACCCTGTCGCACGCCCCAGCCGCCTCACATCCCCCGCAACTACGCCGGCGGGTCAAAATTGAAACGGGTCATGGTCAACTCCGGGCCTTTTTCAATCCAACACTCAACAGCATCAGCGGCCCGCTGTGCCGCCCGCTCAATCATCTCCAGCTCGGTCTTATCGAACCGACCGAGCACATATCCGGCGGCATCGCCGAGCGCCTCGCCGATCCCGATCCGCAACCGACACCACTCATCGTCGGCGACTCGATCGATAATGTCCTGCAGGCCCTTGTGACTGCCCGACGATCCGCCGGCCCGCATCCTCAATCGCCCGACGGGCAAGGCCAAGTCGTCGGCGATGATCAGCAAGTCCGTAAGGCCCAGCTTATAGAACTGCCCGGCCGCGACCACCGCCTGACCGCTGCGGTTCATCAGCGTCGTCGGCTTTAACAGAGCAACACGCTCGCCGCCTACGTCACCTTGCCCGAACCAGCCGTGAAACTTCTCCGCCGCGAGGCTGATGCGCCAGCGGCTTGCCAGCACATCGACGACCTCGAAACCCACATTGTGCCGGGTACCCACGTAGGCGGGTCCGGCATTACCGAGGCCGACGATCAGTTTCACGGCAGCGATCCAACGGGGCTACTTCTTGGCGTCCGGCTTCTTGGCCTCCGCCTTCTTGGCTTCCGGTTTCTTGGTCTCTGCCGCTACCTCCTCGTCGTCCTTACGAATTCGTCCAATTCGCTCCGGCTCAGCCGTGGTTGCCGCTTCACCCTCGATCGGCGCGACCGGGGCGACGACCTCAACCGCGAGCAGGCGCACCGTCGCAATACGCTCGTTGGAATCGGCCATTGCCACCACACCCGGCGGAAGCTGCAAGTCCTTCACCAGAAGCGAGTCGCCGAGGGCCAAATGGGTCACCACGGGGTGGAAGGTGTCTGGAATTTCCGTCACCACACACTCGACTTCGATCTGCGCCATCTGCTGATCGAGGACGCCGCCATCGTGAATCCCCTTGGGGACGCCGCGCAGCTCAATGCCCACGCGTACCTTTACGCGCTCATGTAAATCGACCCGCGACAGGTCAAGATGGATCAGGTTCGTCCCAAGATGGTCGTACTGAACCTGCTTGATGAGGTACGGCTTGACCCCCCCGTTCAGGTCCACCTGCAACGTTCGCGCCCCGTGGGCCAGAGCGACTTCCACCTCGTGATGCGCCAGCGACACCGACTCCGGCGCCTCGCCGTGTCCATAGATCACCGCCGGCAGCCGACCAGCGGCGCGTAAGGCCCGTGAAATCCGAGTACCGGATGTCATGCGGGGTTCAGCCTTAATGGTCAATGTTTCCATATTCGTTCCGATTTCTCCGCAAATTCTCTAGCAAAACAGTGCACTGACGGATCGGTGCTCATGAATACGCCGAATCGCCTCGCCCACCAGACTCGCCACCGAAAGCACCGTCAAGTTCGGCAACCGCTTCACCGCCTCGGCCCCGGCCGGAATCGTATCCGTTACCACGATTTCGTTGAACTGCGCTTCCTGCAGGCGGTCTAGGGCCTGACCGGCGAAGACCGCGTGGGTTGCCGCGACGTAGATGGACACGGCCCCGTGCTGACGAACCAGTTTGGCGGCCTCGCTCACCGTGCCCGCCGTAGTGATCATGTCATCGAACATCATCACCGTCTTGCCCTTCACATTACCGATGATCGTCACTGCCGCGATCGAGTCGCCCGATAGCCTACGTTTGTGGATCACGGCCAACTCTCCGCCGATCCGCGAAGCAAAATCGCTCCCAAACTTAATGTTCCCCACGTCCGGGGACACCAGTACGGCGTCGCGCAGATGTCGATCCAAAAAATGTTGCGCAAGGACCGGCGCAGCCGTCAAATGGTCCACCGGAATGTCAAAAAAGCCCTGAATCTGGTCGGCATGGAGGTTCATCGCCACCACGCGGTTGAGACCGGCCTTGGTCAGCATGTTGGCGACCAGCTTGGCCGTGATCGGCGTACGACCCTCCGACTTGCGATCCTGCCGCGCGTATCCGTAATACGGGATGACCGCCGTGATCCGCTTCGCACTCGCCCGGCGCAGGCAATCGATGAAGATTAGTAACTCCATCAGGTTGTCGTTGACCGGAGGGCACGTCGACTGGACCACGAAACAGTCCTTGCCGCGGACGTCTTCCTCCAGCTTCACCAGGGTTTCATTGTCGGGGAACCGGCCTACGGTCGCGCGGCCGCGCTTTAGTTCCAGGTAGCTGCAGATTTTGTCCGCCAGCGAGGTGCTAGCCGTACCGCCGAAGATGACGATGCCGTTCGGGTCGCGATCCGCCGATGTCTGACTGCCCCAGCTCATGATTCCACGACTCCGTTCATTGAACTTGGTCCGACAACCGTCCCATCGTCCAGCGTCTCACCCGCGCGCACGCACGCGAAAGGCCCGATCCGACCCCGCTCTCCGATTGTCGCACCCGCCCCGATGAACGTAAACGGGTAGATCGTCGTTTCCGCGCCGACCGACACGTCGGCCTCGATCCAGGTATTGTCGGGATCGACGATGGTCACGCCTTCCTCGACCAACGCCCGTTGGAGCCGGTCCTGCATGGCCCTACCCACCACGGCCAGGTCGATCCGTGAGTTAATACCCAGAGCGTCCTCCGACGCGACCTTCACCAAAGCGGAAACGCCGTGTCCGCCGGCTCGAAGAATCCGCACCGTGTCCGTCAGGTAATACTCGCCCTTCGTCGCCTCCGGCTCGACCTTCTTCAACGCGGTGAACAACCGCTCTGCGTCGAAACAATAGTAACTGACATTCACCTCGTGGATCGCGCGCTGAACTTCGTTGCAGTCCCGATTCTCGATGATCGCTTCCAACCGCCCCGCCGAGTCCCGCACGATCCGTCCGTAACCCGAGGGTTCGTCCAGCATCGTCGTCGCCAGCGTCAGGGCGTCGCCGGATTGTTCACGAGCCTCAATCAATTCTTCCAGCGCTTCCCGACGAACCAAAGGCATATCGCCGGCAATCACCAATACCGATCCCGTAAAGCCCTTCAACGCTTCTCGGCAACACAACACCGCGTGGCCGGTCCCGCGTTGCTCGGCCTGCTCGACCCAAACCACGTCGTGTTCCTCAGCGAAGTGTTCGATCACCTGCTCCTTGCCGTGCCCGACGACCGCGATCAGCCGGTCGACACCCGCGGCCCGGCACGCATTAAGCACGTAGGCGAGCATCGGTCGCCCGCAAATCTCGTGCAAAACCTTGGGCAGGTCGCTCATCATGCGGGTGCTCTTGCCCGCCGCCAGAACGATCGCCGCAACCTCATTCAACGCAACACCGAGTCTTGTTCGAGACAACTTTCGAGAGACGATCGGTGCTCGACGTTCAGACTTCGCACTTCGATCTTCGCTCTTCTTCGATTACCCGGCCAGGATTCGAACCTGGAATACCAGGACCAAAACCTGGTGTGTTACCGTTACACCACCGGGCAGTCTCTCTCCGTTCCGTGGCGAGACAACGACAGTCCCCGCCCACGTGTCTACAAACTAATTGCGCCGAGCGATGAGAGGGTCGCGGCGGCGGTGTCGCAGCCGAGGCCTGAGCGTTCCGCCGCGAAGAGGAACGCCCATTACCCGACCGCCCGTTTCCAATCGCAGTCGGATACACCCCAAGGGCCACAACAGGCTCGGATTCAGGGCCTTACCCCAAATCCATGCGGCAGAGTACGGCTCTTCAGCGGAGCCGTCAAGTGCCGCGGAAAGCGGCCTCCCTCAGTATTGAAAACACCCTGTTTCCAACTCATCATCCGATAACTTACGGGGCATGGGTAGTGTGGGCAGTTATTTTATTGAGACATCGTGTGGTTTGTCCGATAAGAAAGACGGAACGGATTTCACGGACTTCCGAATTGTTGTTGTTAAGGAGAAGAGCGAAATGAAGAAAGTAAAGCAAATGGTGGGCGGCATGTGGAGAGTCGGGCTGGTCGTGGCCGCCGGCGGGACGGTTCTGGCGTCCAGTTGCAGCACGTCCGAGGTGAAGGCCATCCTCGCGGGCGTCACGGACATAACGAACCAGCTCGACAATTCCCAGAATGACAACATCAGCTTCGGCGATTGGCTCTCCAGCGAACTGGACAAGTAGCTGGGCCAAAACACTCGCAGTCAGCGGATACGCCCTTGAGCGGAGCCGCGAGGATATCGCCCCCTACGCGGTCGGCGTAAGCAAGGAGGCGAACGCCGCCGCAGGCGAGTGGGATCGGATCACGGTCTTTTGTTGAACGGTATGCGTTGACCGTTTCGAACCCCTATTGATCTCAAGAAAATCAGTTGGTTGTCGGCGCCGGCGCACCGTTTCGGGTATGCTCAAACCTGCCCGATCTGCATTTTTACCCTTAAAATGCGGTTTGCGCGTACGACAAAACAGTAAATATACACTCACTTACCTAAGCGATGGTTATCGGGTACGCTTGTGCCTCGCTGGGCAAAACACCTGTCGGCGGACCCTGAGTAGAAGACAATCCGCCAGCTCCGGCATCGCGAGGCCACGGGGTGACCGGTGGGCAACTGAGCGTTTTCACAAACGCTTGGAGGCGATACTCGGCCGACACCTGGGTCCACGGAAACCCGGCCGAAAGAAGAGGGCCGTCGTGAAATGAGTATGGTGTCCCCCTGATTCTTTTATCCGTCAACAACAGGTACACCTAATGATACTACTTGCCGCGCAGTTTGACGCTCCGCTGAGCCGCAACACACCGGGCCCGGCATCCGCAGCTCTCCAGCGCGCCGCAGACACGCTTCTCCACGAGATACCAGACGCGCCGACGCGGATCGAGGTAGTTTACACATCGCCCGGGCTCGCGGTGGGTTGGCTGAACCGCGGGCGCCGCGAGGGTGGGAAGCCGTTGGCATTCGTCCAACCCGGCGCCGAGTACACCAGAATCGTCGTGCTCGACGGATACCTGACCGCCGGTCCCAGTGAATTGGGGCCTCGTTCAGACCATGCGGCAACGCTGGCCCGTATGTCCCTGGACGACGGCAGCTTGAATCTCGACGGGTCCTTCGTGGCGGCGATGATCGATCTGCCCAATGCGCCGGATGCGCTTGCGCAGAGTGCTCACGTCAGGCTGCGTACGGACCCGGCAGGCTCAAGACCGATCTACGCGGCCTACCGGCAGGGCGAGGACGGCAGATTGCTAGTCGGCCCCGCGCCGAAGTGCTTCCTGCATGACCCAGAGCTACGCGGTGCGGTCATGCCCGCCTCGATCTTGTCGATGGCGGTCAACAGCTACCTCTTCGATGAGCTGACCTACTGGCGCAACACGCAGCTGCTCGGCCCTGCACGTCAACTTGATGTTCAAGGCGGCCGGTGCCGGCTGAGCCGCTATTGGGCGCCTGTCTTTGGCCGCCAAAGCGCACAAGCCGTGACTCTGGACGAGTACGAAGCCGTGTTGATTGACAGCCTCGCGGGACATCTGCGGCACTTCCAACGTCCGTCGATCGGGTTCTCGGGCGGCGTCGACAGTCGGCTCATGTTGGCCGCCGCCCGCAAGACTGGGCGGGAAGTCAGCTTGGTCACCTGGAGTTATGAGCGCGACCCAAAGCTGGATGGAGATCTAAATGCCGCCAGCGCCCTGGCCGACGCGCTGGGAATCCCCACAGGTCCGATCAACGGCTCCGCGCGAACCACGCATCTGCGGTGGCCGCTGGACGTGGAGAAGCTTGCCGAGCAGTTCGAACGAGTCGTGTTCATCAACGACGGTCTGATCGGGCACCTTGGCGCCTATGCCGATCGCGAGCCTCTGGCCGTCGAAATCGCGCGGCATTTTGATGTGCTTCTGATCGGTGATCAATGCTACCGAGGAGAAGAGCCTGTCAATCGAGTTGAAGATGCGGTAACTGCAATCGGCATCACGCCCGCCCGTCGGGTGCGGTTCCCCCTTCTGCGCGACTTCGCCCGCGAGGCACTACCCGACTACGAGGCATGCATCGAGAGAATGATACAAGGCGCAGAGCCCGAGCGTCATACGCACCCTCAGGACCTGCACGATCGGCTGTATTGGCAGGTGCGGGTCCCGAGACTTCTGACCGGTCCGCGTGCTCTCTTTCGGTTGTACATGGATGCCTGTAGTCCCCTACTCAGCAAACGAATGATCGAACTTAGCGCGCGTCTAAAAATCGAGGATCGCGTGGGCAAGGCACTGCTGCGGCAAGCAACGCACGCCATTGCTCCGGAGGTGATGGTGGTGCCTTACGCTGCAACTCACAGCCGCATCCGTTGGCGTAAACTGCTCAAGAGGGAAGGTCCTATGCAGCGACGCCTTGTGGAGCTGTTGCTCGATACGGACAGCGGCCTGTTCGACTATGTCGATCGCGCAGCTATCGAAGCGACCGCGTACGCCTGTATTCTCGCGGCGCGCTCGCAGGCTCGCCCCAACGGCGGCCCCGGCGGCGGTCCACTTGCCGGCCTGATGCGAAGGGGCAAAGCTTGGGCCGTGCGGCGTTCCGGCCCGACACAGTTCTTTCTGAACCTCGTCACACTCAATCAGTGGTTCCGCCAGTTCAATTGAACCTCGCGGCCCCGGGCAGTGCGACAGCGCTGATTCATACGCAAGATAAGCTGGTGGCGGATGTTCGGGCCGCCGTGTCGCGATCTCAATCACCATGAGTGCCGGAGCGCAGCCGGCGGAGTGGCACTGTCAACAAAGCCTAGCGCAGGTCTTTTTCGAAAATGACCACGTTGTTGCCGCTGGCGGTGTCCCAGCGGATGCCCACCAGGTCGTAGCCTTCGCTGATGGCGACGTGGAGCATGGGACGGTGCTGGTTGTTGCACTCGAAGCGTACGGTCCCGTAGTCGTGCTCCTGGGCGTAGGCCTGCTGCGCTTGGATGAGCTGGGTGGCGATGCCCATACGGCGGAACTCGGGGTGGACGCCGCAAAGCCAGCTAAAGTACGTCGAGGGCATCAGCTCGAAGCCGATGATGAACCCCACGTGGCGGTCGTCCACCATGGCCACCATCATGGTCACGTTGTGTCGGCCTCGGAATCGGCGGCGGAAGAACTCCATGTCGGTGCGCGGAGTGAACACCTCGTTGTAAAGTTCGGTGACGAGTTCGATCTCTCCCGGCCCGACGGGGATGATCTTGGCATTTGCCATCGTGGTGCGCTCTCCGGCTTGGCATGCGATGATTCCCTCCTCGCGTGCCCTATCTAATCATCTATCGTAATGCGTGCCAGTCAAGATTGAAACAGATAAAGATCGCAAGAAACAGTCGGAAACGGCAAGTCCGAATAACAACGGGTGTGTTGCTCCGGAATTGCGAAAAAGGAAATCCAAAGGAAATCTCGCTGCACGATCACACGGGCGTCTTGATTCCGCAGGCACGCATGGCACACCAGGACTTCTTGGCCTCAAAGAGTTGGAACCCCCCCGCCGCCAGCGCCGTGAGAATGATGATCCACCGGTAACCGGCGGTCTCAGGCCAGCCGGTTACCCAACAGACCACTCCGAACGCGATGCACAACGATCCGGAGATGGCCCGCGCGATCCGACCCTTGCGCTCAATGTTCGGACACATCATTCACTCCGATGACTCTATCCCTGTTCTTGTGTCGCATCCAGCCACTCAGCGGCATTGTACCTTGGCGAGTCAGCGGGCGACTACACTACCTGGACTTGTAAAACGTCCAATCCGTTGGAGATGCCCGCGGCAAGTCAGGGGTTGTTTCTGCAGGAAAGGAACGCGGCTCGACGCTGACCAACCCGCCCCAAATGCTGATTGTTGATTCCCGGGTGGACGCGAAACCGCGCACGTTTACGGTCCTGTGAAGACGGGCTGGAGCAGGTAGATGTCGCGCAAGTCGATGTCGGCGTCGTGGTCGGGGTCGAAAAGCGCGTGCAGCCGGCGGGGATGGGGACTCCGGGGCCGATGAGGTTCAATTGAAAGGTGGCAAAGTCGTCTAACGTAGTCAGGCCGTCGCCGTTGAAGTCGGCGCGGTATTGAACAATGTTTTCGCGAGGAGAAGGACGAACTGGGCTTCGATCATTTCGAGGTCCGTAGCTGGCGCTCGATTCATCGCCACCTGTACTTGTCCCAGTGGTGAACGCGATCGAGGATGGAGCGTGAACCCGGATACGATGAGTACGTCCGGTGGTGTGGGAGGAGGACGCCGCGAGGCGCCCTCGTATCCGATTTTTGCGCGATCAAAGGCGCGTGGGGCAACTCGTCCAAGATCAATTCACTCGCAGGCCCGCAAAGTTGACCGGCGAGTCCACGCGGCGTACTGTGAAAGTCGTGTGATGTGGGTTAAACCCCTTTGGGAGTACGCAATGGGTGCGGTGGAAATTGAACTTAAGGACGTGCGGAAGGTCTATTACAAGGACCGGATCGAGATCCCCGTACTCGAGGGTTTGAACCTGACGGTGAGCGCCGGCGAGTTTGTGGTGCTCATGGGGCCAAGCGGGTCGGGGAAGTCGACGCTGCTGCACCTGATCGGCGGTCTAGACTCGCCGACGTCCGGGAGCGTCCGGGTCGGCGATGCGCAGTTGGAGCGGATGACGGAGCGGGAGCTGACCTCCTGGCGTAGCCGGCACGTGGGGTTCATCTTCCAGATGTATCACTTGGTGCCGGTCCTTACCGCGGCGCAGAACATTGAATTGCCGTTGCTGTTGTTTCGAATGTCGGCGGCCGAACGTCGGCAGCGGGTAAAGACGGCGCTCGGCGTGGTCGGGTTGTCCGATCGGATGGATCATCGGCCCAATCAACTTTCCGGAGGGCAGGAACAACGGGTGGCCATCGCCCGCGCGATCGTTACCGATCCCCGGCTCATACTTGCGGACGAACCGACCGGCGATCTGGACGCTAAGACGTCCGAGGAAATCCTCGAGCTGCTCAACGTTCTCAATACGGAGTTCGGCAAGACGATCCTCTTGGTGACGCACGATCCGCGTGCAGCCGCGCATGGGCAGCGTCAACTGCACTTGGACAAGGGGGCGTTCTATCGCGATGAGGCTGTTCCGCCCCGCACCGCTGCCGTGGCGGCGTCACGCTAACGCTGAGCTTACGGTATGACCATCACTTATGTTCTGATGCAGAACTTAAAGCGTAACCCGCTACGGACGATGCTGACAGCAGCGGCGTTCGCGTTGCCGATGGCGGTATTCGTGGCGGCGATCTCGTTGGTCGTCGTGCTGATGAAGGTGGCGGCGCATAACGAACAGGAGCTGCGTCTGGGCGTGCGCCAGAAGACGTCGCTCACGAACCTTTTACCGGAAGGCATGCGTCGTAAGATCGAAGCACTCGATCCCGATCGGAAGCAACTACGCGCCGTATGTGGGATGCGCTGGTTCGGCGGTCGCGTGCCGGACACGAAAAACACGCTCACCAGTCTGGCGGTGGACGCGGACACGTTCCCGGTCGTCTACGATGACGTGGGAATGGCGCCCGAAGACACGGCGAAGTGGATGGCGGACCGCACGGCTTGCGTCGCCGGGTCCGGCGTGGCTGAGCAGTATCATTGGAAGGTGGGCGGTAATATCGAACTCGAAAGCACCGTTCCGCCGTATCTCACCCTGAGGTTCAAAATCGTCAAGATCATGACCAGTGCGGATCGTGGCAACGTCTTCTATTTTCGCCGCGATTATCTGGAGGAGTCGTATCAGGCGATGGGTTTCGCCAGCTCGCGGGTCCACATTTTTTGGATCAAATGTTCAACGGCGGAAGGCCTTCGGGCGCTACAAGCGCAGATTGACCAGACCTTCGCTAACAGTCCGGAAGAGACGAAGTCGGAGGATGAAAACGCCTTCGCGGCCAACTTTACGCAGGCAGGCGGGGACATTCCCGGTTTGATGCAAGCCATGGCCATAGTGGTGGTTTGCATCGTCGGACTGGTGGCGGGCAATACGATGATGATGAGCTTCCGCGAGCGGATTCGAGAGCTGGCGGTGTTCAAGGCCATCGGCTTTCAATCGGGACGGATCTTCACCATTGTGCTGGCGGAAAGCGCGATGTTGTCGTTGATCGGTTCTCTCGCCGGGGTGTTGCCGACCGCGGCCCTACTTACGCTGGTTCCGATCCGCGGATTGCGGATGGGGCCGATTAGCAGCGTGGAAGTCTCACCAGTGGCCGTTGTGGTATCGATCGGCATCGCGCTCATCGTAGGATTAGCGGCGGGTCTATTGCCCGCCTACCAGGCCATGCGCCTGCGTAGCGTCGATGCCCTCAGGAGAATCGCCTAGATGCGGGATGTCAACCCTTAACCAGCTTTGCCCATGGCACTTCCGATTTCCTATCATTGGCGGAACTTGTTCGTTCGCAAGACGACGACGCTGCTTACCGTGCTCGTGATCGCAGCGGTCGTAGGGGTCTTTGCCTGGATGCTGGGGTTCGCGGCGTCGTTGGATCGCTCGCTCTCCCAAGCACGGGACGAGACCAAGCTGCTGGTCCTCAAACGTGGGGCCACGGCGGAGACCAACAGCGCCCTGCCGGTGGACGAATACAACAATCTCAACCAACTGGACGACATCGCGCGTGATCCGACGACCAACGAGCCGTTGCTCAGTCCGGAGATGATGGTTCAGATCTCGCGACCGCGGGTGCGGGATGGGGGCAAGACGTGGGGGAACATCGCCCTGCGGGGAGTCACGGAGGCGGCGTTCAAGGTTCACCGGACCGTTCAACCGACCGGGCGAGTGTTCAGTGCGGGTGCTCAGGAGGTAATCGTTGGAGTTGCCGCCGCTCAGCAATTCTCCGGGCTGAACATCGGCGACACCCTCGAACTGGGGTACGGAAACAACCGCCACTACACGGTTGTGGGTTACTTCACGGCCGACAAAGGTCCGGCGGAAAGCGAGGTGTGGGGTTATCTTCCGTCGCTGATGAATGCCTATAACCGGACGATGTACTCGTCGGCGTCGCTGCGACTGAAGGGCGGCGCAGATCCGAAGAAAGTAATTGAGCTGATCGAAGGCCCGAAGATCCAGCTTAGCGCCCAGACCGAAGCGCAATACTGGCAGACCCAATCGGCCAGTATCAACACCTACCTGCGCATCACCAAGGTGCTGGTCGCGGTGATGTGCCTCGCGGCGATCTTCTCCATCGCCAACACCATGTTCTCCATGGTCGCGGGTCGGACGCGGGAGATTGCCATGCTTCGCACGATCGGCTTCAGCCGTGGGCAGATTCTCTCCGGGTTCGTGCTGGAGTCGGTCTTTCTTTCTATACTCGGGGGACTGCTGGGGTGCGTGGGATGCATCGCTTGGCTGTACGTCATGGGCAACACGAAGGATATGTTCGGGTCCAGCACCTTTACGACGTTGGCGTTCGAGATTCACCTGACGCCCACGAATCTGACCTGTGCGTTGGGTTCGGTGATCGTCGTGGGGGTGATCGGGGCATGGATTCCGGCTATGCGCGCGTCGCGGGTTGCCGTGGTCACTGCCTTGCGGGAGCCGTAGCCGAGAATTGTCATGCTGAGAGCCTGTGAAAAAATCGAGCGTGGGGTTTTTCTGAGCGTTCTTCCAAAGCCAAAACCCCGGAATCGAATCTTAGGAGCCGTCGAAAGAGGAGCGGTTTCGATTCTTTCACACGCTCTGAGCGCAGCGAAGGGTCTGTTCTCGCGATTGAGATGCATCGCTTCGCTCAGCCCTGTCCTGAGCAGCGAAGGGATGACACCGCTCATTCCGCATTCACAATTCCGCATTCACTCCGCCGGTCGGCGGACCGCATTCGTCGTTGCCTTTGGGCACGCCGCGCTAATGTTCACCTCCATTTTCGCCCTGCCTGCGGCGATGGCTGACGTGAAGTCCGCCGTACGCGAAACGGCGGTCGATGTTCAGACCGTGGACCCGCAGGCCGTAACGGGACGGCTCGTCTCCTTTTCGCTCCGGGATGGAGCGATGGTGCAAACGAGCGCGGAAAAGCAGATAGTAAAAATCCCCATCGCGGACATCATTCGCGTCAGCTCCACGACCCGTGAGTCGTGGAGCGAAGTTGTTGGCGTAAAGCATCCGCCGGCCGGCGGACCGCAAGACGCCTTAGCCGAGGGGGTGGGACAACGAGACCGTGAGTCATGGACGATCACGTTCACGTGGGGCGATGTGCTGTGTGGCCGGGTGATTGGCGCCCGCGGGGAAACGGTGGTGATGGAGACTGCCGACCTGGGCGAGGTTCCTATCCCCCTCGACGCGATAGCGCGGATCGCGTCGGCGCGAGCGGCCACAGGCGTCCATCGCGAGTCTTTGCAGTGGTTGGACCGTGCGTCAGCCGAATCCGCCGGTCGGTCCACAGTAGGTCCGCCGAAGGCGGATTCGGCCAGCAGCCCCAACGCCCTTGAGTCCGCCTTCGGCGGAGAAGATGATCGGGTGCTCCTCACTAACGGGGACGTGCTCCGCGGGTTCATCAGCGCCATCGATGCGGATGGGATCGCCATCGACACGGGAATAGGCCCTACGACGGCGCCTTTCCGCCTGGTGATCGCTGCTCGACTGGCTTATGCCGTCCCGACGGCGACGCCGCGGCCGTACGCGATCGTCACCTTGCGTGACGGGGCAAGGCTGACGGCGACAGGGCTGGAATGGGCGGACGAGGGCGTGGAGGCGAAGCTGCGAACCGGGACGCGGGTCCGCATCGACGCCGACCGCGTCGTTGCGGTGGATGTGATCGGTGGACGGTGGGAGTGGTTGTCCGACTCATTAGCCCAAAACGCCCTTGAGCGTTTTGGGCGTACAGGTGGCTGCCAACTGGTCAGTTACGAGCAGTCGCCGATGCTCGGGCCTGGTTGGGAATACCTCGCCGGCCGAAACGTGTTGAGCGGGCCGATCCTCGTAGCCGGCGTGCCGTACGATCGGGGTATCGGCGTGCATAGTCGCTCCAACCTCATCTTTGAGTTGAACGGGGAGTATCGAGAGTTCGTCACTTCGTTCGGCATGGACGACGACAGCGGACCGTTGGCCGACGTGACGGTCGTGGTCCTCGTCGACGGGCAGCGGCGCTTCGAGAAGGCCCACGTTCGCCGCGGGAGCCTCTTTGGACCCGTACGCGTGGATGTGTCGCACGCCGGACGCATCGAGCTAATCGTCGAATACGGGGACAACGGCGACATGCAGGATCGGTTCGACTGGGTCGAGCCGGGACTTATCCGCTAGTACGTGGAATGCGGAATGCTGGAAGGTCGGCCGAACCACTGCATTCCGCATTCGTCTTAGGTTCTCGCCTGGCGCCATGATCGACCTGGTCCCAACCAGCTATGGCTTGTCGCGCGTCTTGTCGATCAGCTCGAACCCCTCGGGAAGCTTGTAGGTGAAGTAATCTTCGCTGAACTCTGGATTCGTGTTGAAGTCGGACAGGGTCAAGGTGAGCGTGGCCTTGCCGGTCTCATCGCGTTCGATCATCCTTGAGCGCGCGCCAGTCTGCTTATCGAAGTAGTGGATGGAACTGCTCTTGCACGTGATCGGAGTCGTTTCGATGACGTAGGCGGCCCGGTCCACGGCGTAGCCGATCGCTCTGGTACGCTGCACCGAATCGGTTATGAAGCGACGATTTCCCTCATCCCCGGTGCGGCTCGGTTCCTCTATCTGCGTGATTCCGTGGGCCCAGTGAGGTGATCGCTCAACCGACCCGTGAGGCGGTCCTTCCCTCGAAGGCGCGCCGCGTCGATAAGCATTCGTCCCGCCCAACGATACACATTGTACTCCGCCAGCAGCGTCCGCATGGCGTGCATGCGCTCTTGCTGTTCTTCGGGTGACATGCGGAGCGCCGTGGCTAGTGCCGAACTCGCCTCATCGAGATCGTACGGGTTTACGATCAATGCTTCGGTAAGCTCCTTGGAGGCGCCGGCAAAGTGGCTAAGGACGAGGACGCCGCGTTCGTCGTCCCTGGCGGCGACGAATTCTTTCGCCACAAGGTTCATTCCGTCATGGAGACTGCTCACGTAACAGAGATCCGCCGCGCGGTAATAGCGGTAAACGGTAGGAGGTTCGTGGTGGGCACGCAGAAGGATAATCGGGCGGTATTCACCCATCGAGAATCGTTCGTTGATTCGAGCAGCGGTGGTTGCCACCGCCTCATCGAGTTGACGGTAGCGCTCGATCGCCGTGCGGCTTGGGGCGGCAAGTTGGACAAACGTGAATCGGCCGCGAAACTCAGGGTAGCGCTCAAGCAGTCGCTCAACCGCCCATAACCGCTCCTCGATTCCCTTGGTGTAGTCCAGACGGTCCACGCCGACACCGAGCAGTGTGTCAGGGGAAAGCTTCAATTCGGCGAGCACTCGTCCGCGGCAATCGCTGGGCTGCGGACTATCCTTGAGCCAATGACTCGGCCACTCGATCGATATCGGGTACGCGCGCACCAGTGTTCTTCGCTTCTGGTGGATCACGGCGGTCTGCTCGCGGTCAATGCGTGCCTCCAGAAAGCGGTCGACGGCGTCGACGAAGTTGTTGCAATAGAGCTGGGTGTGAAAGCCCAGAATGCTGCTACCGAGCATTCCCTGGAGCAATTCCTCACGCCAAGGACATATCCCCAAGCGCTCCGAATTGGGCCAGGGGATGTGCCAGAAAGAAATGATCGTCGCGCGTGGCAGGTGTTCCCGAATAAATCGAGGTGCTAGAGCGAAGTGGTAATCTTGCACGAAGACGATCGGATCGTCGGAGTCGACCTCACTGCACACCGTTTCGGCGAACCTCCGGTTGGCGATCTTATAATGCTCCCAGTCCTCCCGCCGGAAAACCGGCCGGGTGTGGGCCATGTGGCACAGCGGCCAAAGCCCTTCGTTCGCAAACCCGTAGTAGTAGCCCTTTTCCTCTTCCGGCGAGAGCCAGACTCTGCGGAGGATGTACGATTCCTCGCCGGGGGGCACGCGAATTCGCCCATCGTGGTCCGCTGTTTCGCGGTCGGCGGAACCGCTCCCGTGAGCCACCCAAACGCCGCCGCACGCCCGCATCACCGGCTCCATCGCGGTGACGAGACCGCTGGCCGGGTGGAGAATGCGCACTGTTCCGTCCGCCGCACGGTCATGAATATAAGGCTCCCGGTTCGCGAGAATGACAACCTTCTCACCGTGCAGGTGCTGGGTAAGCGTTTGCTTTAGTCGTGCCGGGGTCCAGGCGCCGCCTTCTTCGTCTAGCGCGCGATCAGCGGCGATGCGCTCGATCAACTCGCGCACGTCCCGGAGGATCGGCCGAAACTCGCGGCGCTGCGCCCCGCCCTTCAGAAACTTGCGGATCTCCTGTGTCCACCAGCGCCAGAATAGTCGCCCAGCGAGAACCGTGATGAGCGAGGCGGCGACCGCAAGCACTCCGAATGCGATCAGGATGAGTTGCTGAACTTTCGCCTCGCGCCGATCGATGAAAGCCATATCATGGACGAGAGCAACAAAACCCATCGCCTTACCAACATACACAATGGGAACCGCACTGACATGAACTCGTCCTCCGGGCAGTTGGACGTCCAAAGTAGAGGTACGCCAGTCTTTCGCCAGCGTATCGGGGGTTTGGCGAACTTGTGGCCCCAAACCGGCACACGAGAACTGAGATGGGTACTCCGTGGTGGCGGCAAGGAGGCTAAGATCAGAATTGCATGCCGCCGCGCCCATGATTCGTTCATCACGTGCGATTTCCGTCAAGACGTCGCGAATGGCATCCGCTTGAGCGGGGTCCCAGCGTGAGAGCAACGCCCAGCGAGCGCCGTTGACGGCGAGTTGTGCGCGCAGAGCGATGTCCTTCTCGAACCATGCTTGCGTAGTACTGTTGACGACGTGGAAGGAGCCCCAGGCCAGAAGACCCAGGGCGACGACGAGGACCGCCAGAAACCGGAGAAGCCGGGCCATGCGAACCGTTCTACGCTGTAACCGCTTTCCCTGCAATGGCCTTTTTGCTACGCTGTGTGAGACGGGAATGGCGACCTCGCGGTTGAGGGGGATGCTGGACGCATGGATGATCTTTCTTCACGGCTAAGTGAGTTGTCGCGTACCCCTGTGCTGCTCGTCGCCAGCGACTTCGACGGAACGTTGTCGCCCATTGCCGCAGAGCCCTCTCTGGCCAAGCCCAATCGCGAGGCGATGGTGGCGTTGCATGCCTTGGCGGTGATGCCACAAACTCACGTCGCGGTCATCTCCGGTCGGGCGCTTCGCGATCTGGCCTCGTTGTCCGGCCTATCCGAGGAAGTACATCTTGTCGGTAGTCACGGCAGCGAATTTGATCCCGGTTTTGCGCGAAGTTTGGACCCCAAGCTCGTCGACCTGCGCGATCGGATCAAGGGCGAATTGCTCGCCGTGGCCGGCGCCGGAAGTGGATTCCGCGTCGAAGAGAAACCGGCGAGCGTGGCCTTCCATTACCGGCTCGCCGACGAACACGCCGCTGAGCGGGCGGTGCATGCCATCTTGGCCGGGCCTGCGGTGATAACCGGCGTTCACATCAAGCGCGGCAAGAAAGTGATCGAGCTGAGCGTTATCCCAACCGACAAGGGCAAGGCGCTCGCTGCGATCCGGCACCGGGTAGGGGCAACTGCGGCGCTCTTCATCGGGGACGACGAGAGCGACGAGGATGCGTTCGCGATACTTTGCGGCCCGGATGTCGGCGTAAGAGTCGGCGGCGGAGCGACGAAAGCACTCTTTAGGGTCGCAGACAGCACGGAGGCGGCCCGCGTCTTGGCTACCCTGGCCGAGCTTCGCGAAGATTGGTTGAAGGGCTCGGAAGCCGTCGCTATCGAACGGCATGCGCTGCTATCCGACCAAAGGACGGTGGCCCTTGTCACACCGGACGCGCGGGTCGTCTGGTTCTGCGTCCCCCGGATCGATTCGACGGCGCTGTTTGCTGAGCTTCTTGGTGGGTCTGCGGCGGGATTCTTTGCAATCAAAGCAGCGGATGGTTCGCTAGCGCTACGTCAAAGTTATGTCGGTAACACGTTCCAGCTCCGGACGGAGTGGCCCGGATTCGTCGTGACTGATTACTTGGATTGCTCGAACGGCCGACCCTACCAGCGGGCAGGGCGCTCCGACCTGATTCGTGTGATCGAGGGCACAGGACGGATCGTAATCGAGTTCGCGCCACGCCCGGACTTCGGACGGGAGCCTACGCGGCTTCGCCGCCTTGACGAAGGGTTGCAAGTGGAAGGATCGCTGGATCCCATCGTGCTTCGGGCACCCGGAGTGGAATGGCGGCTGGTTGACGAGGGGCCCCATCAACTTGCAATTGCTGAACACGAACTGACCGATCAAACCGTCGTTCTTGAGCTTCGCTACGGTCTGTCCACGTCGCAGGAGCTCATCGTTCCCGAGCCTCGGCGGCGGGAGCAGACGAGCCGGTTCTGGAACGTATGGGCAGATCAACTACGGATTCCGCCGGTCTGCTCCGAACTCGTGCGGCGTAGTGCTCTGGTATTAAAGGCCCTGTGCTACGGTCCGACAGGGGCGATCGTCGCCGCGGGAACCACAAGCCTGCCGGAACACATCGGCGGAATACGAAACTGGGACTACCGTTACTGCTGGCTCCGCGATTCCGCGATGGCGGCTACAGCGCTGGCCAAGCTCGGTTCAACCGGCGTGGGAACTCGGTTAATAGACTGGCTGCTTGGCATCCTCGACCGCGACGAAGCTCCCGAATGGTTTCGCCCGGTTTACACGGTGACCGGAGGGCACCTGAGTGTTGAGGCGGAGATAGGAGAGCTACCCGGTTATCGGGGCAGCCGTCCGGTTCGCGTTGGCAATGCAGCGGCGCAGCAACTGCAACTCGATGTATTCGGGCCCATCATGGAGCTTGTAGCTCTGCTGGCGGAAAACGGTGCAGCGCTTTCGACCGAGCATTGGCGACTCACTGAAGCGATAGTCAGCGCGGTAGGCCAACGTTGGCATGAACCGGACCACGGCAACTGGGAGATTCGTCGTCCGCGGAAGCATCATGTCCATTCGAAAGTAATGTGCTGGGTGGCCGTGGACCGCGCCCTTCGAATCGCGCAGGCTTTCACCGCCCAGCAACCCGTGGAATGGATTTCGCTTCGCGAGAAGATCGCGAACGATGTACTGGAACTCGGCTGGAATCGTGCCCTAGGCGCCTTCACGGCCACCTATGGCGACACCGCGTTGGATGCGGCCGCCCTCCACGTCGGCCTTTCGGGGCTGATCCCCGGAAGCGACCCTCGTTTTGTCGGCACCATTGAAGCCGTGGAGCGCACGCTTCGCCGAGGACCGACGGTCTACCGGTATTTGTACGACGACGGCCTACCAGGACGCGAGGGTGGGTTCCATTTATGCACTTCCTGGTTGATCGAAGCCTTGGTGTTGGTTGGAAGGGTTGGCGACGCACGCGATCTACTCGATCAATTTGCTGCGTTATTCGGGCCAACGGGGCTAGCGCCGGAGGAGTATTGCCCCCGGACACGGCAATCGCTCGGCAACCACCCGCAGGCCTACTCGCACATCGGTTTGATTAACGCGGTCCTAGCCGTTGCACGAACGCCATCGGAGGCGTAATAAACGGGGTCCACTATACGGCGGCGCGGACTAGGGCGTTTTCAGTGTCGGCAATCGCTTCTCCGCCGATCGCCGGAGGGTGACGGCGGCCGCCTCACTGCCCGCGTGGCGCGTCTCATGGGTCTCAATGCAACACATGGTTTCCTAGGAGGTTCGCCGCGACCCAAATCAGGGTCGCGATAAGGAGCACTGAACGCACGTGCCGCCGGAAGTCCTGCATGGTTGCCCGTTCACCTTTTGCGGTCGTCGCCGACCCTGACCTCTGCTCCACCCACCGGCATGCCACCATAAGCGTAAGGAGACCAGCAAAAATCGCGTCGAGCTTCGTAAACCAGCCGCTCCCGGAGTTCACGATGCCCATCGCGGTAAGCACGAGGAACATCGGCCCCAGAAGAGAGCCAAAAACCGTGGCGAACAGTACGCCCAGGCTGGAGATCGCCCGATCGCCGTTGACTTCGTGAGAGTTTCGTCGGTCCGACATAGCATGACTCCTTCGTACTCGGCGTGGTTCGCGCAGCCGAACAGATTCGTGGGTACACGGACGAGCGGTGGGGTCAGCGGAAACACCCGTGAGTGTTTCCGCGAGGGACCGGTGCGTATAGCGGTTTCAACGCCGCAGGGGACATTGGCTAGCGAGCAGAACCAACACCCGTCAACCCAAACGCTTTTGAGCGTTTGGGTGAGTTCAACCGTGGCGCACAGCCTGGTTCGTCGAGTCCGTGCGCGTCGCCGTGTTGTGGATAAGAATCTAGGCCGCCGAAACACTCCCGTCCGAGCTTGCCGCACCCACCGGCGGGAGGATCGCTGAAACCGTCAGAACCGTTGCGGTCTCAGACGGTTCCGCAAACCGCTTGAACGATGGCGCATAAGCTCGAGACGAACGTTGCCGGATGGCGGCCCGACCACCCGAGATGCCTCCAGGCAACCCAATGCCTGAACCCTTCGTGCTTCTATTATAGCGTCGAATACTGCCCAATCACAATGCACCGTCGGTTGTTGGACAACTGCGGCTGGGGTCAGGGGACTTGGATTCAAGATACGCCACCGTTTCGTGAGATGGGTAGCACCGGCTCGCCCTGCCCCTCCCTGCACGTTAAACACGTACCGCGCTAAAGGGAGAAGGAGTTCTCAGGCACGGCTCACGGTTCGACCTTTGTCTTGTCGATCAGCTCGAACCCCTCGGGTAGCTTGTAGGTGAAGTAATCCTCGCTGAATTCCGGATTCGTATTGAACTCGGACAGGGTCAAGGTAAGCGTGGCCTTGCCGGTCTCATCGCGCTCGATCATCCTGGACCGCACACCGGTCTGCTTATCAAAGTAGTGGATGGAGCTGCTCTTCTCTGTGGTCGGAGTCGCTTCGATGACGTACGAAGCCCTGCCGTTGAGCATCTCTTCGGGTTGGAGCTTGAGGCTGTTGGTCTCCGAAAGACCTCGGAACAGGTCCTTACCACCGATCTGTAGTACGTGATCGGGTTCGTAGCGGGACTTGGTCGTTTGCTTGAAGGTTACGGGTTGTTGCAGTTGCGAATAGAGGAACTCGCCGTCGTACACGAAGTTCAGGATCTCTCCGGTGTGGAGAGCCTTAGCTTCGCCGGTAGTGATTCGAATCGTGTTGACCAATCCAAAACGGATCAGGCGCTTCTCGCCGCGCTTAGACCATTCATAGGTTCCTTTGCCTAGGGTAGTGCCGGGATTACCAGCGGCCTGGGGTAACTCCGTGGCGACGGACGCGGAGAATGCCTGCAACTCGTCCCAACGGGCCGTCAACTCAGCTATCACCGTTTTGGTCTTCTCGTCGAGTACCGGAGGTTGGGGCGTCGACGGCGTGTTGCCCGTTCCGGTCGTTGAAGTCGTCGAAGCCTTGCGACAAACCGTGTAAACGGCGAGTCCGCTCAAGACAATCATACCAATCACTACGACAGAGTTTCGATTGCGCATCTCATCCATCCATCCATTCCCAACGTCAGCCCCAACGCCCTTGAGCGTTGGGGCGAGGAGTTTACACACACTGCGGCAACACTCATTGATGACCCGTAGCCTGAATCCCAACCACGTCCCGGTAGTATACCATAAGGGAGTCGTCAGCTCCAACACCCTTGAGTGTTGGAGCGAGGTTATTCTTGGAGTCTTGTGGTCTTCGTTGGGCATTACCCGGCCCGCGTTTCCCTTTTGTAATAAGTCAGGGCACAATTGCGGTTCCGGCATTAGCACCAATCCGCCGTAGGCGGATGAGCGTTGGGGCGAACGTCACTCGGCCTTGGCATCGCGAGGGAAGGTAGGGTCTATGGGACAGACACGACGACATGAAACGGCGGCGGTGATCGAACGGGAGCGGATTAGCGCGATTATCCGGACGAACGACCAGGGCGTGGCCGGAGAAGCGATGCGGGCCGCCGTCGACGGCGGGTTCCGGATAGTCGAATTCACCCTCACCACGCCGGGTGCGTTCGAACTGATCGCCGAGTTCTCAAGACGTTCGGATTTGCTGGTGGGCGCAGGGACGGTCCTCACCGTCGAACAGGCGCGCAAGGCCGTCGCCACTGGGGCAAGGTTCCTGGTTTCGCCCATCTGCGATCCGATCATCGTCGCCGAGGCCGCCACGCTCGACGTGGTAAGCATCCCAGGCGCGTACACGCCGACGGAAATGCAAACGGCGCATCGCCTGGGAGCGGATTTCGTAAAGGTCTTTCCGGCGCCGGCAGGCGGGGTCGGATTCATCGAGGCGGTGCGTGGTCCGCTACCCCATTTGCGACTCTTTCCTACGGCGGGCGTGACGACCGAGAACTTCGTGGAGTTCTTGAACGCAGGGTGCGCGGGCGTCGGCTTTGTCAAACCGCTCTTTGAACCGTCCGAACTCGCTCGTGGGGACTTCGCCGCGATACGGAAACGGGCGACGGAGATCACCCGCCGGTTGGCCGAGTGGC